>JBKPRL010000337.1:0-15296 GCA_046734535.1 bacterium | reverse complement strand
TGGGCGCGGTCGCCCTGGAGGACTTCGCGCTGGCCCTGCTGGTCGGGCTGCTGGCCGGTTCGTACTCGTCGATCTTCGTCGCCACGCCGATCCTCGCCATGCTCAAGGGCAAGGACAAGCGGACGCGGCCTGCTGGCCGCTCCCGCGTGGCGACACCGGCACCGACACCGCGATCCTCGGCCAGCACCAGCGCGGCCGTCCAACCCGCCCCAGGCACCGAAGTCGGGGAGCCGAACGTCCCGGCGGCCCGTCCGGTGGCCCCTGCGCCGGCCACTCCGGCCACGCCGACCGCGGTCAAGCCCGCGGCCCTGACCCACGCCCCCCGGCCCCGCAAGAAGCGCCGCCGCTGAGCGACGTGCTGCGGTGCGCTCCGGTGCGTTACGGCGCGCTCCGGCGCGAGGATCGGGAAGCGGAGGTCCGGAGCGGTATCCTCCAGTGATGGCGGCCGATGCGAGCTGGCTCAGGGACCACATCCGGGACATCCCGGACTACCCCCGCACGGGCGTCACCTTCCGCGACATCACACCGCTCCTCGGTGATCCCGACGCCTTCCGCTTCGCGGTCGACGCCATCGCGGACCGCTTCTCCGGCGTCGACATCGGCACCGTGGTCGGGATCGAGGCCCGCGGCTTCATCCTGGCCGCGCCGGTGGCGTACCGGCGGGGCGCCTCGTTCGTCCCCGTGCGCAAGGCCGGCAAGCTGCCCTGGGCGGTGGCCCGGGAGGAGTACGTCCTCGAGTACGGGACGGACAAGCTCGAGATCCACCGCGACGCGGTGATGCCCGGCGAGCGCGTCCTGATCGTCGACGACGTCCTCGCCACGGGCGGGACGGCCAGCGCCGTGGTCCGCCTGGTCGAGGGCCTGGGAGCCGAGGTGGTCGGCCTCGGCTTCGCCATCGAGCTGGAGGACCTGGGCGGTCGGGACAACCTGAAGGGCTATGAGGTGGAGAGCCTCATCACCTACTAGGAGAGCTGGAAGGAGCGAGCCGTGGCCACCGTCGACCGGGTCCTGCCGTGGCGACGGCACGCGCTCATACCGGCCGACGAGATCGCCCCGGTCGTCGACGCCTACCGCCAGCGCCACCCGAAGGCGCCGATCGGCACCATCGTGCGGGCCTATGAGGTGGCGGCGGAGGCGCACGAGCACCAGTGGCGCAAGAGCGGTGAGAAGTACATCAACCATCCCATCTCGGTGGCCAAGGTCGTCGCCGACATCGGGCTGGACGACACCACCGTCGCCGCCGCCCTCCTCCACGATGCCGTCGAGGACACCGAGATCACGACGGCCGAGATCGAGGAGCGCTTCGGTGCCGAGGTCGCCCAGATCGTCGACGGGGTCACCAAGCTGGAGCGGATCCGCTTCGACTCCCGCGAGGAGCAGCAGGCCGCCACCATGCGCAAGATGCTCGTGGCGATGGCCAAGGACCTGCGCGTCCTGATCATCAAGCTGGCCGATCGCCTCCACAACCTGCGCACCATCGCCGCCATGGCTCCCGAGCAGCAGGTGCGCCAGGCGCAGGAGACGCTCGACATCTACGCCCCGCTGGCCCACCGCCTCGGCATGCAGGAGATCAAGCAGCAGCTCGAGGACCTGTCCTTCGCCGCCCTCCACCCCAAGCGCTACGCCGAGATCGACAGCCTGGTCGCCCTGCGCACGCCCGAGCAGGACCACTACGTGGCGGAGGTCGTGGCCGAGGTCCAGGGCCGGCTGGCCGAGCTCAAGATCGATGCCGAGGTCACCGGCCGAGGCAAGCACCTCTGGAGCATCTACGAGAAGATGGTGCTGCGGGGCAAGGAGTTCGACGACATCTTCGACCTGGTGGGCATCCGGGTCGTCGTCGATTCGGTGAAGGACTGCTACGCCGCGCTCGGCTGCATCCACGGCGCGTGGAAGCCGGTGGTGGGGCGGTTCAAGGACTACATCGCCATGCCCAAGTTCAACCTCTACCAGTCGCTGCACACCACCGTGATCGGACCCGGCGGCCGCCCGCTGGAGGTGCAGATCCGGACCCGGGAGATGCACCACCGCGCGGAGTGGGGCGTGGCCGCGCACTGGGCCTACAAGGAGGGCTCCCCCTCCGACGACCTGGCGTGGCTGAACCGCATCATGGACTGGCAGGCCGACACCAACGACCCCGACCAGTTCATGGAGAACCTGAAGACCGACCTCGAGCACGACGAGGTGTTCGTCTTCACGCCCAAGGGCCGGGTCATCACGCTGCCCGTAGGGGCGATCCCGATCGACTTCGCCTACGCCATCCACACCGAGGTCGGTCACGCCTGCATCGGCGCCCGGGTCAACGGGCGGCTGGTGCCGCTCGACCACGTCATGCAGTCGGGCGACACCTGCGAGATCTTCACCTCCAAGGTCGACCGCGCCGGGCCCAGTCGTGACTGGCTGAAGATCGTCCAGAGCCCGCGGGCTCGCAACAAGATCCGCCAGTGGTTCAGCAAGGAGCGGCGGGAGGACGCGCTGGAGGCCGGGCGGGACGAGCTGACCAACGCCCTTCGGCGCGAGGGCCTCCCCGTCCAGAAGATACTGGCCGGTGACGCGCTGGCCCGGGAGGCGGCGCACCTCAGCTACACCGACGTCGACGCCATGTTCCGGGCCATCGGCGAGCACCAGGTGTCCGGCCGCTCGATCGCGCAGCGCATCTCCCGTTCCCTCCGGAGCGGGCAGGACGACGAGGTGCTGCCCTCCAGCGTCCGCGCCCCCTCGCGGATCCGGAAGGGCTCCGGCAACGTCGGCATCCACGTCGAGGGGCTCGACGACCTCCTCGTCCGGCTGTCCCGCTGCTGCACCCCCGTGCCCGGCGACGAGATCACCGGCTTCGTGACCCGCGGCCGCGGGGTCAGCGTGCATCGGACCGACTGCGCCAACGCCGTCGCCCTGATGGCCGACCAGTCGGCCCGGCTCATCGAGGTCGAGTGGGACGGCAACACCACGGGCGCCATGTTCCGCGCCTCGGTCGAGGTCAAAGCGCTCGATCGGTCAGGGCTGCTCCGGGACGTCTCCAACGTCCTCTCGGAGCAGCACGTCAACATCGTGGCGTGCTCGACCCACACGGGCTCGGACCGCGTGGCGAGCATGCGCTTCGAGTTCGAGATGGCCGACCCCAACCACCTCGACGCGGTGCTGCGCACCATCAAGAACATCGACGCCGTCTACGACGCATATCGCATCGTGCCCGGCGGCGGCCGCGGCTAGCCGGCCTGCCCGCGCCCAGCCGGCCCAGACCCGCCTGCTCGCGGGCACTTCCGTGACATGTTCGGAGGCTGTCAGGGATGTGCCCGCCTGGTGGGCACATCCGTGACACGCTCACCGTGTCGATCGCCGCAGCTGGTCGAACCCACCGCCGAACGGCGGTGAGCACGGTCTAGCCTGCCCCCTCGTGCCCGACTTCCAGGCTCCCCGCGGCATGGCCGACGTGCTGGCGCCGCAGTCCGAGCGCTGGGCGCGCCTGCTGGCCATCTTCGCCCAGCTGGCCGAGCGGGCCGGGTTCGGTCTGGTGATCACCCCGCTCATCGAGCACCTCGAGGTGTTCCAGCGCGTCGGCGAGTCGACCGACATCGTCCGCAAGGAGATGTACGCCTTCGAGGACAAGGGCGGCCGGCAGGTCGCGGTGCGCCCGGAGATCACGGCCGGGCTCATGCGGGCCTTCGCCGAGCACCGCCCGGCCGTGCCGTGGAAGGCGTGGACCGCCGGTCCGAACTTCCGCTACGAGGCCCCGCAGGCGGCGCGCTACCGGCAGCACTTCCAGGTCGATGCGGAGATCGTCGGGACGGACGACCCCGATGCCGATGTCGAGGTCATCGCCCTCCTCGACGGCTTCCACCGCGCCCTCGGCCTGACCCAGCGGCGCCTGGTCGTCAACTCGCTCGGTGACGACGCCAGCCGCGCGGCGTACCTGGCCGCCCTGACGACCTACCTGGAGCGCAACGCGGCCGACCTGTCGGAGCAGAGCCGGGAGACGCTGGCGCTCAACCCGCTGCGGGTCCTGGACTCCCGACGGCCGGAGGACCAGCCGATCGTGGCCGCAGCGCCGCAGGTCCTGGAGTACCTCACGAGCGACGCGGAGGCGCGCTTCGATCGGGTGCAAGAGGGACTGAAGGTCCTGGGCATTGCCTACGAGATCGACCCCCGGCTGGTGCGCGGCCTCGACTACTACAACCACACGCTGTTCGAGTTCCCGTCCCACGCCCTCGACTCGGCGCAGAACGCCATCGGTGGCGGCGGTCGCTACAACGGCCTCGTCGAGGCGCTGGGCGGGCCCTCGGGAACCGGGGGCGTCGGCTTCGGCGCGGGGATCGAGCGGATCCTCTTGGCCTGCGATGCTGAGGGCGTCTTCGCGGCCCCGACGGCGCGTGTCCGGGTCTACGTCGTCGACACGACGGGCGGTCAGGAGGCGCTGGCCGTCGCCGCCGAGCTCCGGGCGGCCGGCATCGCCGCTGACCGGTCGTTCGACCAGCGGAGCATGAAGAGTCAGATGAAGGCCGCCGACCGGTCGGGTGCCGAGGTGGCCGTGATCGTCGGCCCGGACGAGCTGGCCGCCGGCGTCGTCACGCTCCGCGCGCTGCGGGCCGACGAGCCGCGGGCGGACGAGCGGCAGGGCGAACGGCGACAGGACGCGGTCGCCCGCACGGGGCTCGTCGACGCGGTCCGGGCCTGGTTGCCGTCATGAGCATCAGCCGTCCGACCAGCATGCGCACCGACCAGTGCGGGACGCTCCGGGCCAGCGACGCCGGACGCACCGTCAGCCTGTGCGGCTGGGTGGCCCGGCGCCGCGAACACGGCGAGCACCTGGCCTTCCTCGACCTGCGGGACCACACCGGCCTGGTCCAGTGCGTCGTCAACCAGGCCGCCGACGTCCGCAGCGAGTACGTGCTGCGCATCACCGGCACGGTCCGGCTGCGGCCCGAGGGCACGGTCAACCCCAACCTCCCGACCGGAGAGGTCGAGGTCGGGGACTGCCAGGTCGAGATCCTGTCGACGGCCGAACCGCCGCCCTTCCCGATCGACTCGCGCGCCGACGAGGTCGACGAGGCGGTCCGACTCCGCCATCGCTACCTGGACCTGCGTCGCGAGCGCATGCAGCGCAACCTGCGCGTTCGGAGCGCTGTCAACTCGGCCATCCGGGCCGCGATGGAGCGCCAGGGCTTCGTCGAGGTCGAGACGCCGATGCTCGTCCCCTCGACCCCGGAGGGCGCCCGCGAGTTCCTCGTGCCGTCGCGCCAGTCGCCCGGCTCGTTCTACGCGCTACCCCAGTCACCGCAGCTCTTCAAGCAGCTGCTGATGGTCGCCGGCGTCGACCGCTACTTCCAGATCGCCCGCTGCCTGCGCGACGAGGACCTGCGGGCCGACCGGCAGTACGAGTTCATGCAGCTCGACGCCGAGATGAGCTTCGTCGACCAGGACGACGTGCTGGAGGTCATCAGCGAGGCCGTGCTGGACGCGGCCGAGGCGGTGACCGGGGAGTGGCCAGCACCGATCCCGCACATCACATGGCACGAGGCCATGGACCGCTACGGCGTGGACAAGCCCGACCTCCGCTTCGGCATGGAGCTGGCCGAGCTGACGAAGCTCTTCGCGGCGACGGAGTTCAAGGCCTTCGCCGCCGCGGAGTCGATCAAGGGCATCCGCGTGCCGGCCATGGCCGAGGAGCTGGGCCGCAGCCGCCTCGACGCGCTGACCGCCCGGGCCAAGCAGCTCGGGGCCAAGGGCCTGGTGTGGATGAAGGTGGCCGAGGAGGGCTCGCTCGAGGGGCCGGTCACCAAGTTCCTGTCCGACGCCGAGCAGGCCGGCCTGTCGTCGGCCCTCGGTGCCGAGCCGGGCGACGTGCTCCTCGTCGTCGCCGACGAGTGGGTCACCACCTGCGAGGTCCTGGGGCAGCTGCGCAACGACCTCGGCCGGCCGCCGGTGCACGAGGGGCCGTACCGCTACGTGTGGGTGGTCGACTTCCCGTTGTTCGTCGGAATCGACGAGGCGACCGGCCGGCCGAAGCCGGCCCACCACCCCTTCACCCGGGTGCACCCCGACGATCTCGACCGCCTGGAAGCCGAGCCGCTCTCGGTCCGCAGCCGCGCCTACGACCTCGTGCTCAATGGCTGGGAGCTTGGCTCCGGCTCGATCCGGATCCACGAGCCCGAGCTGCAACGGCGCATCTTCAACCTGCTCGGCGTCACCGACGAGGACGCCGAGCGCCGCTTCGGGTTCTTCCTGAACCCGTTCCGCTACGGCGCTCCGCCCCACGGCGGGTTCGCCTTCGGCATCGACCGCCTGGTCGCCATCCTCGCCGGCGAGGACAACATCCGCGAGGTCATCGCCTTCCCCAAGCCCCAGTCGGGAACGGACCCGATGACGGGTGCCCCCACGCCGGTCGCCCCGGCGCAGCTCGCCGAGCTGGGGTTGCGCACCCTCCCGCCGTCGTCCTGACGGCGGCAGGGCATGCCTCCCCAGTTGTCCCTTTTCGCGAACTTGTCGCGATGTGGGTCGCCAGGAGCGCCGAAATCGCGACAAGTTCGCGTATTTGGCGCGGTTCAGCTCACCGCGCCCACGGCGTTGACGATGCCTCGTCCGTAGAAGCCGTTCTTGCGGGCGGTGCCCACGCACAGGGCCGTGAAGGAAGCGTCGCGGCCCTCGTCGAGGTAGTCGACGAGCGGCGGGTCGGGGCACGGCGTCCTGGTCGCGGTGGCCTTCATGATGTCCTCGACCTTGTCGGGCCTGAGGGTCAGGCCGCCGTTGGCCCTGTCCTTCCTGCCGTGCGCACTGACCACGAGCGCGGCGACACCGGCCGCGTGCGGGGACGCCATCGAGGTGCCCTGCAACCACCGCCAGTAGGTGCAGGTGTCGATGGTGGCGCCGGTGCAGCTGGCCACGACGTCAGGGATCAGCGGCTGACCCGTGGTCGGATCGACGCTCCCCTCCTCGATGGCCACGTTCTTCGGCCACGCGGAGAGGACGAGGTTCTCGATGTTCCGGAACTGCGGCGTCCCGAAGAAGTCGCGGAAGTAGCCGCCGGGGGCCGAGAAGTCCGTCTGCTCGATGCCGTAGTTGGAGTAGTCGGCCTTCCCCTTGCTCGGGCCGAGCGCGCTGACCGAGATGACACCGCGGGTCTCCGTCGGCACGTCGAGGCAGGTGTTGTTGACCGTGCGGGTCTTCTCGGTACCAGGCGGGAAGTCCGGGCTGGTGGTGTCGATGGTCGGGTTGCCGAGGTCGGTGTGCTCGTTGCCGAGTGCCGCCACCAGGGTCACGCCGTGGTCCCGGGCGAAGTTGGCCGCCCGCTGCGTGGCCTTGATGATCGTCCGCTGCTCGAGCTGCTCCTCGGGTGAGTCGGCCGGGTTGTCCGCGCAGTTGTACAGCCACGGATCGGTGAAGAAGCTCATGTTCACCACGTCGATGCCCTTGCGGCCGGCGAACGTGATGGCGTCGATCGTCGGCTGCAGGAAGAAGAAGCCGGAGTCCTGCCCAGCCTTGAGCTCGACGAGCTGCACCCCGGGCGCGACGCCGGAGATGCCGACGCCGTTGAGCGCCGCGGCCACCGTGCCGGCGACGTGGGTGCCGTGCCCGCCGTCATCGGTGCCCACCGGATCCAGGCACGAGGCGACCTCGCACGGGCCGTCGATGTCGGGGATGTCCGGTGCGAAGTTCCGGCTCAGCTGCCGGTTGAAGTTCGGCGCGATGTCCGGGTGGGACGAGTCCACCCCCGTGTCGATGATGCCGACGAGGACATCGTGGCTGCCCTGGTTGATGGCGTAGGAGCCATCAGGGGTCGCGCCGATCATCGCCATGTCCCACTGCTTGTCGGCCAGGGGCTCGGCGCTCACCTGCGTCGCCGACGCGGCGTGTGCCGCTGCGACGGTCGCCCGCTCCTCTGCCGACAGCTTCTCCCCGTCCTTGCGCGCAGGAGCGGTCACCGGACCTTCGCCGATCGGTCGGTTGCGGGCCACGCCCTCCACCGAACCGTCGGCGCGCACCGCGTCGACGAACGCGCTGTTGGTGCTCTCGACGGTCAGCAGGCCGACGTCGGTGTTGACCATCGTCACCTGACCGCCGGCGCGCTGCACGGCAGCTTCTGCGGCGGCCACCGTCGACGCGTCGGAGGCGAGCACGACGTACTCGTTCGCCGTGGCCTGGGCGACCTGGTTGCTCCCGCTCGGGGCGGCGGTCGTCCTGCCTTGGGCTACGGCCGTGCCGGCCCCGGCGACGGTCGCCACCGCAAGGCCACCGACGATGGTGGCCCTCCAGATGCGTGCACTCATGTACATCCTCGTTTCCGTCGTGGTTCGGATTCGGGTTCCGCGCCCCATCGACCCGAAGTCCGGAACCGTAGTCCCCATCGCGCGCGGATGGGAAGGATCGTTCCGGAGATCTCGACGGTACGGTGCGGGCGATGGCCACCCGACGCCCCGCGGTCGACCGGGGGTCCGAGGACCTGTTCAGCGCCGCCGTCGAGGACCGCCTGCGCCGGCAGTCGCCGCTGGCCGCCCGTCTGCGTCCCCGCACCCTCGACGACATCGTCGGACAGGAGCACCTCGTCGGCCCGGGCCGGCCACTGCGGGCACTGGTCGAGGCGGACCGGCTGTCGTCGGCCATCTTCTGGGGACCGCCGGGGACGGGCAAGACCACCTTGGCCCAGGTCGTCGCAGCCACCACCAGTAGGGCCTTCGAGCAGCTCTCGGCGGTGGCGGCCACGGTCAAGGACGTCCGTGACGTCATGGAGCGGGCTCGCACCCGCCTCGGCGAGCGGGAGCAGGGGACCATCCTCTTCCTCGACGAGATCCACCGCTTCAACAAGGCCCAGCAGGACGCACTCCTCCCGAGTGTGGAGAACGGGCTCCTCACCCTCATCGGGGCCACCACCGAGAACCCGTTCTTCGAGGTGAACCCGCCGCTGCGCAGCCGGTCGACGTTGTTCCGGCTGGAGCCACTCGGCCCCGAAGCGCTGCGCACGCTGGCCGAGCGAGGGCTGGAGGCGGAGGGGGCGACGGCCGAGCCCGGCGCGCTCGACGGGCTGGTCGACCGCTCGGGCGGCGACGGCCGCCAGGTGCTCACCTCGCTCGAGGTCGCAGTGGCGCTCGCGGTCGAGCGGCGCGGCCAGCCGCCCGTCGTGAACGCCGACGACGTGACGGACGCGCTCGGGGTCTCCGCCCTGCGCTACGGCCGGGACGACCACTACGACGTGATCTCGGCCTTCATCAAGTCGATCCGCGGCTCGGACCCCGACGCAGGGCTGTACTGGCTGGCCCGGATGCTGGAGGCGGGGGAGGATGCCCGCTTCATCGCCCGTCGTCTGGTGATCCTGGCCAGCGAGGACGTCGGCATGGCCGACCCGACCGCGCTCCTCGTCGCCGTCGCTGCGGCCGGTGCCGTCGAGCACGTCGGCCTGCCGGAGGCGCAGCTCAACCTGGCCCAGGCCGTGGTCCACCTGGCGACAGCCCCGAAGAGCAACCGGTCGGCGCTCGGCATCTGGAACGCCCGCAACGACGTGCGGGAGGGCCGGCTGGGTGAGGTGCCGCCCCACCTTCGTGACAGCAGCTACAAGAGCGCCACGAAGATCGGCCACGGCGTCGACTACCAGTACCCCCACGACGACCCGCGAGGGTGGCTGCCCCAGCGCTACCTGCCCGACGAGCTGGCCGACCGCCGGTACTACGAGCCCGGGGCGCACGGGCTCGAGGCCGAGGTGGCGCGCCGCCAGGACGCGAGGCGCGAAGACTAGTTCTTCGTCGCCATCCTCCGCGGAGCGAGGGTTGGCTCCTACTCGCTTCGCTCGGCAATGCCTCGGGCGCCGTTGCGGTGCGCCGGCCAAGCCGGACGTGCCGGGTGAATGGCCGATCTCTGCGTGATCACGGCGGTCGAGCCGGCGGACGGGGTACGGTCGTGCGGTGACCGCAGGCGAGCTGGCCATCGTCCTCGGGACCGTGCTGTGCTCGCTCGGCTTCGCGGCGCTGGTCGTCGTCCTCGCGCGGGTGATGGACGCGTTGAAGGAGCTCCGCGCCGAGGTCGAGGACCTGCGCGCGGAGACCGGACCGCTGCTCGACGAGCTGCGCGCCTCCGTCGTGGTCGCCCGGGAGGACCTCGAGCGCTTCGACCGGGTGCTCGGCTCGGCCGAGGCCATCTCGTCGAACGTGCACGACGTCTCCCGGGTGGCCCGGGCCGCGCTCAGCACCCCCGTCATCAAGACCGTCGCCCTGGCCAGCGGCACGTCGAAGGCGGCGCGCCGCCTACGGCGCAAGGAGGTGTCTCGATGATCACCCGCGCCACCTGGTTCGTGGCCGGCGCCGTCGCCGGCGCCGTCGGTGCGAGCTACACCCGGCGGAAGGTGAAGGCGGTGGCCGAGCAGATGACGCCGGTCAACGTCGCCAGGGGTGTGGCCGGGCGGGCCCGGTCCCGCGGCCAGGACTTGATGGAGGCCATGAAGGAGGGTCGCCTGGCCATGCGGGCCAAGGAGGACCAGCTGCGAGCCGGCCGGGACGCCGAGGGGTTGCCCATCGCGCCGGCGGCCCAGATCATCGTGCTCTCCGACGTGCGTCAGCTCGAGCAGCTGACGCGCGCTGTCACCCGCGAGGCCAGCGACGCCGCCCACTCGCCCCGCGACCTGCGCCGCCAGGCCGACCACCCGTCGGGACGCCGCCGGCGGTCTCGCCGCTGAACCCGGCCCGTCGACGCCGGCGAGTCGAGCCCGCTCGTCGCTGACCGGCCGGTGTCGCGCCCGCTCGGAACTGGACCTGGGCCCGCGAGGGGCGGCCGGTAGGCTCGAAACGATGGCCTCGCCGCCGACCACCGCCAACGAGCTGCGCCGTTCGTTCACCGGCTTCTTCGCCGCGCGCGACCACCTCGTGGTCCCCTCGGCCAGCCTCATCCCCCACGACCCGACGGTGCTGTTCACGGTGGCCGGGATGGTGCCGTTCAAGCCCTACTTCACGGGCGACGAGGTGCCACCGTTCCGCCGGGCCACCGACGTCCAGAAGTGCGTGCGCGCCGGCGGCAAGCACAACGACCTCGACGACGTCGGCCGCACCCGCCGTCACCTCGTCTTCTTCGAGATGATGGGCAACTGGAGCTTCGGGGACTACTTCAAGGAGCTGGCCATCCCCTGGGCCTGGGAGTACACCACCGAGGACCTCGGCTTCGACGGCGACCGCATCTGGATCACCGTGCACACCTCGGACGACGAGGCCGAGCAGATCTGGCACGACGTGGTCGGTGTGCCGATGGAGCGCATCCAGCGCCTGGGCGACGCCGACAACTTCTGGCAGATGGGCGACACCGGCCCGTGCGGGCCCTGTTCGGAGCTCCACATCGACCGCGGGCCGTCGTACGGGCCCGACGGCGGCCCTCTGGCCGACCCAGCCGGCGAGCGGTTCATGGAGTTCTGGAACCTGGTCTTCATGCAGTACGACCAGGCGGCCGACGGCACCCGCGTGCTCCTGCCCCGTCCCTCGATCGACACGGGTGCCGGCCTGGAGCGCATCCTGACCCTGCTCCAGGGGGTCGACTCCGTCTGGGACACCGACGTGCTGCGGCCCATCATCGAGGTGGCGTCCTCGCTCACCGGCCACGGGTACGGCCGCGACGAGCGCACCGATGTCAGCCTCCGGATCCTGGCCGAGCACGCCCGCTCGGGCACGATGCTCGTCAACGACGGCGTCTTCCCCTCCAACGAGGACCGTGGCTATGTCCTGCGTCGCATCCTGCGCCGGGCCGTCCGTCACGCCTTCCTCCTCGGCGCGGACAAGCTCGTGATGCCGGGGCTCGTCGAGGAGTCGATCGCGGTGATGGGCGAGGCCTATCCGGATGTCGTCAAGAACCGCGACTTCATCACCGGCGTGATCACCCGCGAGGAAGAGCGGTTCCGCCAGACGCTGCGGACCGGTCTGACCATCCTGGAGGACGAGCTGTCCTCGGGCGCGACGGTGCTGCCGGGCGCGGCCGCGTTCAAGCTCCACGACACCTTCGGCTTCCCGCTGGAGGTGACGACGGAGATCACGGCCGAACGGGGCGTCGAGGTCGACATCGACGGCTTCAACGTCGAGATGGCCGAGCAGCGCCGGCGGGCGAAGGAGGCGCGGAAGACGGGCGGCGTCGACGATGAACGCGTCGACCGCTACCGCGAGCTCGTCGAGCAGTTCGGCACGACCGAGGTCTTCGGTGACAGCGACGACGAAGGCGACGTTCGGGTCCTGGCCGTCGTGCCCGTCGCCTCCCTCGACGGCGCGGACGCGGGAACGGTCGAGATCTTCACCGACCGCACCCCCTTCTACGCCGAGTCGGGCGGCCAGGTCGGCGACACCGGCACCATCACCAGCGCCACCGGCCGGGCCGAGGTGCTCGACACCACCTACGCCCTGCCCGGGCTGCGCCGCCACGTCGCCCGGGTCGAGGAGGGCGAGCTGCTCGCCGGGCAGGAGGCCCACGCCGCGATCGACGCCGACCGGCGCCGGGCCATCCGGCGCAACCACACCGGCACGCACATCCTCCACTGGGCGCTGCGCCAGGTGCTCGGGAACCACGTCAAGCAGGCCGGCTCGCTCGTAGCGCCCGACCGGCTGCGCTTCGACTTCAGCCACTACGCGCCGGTCACCCCGGACGAGATCGAGCGGATCGAGGACCTGGCCAACGGCGAGGTGCTGAGCAACGACCGCGTCCGGATCTACGAGACGACCAAGGCGGAGGCCGAGGCGATGGGCGCCATCGCGTTCTTCGGCGACAAGTACGGCGACGTCGTGCGGGTGCTCGAGGCCGGCCGCAACAGCCTCGAGCTGTGCGGCGGCACCCACGTCCGTGCGCTGGGAGACATCGGCACGATCAAGATCGTGAGCGAGGGATCGATCGGCTCCAACCTCCGCCGCATCGAGGCCGTCACCGGCATGGCCAGCGTCGAGCTGCTCCAGCGCGACGAGCGGGAGCTGTCCGAGCTCGCCGGGCTGCTGGCCACCACGCCGGCCGCGGTGGCCGACGGCGTGCGCCGCAAGCTGGACGAGATCAAGGGGTTGCAGGACGAGATCCGATCGCTCCGCGCCACCGCGGCGGCGGGGCGGGCGGCCGAGCTGGCCGCTGGCGGCGACGGCGGCCTGGTCGTCGCCCGCGTCGACGACCTCCCGCCCGGCGACCTCCGCGACCTCGCGATCGCCGTGCGGGAGCAGCCGGGCGTCACGACCGTGGTCCTCGGCGGTCGCAGTGACACGGGTGGGGCGTCACTGGTCGCCGCCCTGCGACCGCACTCCGGCGTCCAGGCGGCCGATCTCCTCCGTGACGCCGCGAGGGCCGTCAAGGGTGGCGGGGGCGGCAAGGGCGACGTCGCGGTGGCCGGCGGCAAGGATCCGTCAGGGGTGGACGAAGCCCTGCGCATCGCCGGCGAGGCGGCGCGCTCCATCCGAGCCGGCGCCGAGGCCGGCGGCTGACCGCACCGTGCGGGTGCTCGGGCTCGACCTCGGCTCGAAGCGCATCGGTGTCGCCGTCAGTGACCGCAGCGGCACCATCGCGTCGCCACTCACCGTCATTGCCCGGTCGGGCAAGGTCGGCACCGACCACGCCCGCATCTCCGCGCTGGTGACCGAGGAGGCGGCCGAGCGGATCGTCGTCGGCCTGCCCCTCTCGCTCGACGGCTCCCTCGGCCCCGCGGCCCGGGCCGCCCTCGCCGAGACGGAGGCGCTGGCGGCCGTGGTGCCGGTCCCGGTCGAGTCCTTCGACGAGCGGTTCACCACGGTCACCGCGGACCGCTCGCTCATGGAGGCGGACATGCGAGTGCCGGATCGTCGCCGGGTCGTCGACAAGGTCGCTGCCGCCGTCATGCTCCAGGCCTGGCTCGACCGCCGCGCCGCCCAGCCCTAGACCGCTTCGGTTTCGGTCAGCGAATCGCACCCCGGAGGTGCGATCTCCTGACCAGAACCGGGAGGAGGCGGTGTCGGTGGCGGACCGGGCGCCGTAGACCTGCCGACGTGGGCGGCCGGCGGATGACTACCGTACGGGCACCGTGAGCCGGACCGATTCGACCATCACCGACTGGCGGCGCGACCCGTGGGACGAGCCCGAGGACGTCGAGCCGGAGGACATGGAGCCGCTGCCGCCCGAGCGCAAGGGCGGCCGCCGCCTGGGTCTGGCCTTCCTCGCCATCCTCGTCGTGCTCGCGGTCCTCGCCGGAATGGCAGGACGCTGGGCCGTGCAGCAGGTCGCACCCCCGGGCGACCCGGGTGACCCGGTCAACTTCACGGTCAACGTCGGCGACACCCTCGACACCGTGGGCACCCGCCTGCAGGAGGCCAAGATCATCACCAACGCCCGCGTGTTCAGCTGGTACGTGCACCGCAAGGGCGGCCTCGACCTCAAGCCGGGGTACTTCGCCTTGCGACCGATGGACGACCTGGGAAACATCCTCGCCGCGCTGCGCACCTCTCCGGCGCAGACGTTCACCAACGTCACCTTCCCTGAGGGCTACGCCGTCGCGCGCATGGGCGCCCGCCTGGAGAAGACGGTCCCGCGGCTGTCGGCATCGAACTTCGTCGCCGCGGCGACGAACGGACAGATCCAGAGCGAGCTGGCGCCGGGGGTGGGCAACCTCGAGGGCCTGCTCTTCCCCGACTCGTACCAGATCGGTGGCAGCGAGACGGAGGCGCAGGTCGTGTCACGCCTCGCGCAGCAGATGACCCGGGTGGCCAACAGCGTCGGCATCCAGAACGCGCCGACGCTGGTCGGCCGCTCGCCGTACGAGGTGCTCGTCGTGGCGTCGATGATCGAGAAGGAGGCCAAGGTCGACGAGGACCGGGCCCTCATCGCCCGCGTCATCTACAACCGGTTGTTCGTGGGCACGCCGCTGCAGATCGACGCCACCCTCTACTACGGGCAGGATTCCTCGACGCCGTTCAGCACGCTCCAGGCGCTGGACACGCCGTACAACACGTACCTCCACCTCGGGTTGCCGCCCACGCCGATCACCAACCCGGGCAAGAAGTCGATAGAGGCTGCGCTGCACCCGGCGCCCAACCCCGAGCCGGCGACGTGCCCCGGCGGTCAGCCGTGCATCTGGCTCTACTACGTGCTGGCCGACAAGAGCGGGCGCCACGCCTTCGCCACCACCTATGAGGACCACCTGAAGAACGTCGCGAAGGCGCGGGCGGCCGGACTGCTCGGGTGAGCCGGCCCGCGGCGGCGTCGCCTCGGATCAGCGGCCGGACGCGCGTGGCGGGCATCATCGGCTCGCCGGTGGGCCACAGCCTTTCGCCGGCGATGCTCAACGCCGCGCTTGCGGCGTGCGGTCTGGACTGGTGCTACGTCGCCTTCGAGGTCCCGGCCGGCGG
>JBKPRL010000336.1:0-17241 GCA_046734535.1 bacterium | reverse complement strand
GTCCAGGTCCACGCAGTAGCGGTTGGCGACGTCGTCGAGGAGCGCGGTGAGGAACTGGTCGTCGGCGCCCTCCCGGGGCAGCTCCCACATCCCGTCGACGGCGTCCGGACTGACCGTGAGGAAGCCGCGCGCCGCGGCCTGTGCCGGCATGTCGGTGGAGCGGGACAGGCGCTCCGCGCTCCCGCCCGCGCCGTGCAGGTTCAGCACCACCGGGGCTGGAGTGTCCTTGTCGTAGGAGCTCGGGACGCCCAGTCGGTAGGTGCGATGCTGCGGTCCCACGGCGATGGCGAGGGCGACGTCACCCGGCGGGCTGCGATCCGTGGCGGTGACGGCAGGCTCCTGCCCGCAGCCGGCGCTGGGTCGCGACGCCGGCCGCGAGCGGGTGGCCGCGGTCGATGAAGGGATGAGCGACGCGCCCGGCGACCTCTCCGGGGTCGAGCTCGCCGGCGCCGAGGTCACGGCCACCGAGGTGGCGGCCGTCGTCGAGGGGGAGCCCGTCGTGGGGACGGAACCCGTGGCCTCCCTGGCCCCACCGTCGGCGCATCCGCTGACCGCGACGGTCAGGACCAGGCCGATTGCGGTCCAACGCGCGGCGCGCGCGGCCCACATGCCTGCCTGCTCTGCAGGGTGAAGCAGCGGCAGGTGATCGACACGTTCCTCTGGTGACGGTCCAGGACACGTCAGGAAGACGGAAGGCACCTGTCGCCTGCCGTTCACCACCAGCCCGCCGCTGCGCCGTCCGACCGCCATAGCCTCGGCCACGGCGGGACCGGCTGGGGTGGTGCAGTACCCCCCGTACACACCCCAGCCGGGCGGCGGAACCCTACGACAGCGGCCGGGACCGTCGAGGCCGCCTCGACGAGGCGCTCGACTGCGGGCCTCATGACAACAACAGCTCGCCGGCGTCGGAGGCGACCACGGACGGTGGTCCGACGATGAGCGGATCCGGACGGCCGACGAGCTCCTGGTCCTTGTCCGGGTAGTCGAGCTGGTTGAGCACGAACCGGATCGCCTCGACCCTCCCCCGCTTCTTGTCGTTGCTGCGAACGACGGTCCAGGGCGCGTGGTCACTGTGGCTGTGGAGGAACATCGCATCCTTCGCCGCGGTGTAGTCGTCCCATCGGTCCAGCGAGGCCAGGTCCATCGGGCTCAGCTTCCACTGCCGGACGGGGTCGATGCGGCGGATCGTGAAGCGGGCGATCTGCTCCCGGCGGGACACCGAGAACCAGAGCTTGACCAGCGTCGTCCCGGACCTCGTGAGCATGGCTTCGAAGTCGGGGACCTCGCGGAGGAACTCCTCGTACTCCGCGTCGGTGCAGAAGCCCATCACCCGCTCGACGCCGGCCCGGTTGTACCAGGAGCGGTCGAACAGGACGATCTCGCCCTTCGTCGGCAGGTGCTGCACGTAGCGCTGGAAGTACCACTGCCCTCGCTCGCGCTCGCTCGGCGCGGACAGCGCGACCACGGACGTCCCTCGAGGGTTGAGGTGCTCGATGAACCGCTTGATCGTTCCACCCTTGCCGGCCGCGTCGCGACCCTCGAAGAGGATGACGAGCTTCCGGCCGCTGTCCCGCAACCACTCCTGGGCCTTCAGCAGCTCGATCTGGAGCAGCCGCTTGCTCACCTCGTAGTCGCTGCGCGACATCCGCTGGTCATACGGGTAGCCCTCACGCCACGTCTCGATGGGCAGGCCGTTCGGACCGATGAGGACGGGGTCGTCGATCTCGTCCCACGTGCTGTCGGCCGACAGGCCGTGAGCCAGCAGCTCCTCGGGCGAGAGGTCCTGCAAGGCGTCGATGATGTCCGACAGGTCGACCACCGACTCGATGTCGACGAAGCGCTCATCCATCTCGTGCTCCCTCCCGACGTTGATCCCGCACGATAGGACGGGGCCCGGACCAGGGCTGATGGACAGCGACGTACCACCGCGGCTTCGCGGCCGGTCTGCCGCGGTGGAGGTCCGGAACGGCTCAGCTGACGATGGTGGCCTCCATCATGCTGACGCCGATGAGTCCCGCAGCGAGCTGGGCGTGGTGGCCGGACACCGATGGCGGAGCCCGCGAGGGCTCCGACCGGAATCAGCCGTCGTCGCCCGCCGGCGCCCGTTCGAAGGGCACGACCTGATCGACGAGGTGACGCACCCGGCCGGGGTCGAGGGGCTCGTGCAACATCAGCCGGCGGATGAGGATCGGTCCGAACAGCGCCTCGGACAGCAGCTCGAGGTCGAGGCCGGGCGCCAGCTCGCCGTTCCGGACGCCCTCCTCGAGCAGGTCGACGAGCGACTGGCGGCCGACCTCGGTCAGCCGGCAATGGAGCGCCCGCGCGTCGGGATCGTGCTCCGCGGCGTCGATCAACGCCGGTAGGCAGGCCGACCACGTCGAGGTGCCGACACTGCGGGCGACGTGCTCCAGGAAGGCGATGAGGCGGTCTCGCACCGTGCCCTCCGTCGGCATCGGCACCGCCGGCTTCAGCTCGTGGAAGGCGTCGTTGATCAGCTCCAAGCGGCTCGGCCAGTGCCGGTAGATCGTGCTCTTGGCGACGCCGGAGCGGGCGGCCACCGCCTCGATCGTGACCGCCCCGTAGCCGGACTCGGCGATGAGCGCGACGGTCGCCTCGAGCACGACCCGACGGCTCCGCTCGATGCGGGGGTCGAGCCAGGCGGTCCGGGCGGGCTCGTTCACCTCCCTAGTCTGCCGCGACTCCACCCGCCAACGCGCTCAACGCGTAGGCCTCCGCGTCGGCGCCGACCTCGGTGTTCGCCGCCGCGGCCGCCCGTTCCTTGGCGCTGGTGAACGTGCGGAGGACGACGACGGCTGCCGCGACGGAGATGGCCACGGAGATCACCGCCATCTGGTCGAAGGCGTGGGTGAACGCGCTGGCCGCGCGCTCGATGACCGCACCGCCGTCGACGCCGGTCTGGCTGACCGCGTTGGCCGCGCCGCCGACGGAGTCCTTGATCTCCGTGGCGGCCGACGCCGGCAGATCGAGTCCGCCGAGGTCGAGGTTGGAGCGGTACAAGGAGTTCACGATGCTGCCGAAGACGGCGATGCCGAGCGCTCCGCCGACCTCGCGCGTCGTGTCGTTCATCGCCGAGCCGACACCGGCCTTGGCGAGCGGCACGGCGCTCATGATGCTCCCGGTCGCAGGTGCCGCGCTGATCGCCATGCCGGCGGCGAGCAGGACCAGGGCGAGGGCGAGGACCACGTAGGGCGTGTCGGTGCCCACCCGGCTGAACAGCGCCATGCCGAGCCCGACCACGAAGAGGCCGAGGGCGATCGTGCGTCCGTTGCCGATGCGCTCCGCGAGCGGCGCGCTGCGGGGTGACACCACGATGAACGTGGCGGCCATCGGCAGCGTGGCCAGCCCCGCGTCGAGCGGGGAGTACCCCCGGACGAGCTGCAGGTACAGCGAGAACAGGAAGAAGAACCCGAACATCACGAAGAAGGAGACGGTGACGACTCCGCTGCCGACGCTGAACCGGCGATCGGCGAAGAACCGCAGCGGCAGCATGGGATGCTCGGCCACGCGCTCCCATGCGATGAACCCGGCGAGGAAGACGGCCGCGGCGACGAACGTGGCCAGGACCACAGGGTCGCTCCAGCCCCGCTCGGGCCCTTCGATGATGCCGTACAGCAACGCGCCCAGGCCGACGAGCGAGAGCAGTGCGCCGCGAGGATCGAGCGGTGTGGCGTTGTCGTCACGGGACCGCGGGCTGTAGATCGCGATGGCGGCGGCGGTCACGGCGACGACCGGCACGTTCACGAGGAAGGCCGACCCCCACCAGAAGCGCTGGAGCAGGGCCCCGGTCACGACCGGGCCGATCGCGCCTCCGGCACCAGCGAACCCGACCCACACCGCGATCGCCCGTTGCCGCTCCTCGGGCGGGAAGATCGCGGTGATCAGTGAGAGCGTGGCCGGCATCACGAAGGCCGCTCCCGCTCCCTGCACCGCGCGCCCCAGGATGACGACCGCGGCCGAACCCGCGAAGCCGCTGATCACGGACCCAGTGGCGAACACCGCGAGGCCGACGAGCAGCGCACCCTTGCGCCCGAAGCGGTCACCGAGCGCGCCGGCCGTCAGCAGCAAGCCGGCGAACACGAGCGCGTACGCGTCGACGATCCACTGGAGCATCGTGGCGCTGGCGTCGAGGTCTCGCTGCAACGTGGGCAGCGCGACGTTCAGCCCCGAGACCGCCATCACGACCATGACCAGCGACAGGCACAGGACTCCGAGGAGGGTCCACCGTCGCTGGTGGACGTCCGATCGGGCGTAGAGCGGGACATCGGCGACAACGTCGGGAGAGAGCTCGGACACGGGGGGTGCTCCTCGATCAGGTGGGCGGTACTTCGAAACGTAGGTGTAGCGTTGCGCTACGTCAACGTTTCATAAGTCACACGGCGATCGTGCGGTTGAGAGTCGTAGCGTCCGGTCATGGCCTCCTTCTCGACCGCCTGACGTGCACGCCATCCGCCAGTACGAGCCCGGACCGCCGGAGGTCCTGCGCTACGAGGACGTGCCCGATCCGGACCCAGGCGAGGGTCAGGTCCGCATCGCCATGGCGGCCGCGGGCGTCCACCTGGTCGACACGTCCATCCGTCGAGGCGGCTCCGATGGGCCGTTGGCGCTCCCCGAGCTCCCGATGACCCCGGGACGGGAGATGGCCGGGACGGTCGACGCCGTGGGTCCCGGCGTCGACCGGTCGTGGATCGACCAGCGGGTCGTAGCCCACCTCGGCGCGCCGAGCGGGGGTTACGCCGAGCTGGCCGTGGTCAGCGTGGACGCGCTGCACCGACTGCCCGCTGACGTCACGTTCCTCGACGGCGTCGCCATGGTGGGTACCGGCCGAACGGCGATGGCCGTCGCCGACGTCGCCGCCATCCAGGCCGATGACGTCGCGCTCGTGACCGCCGCCGCCGGTGGGCTCGGATCGTTGCTCGTGCAAGTAGCCCGGCGGTGCGCCGGCACGACGGTCGGCCTCGCCGGAGGCCCGGACAAGTGCCGGGTCGTCGAGCAGCTCGGCGCCGACCACGCCGTCGACTACTCGTCGCCCGAGTGGCCAGCCGGACTCCGGGACTGGCTGGGCGGTCGATCGGCGACGCTCGGCCTCGACGGCGTCGGCGGGGCCATCGGCCGGCAGGTGCTCGAGCTGCTCGCTCCCGGTGGCCGGCTGGTGATGTTCGGCTACTCCTCCGGCGAGCCGCTCCCGCTCACGGCCGGCGACCTGTTCCGGACCGGGATCACCGCCTCGGCCGCTGTCGGCGCACGGATCATGGGCCGTCCAGACGCCATGCGGTCCTACGCCGACCAGGCGCTGTCCGAGCTGGCCGCAGGACACCTCAGGCCGCTCGTGCACCCACCGTTCGCCCTGGCCGACGCCGCGGCCGCCCACCACGCCCTCGAGTCGCGGCAGACCACCGGCAAGGTGGTGCTCATCCCCTGAGCGGCGACCCCCGGCTCTCGTTGCGAGATGATGGTGCGGTCCGAACCGATGGGAGGCACGTGATGACCACAGCATCCGCCTTCGACCTCGACGAGCTCCTCGCCGACTGTTGCGCTGGCCTGGCCGAGACCGACCCCCGCCGGGCGATCCGCGAGGTCGTCCGCCGGGTGATGACGAGGCCGAACGCCGTCGGCGACGCCCTCCAGCCCGAGATGGGCGGCTTCACCCTGCTCCACCACTCCCCCGACCTCACCGTGCTGCACGTCGTGTGGGCACCCGGCATGCGCATCTACCCTCACGACCACCGGATGTGGGCCACCATCGGTATCTACGCCGGCCGGGAGGACAACGCCTTCTACCGCCGGGCGACCGACGATCGCACCACCCTCGTCGAGTCGGGAGGCAAGCGGCTGGAGGTCGGCGACGTCGTCACCCTCGGTGAGGACACCATCCACAGCGTGGCCAACACCTCGGACGTGCTCACTGCCGCCATCCACGTGTACGGCGGCGACTTCGTCAACGAGCCCCGCAGCCAGTGGGGACCGGGCGCGATGCACGAGCGCCCCTACGACGTCGACCAGGCCCAGCAACAGTTCGCCGACGCCAACCAGGCGTGGCTCGACCGCACCGCGACCCCCTGAGCCGACCGACTGGAGCCGGCGAGGATCACCGAGCGTCACCCGATCGGGCGTGCCGCGCCACCACTCCGAGGACTGCCACGACGAGGGCGATACCGTGCCGGCGGCCAGTGTCGTCGAGTTCGTACTGCTGCTGCTGATCGTCAGCGCTGTGCGATCCTCTCTCGACCGGGGAGCCGCACACGCGGTTTTGTCACCAGCGCAAGGAGGGGCGGAACATGCCCGTTGTCAGCACCACGAGGATCGTGAGCGTCCTTGGCGCACTCGCTCTGGCGGCCGCCACGCTGCCGAGCGCGGCGGCGGCCGGCGACGCATCAGCAGCAGAGATCGGCGGAGCCGGCGTCATCCAGCTGCATCTCGGCAACGATGGGGACTACGTCAAGCTCTCGCCGCCGATCGACCCCGCCCAACCGCTGCAGTCGATCACGTCCCAGAAGTGCCTCGCGAAGCCCGCCACCTCTCCTTCGTACATCAGCCTCACCTCCGTGCCTGGTTCGCAGGCGGGGCCGGCGGGGGCGGTCGGGCTGTTCGATCACAGCCTGGGCGTCAAGACCGCGGGCGAAGGGGTGGGCACACCCTGCAGCCGCGTCGACGGATTGTCACAGGCACTCCGCCTCTCACTGGGCGAATCGCTGAAGGGCGGTCTGATCGACCTCGCCGAGCTCGACATCGAAGGCAAGTTCGGTGTCACGGTGCTGGCGCAGGCGTACGCCGGCTCGACCTCGGTGGGCTCGTCGAAGCTGGAAACTGGTCCCTCGTCCGACTCCGGTCCGGACTCGGCTGACGGGGACAACTTCCGTTGGCTGATCCGGCCGGACATGCCCTTCGACACGCTCGTGCTCAGCGTCGACCCGTCCACCCCCGACGGTTCGTTCTCGCTCGAGGGCGGAGCCGATGGCACCACGCCCCAGCCCGGTGGCGTCGGCGAGGCGCTCGGCACGAGTGACTCCATCCTCCATCTCGCGTTCACCGGGATGCTCGACTGCGGTCAGAGCGCTCCGACCGTCGGCGGCGGCAGCACTCCGAAGGTCGATCTCACACGCGGGCAGAACGCCAACTGCCAGAAGATCCCGTACCTGTTGCGGACCGACAAGAACGGCGCCGCGCAGTCGGTGTTGCTGCAGAAGGCGTTGGGGACCCAGAACACCGCGAACTTCACCATGACGACGGTGTGGCAGCCGGAGCACGCGGTCAACCCACTGCCGGCCACCACGATCGACTACGACGGCGCAGGCGGGAACCCGCCCACGCCGATGGTGTGGTGCGGCGGCACGACTGCCTCACCGACCCCGGTCACCGGCCAGGCATGGTGCCTCGTCAGCCAGCAGGTGGCCATCGTCGGTGGCGGCAACGTCCAGATGACCGAGCGCTACTTCGGCTTCGGCGACCCCCGCTGGGCCAGGTAGATCGGATCACCCTCCGCCCCGTTGAGCGCACGCTCGGACGTGCGCCTGCGGGGTTGGTCGGGTGACCCGACGGGTACGCGGGAGGCCATGACCGACTCGCATCCCACGCCCCGGCCCCGCGACAACGAGGGCGATGACATCGTGGAGTTGTTTGCCGGAGAGGGACCGATCGACCACCCGGGTGAGGTCGAGGAGGAAGTCGACGAAGGTACGGAATCGCCGGCCTCGGACACGGACGCTCAGCCTCCGTTGTGATCCCCGCCGTCAGTCGGCTCCTGGGCGCGGCGTCGGTGCTCACCGCCTCGGCCGTGACCATGTTGGGTGCGGCCTGCGGGCCACCGCCGATGGGTCCGGCGTGGACGACCGCGTCGAACACCATCGGGAGCTGGCCGATGGACGAGGCCGGCGGGTCGATCATGCGGGATCAGTCCGGCTCCGGACTTCACGGCGCCATCGGCGCTGCGGTCGTCGCCGGCGGCGGGACCTACCGGCTCCCCGGTTGGTCGCAGAACGTCGACCCGTCCGGGCGGCTGGTGGGAACGGTTCCGTCCGACGCCGGAGCGGTCAGCGTCGCCGATCCGTCCGACCTGCTCGATGGGACAGGGTCGTTCGCGGTGACGCTGCGCCTCAGATCGGACCTGACCGCTCAGGGACGCCTGCCCTCGGCGTCCGGCGCCTCATACAACATCGTCCAGAAGGCCCGGGCTGACGATCCTGGCGGCTTCTGGAAGCTCGAGCTCGCCGGGAGCGGGACGACCTCCGGCCGGCTGCGCTGGGTGCTCTCCGATGGGCAACGGTCCGCCGTGGTCATGAGTGCGGCCCGCGTCGACGACGGCCAATGGCACACGGTCACCGCCGAACGACGCGGCGGCCAGTCCGCGCTCACGGTGGACGGCGTGACCTCCACGACGTCGGCCGCGCGCGTCGGTGAGATTCACCCGCACGGCACCTACAGCGCCGCGATGACCGTGGGCAAGAAGCCGGGCTCGATCGATCCGAGGGACGCGTTCGCGGGTTGGCTGGACGCACTGACGGTCCAAGGCTGACGCGCGCCATGGTCGGTCTCGGCCAGGGGTCGTCGACGATCTCGAAGCTCGCAGGTGGTCGTCACAGCCATCCGCTGCGCTTGAAGGCCCGGTGCAGCGCCACGCAGATGAGGCCCATCATCACCAGGACGGCGGGGTACCCCCACTGCCAGTCGAGCTCCGGCATGTGACCGAAGTTCATGCCGTAGATGCCAGCCAGCGCGGTCGGCACCGCGAGGATCGCCGCCCACGCCGAGATCTTCCGCATGTCCTCGTTCTGCCGGACACCGACGCGAGTCAGGTTGGCCGACAGCACGCTGGCCAGCAGGTCGTTGATCCGACCGACGTCCTCGACCATGCGAGTCAGGTGATCGGACACGTCGCGGAAGTACTCGCGGGTGTCCTCGTGAACGAACTCGATGGGCACGCTCGCCAGGTCGTGCAGTGGCTTGGCGAGCGGCGCCAGGGCGTCGCGCAGCTCGAGCACCTCCCGCTTGAGGAAGTAGATGCGCTCGGCCGCCTCGTCGGCATCGTCGGCCTGATCGGCGAAGACGGCCAGCTCGACCTCGTGCACGTCGTTGTCGAGACCGGCGACCACCGACTCGTAGGAATCGACGACGTGATCGAGGATGCCATAGAGCACGGCGCTCGGTCCGCAGGCCAGCAGGTCCGGTCGGCTCTCGATGGATCGGCGCACGGCGGACAGGGGCGTGGCCTCTCCGTGGCGCACGTGCACCAGAAACCCCTCGCCGATGAACACGAGGATCTCCCCGAACTCGATGCACTCCTCCGCGTCGAGGTAGCGCGCCGTCTTCACCACGACGAACACCGACTCGTCGTACATCTCCAGCTTCGGCCGCTGGTGGGCCTTCAGTGCATCCTCCACGGCGAGCTCGTGCAGCCTGAAGTGGCGTCGCACCTCGGCGAACTCCTCCGTGGTGGGCTCATACAGTCCGAGCCAGACGAACGAGCCCTCGTGGCCCATCGTCGCCGGCGCGTCGGCGATGTCCAACTGCCCTGTCCGCCTCACCCCACCCTCGTACAGGGCGCAGTCGACGATCACCGCGGCCATTGTCGCATCCCGTGGATGCACGCCGTCACTGGATGCGGCGGTGGCGGACGCCAACCACGGCGGCGAACCGAAGCGGAGACCCCGCCGTACGCTACGGCATGCTCCACACGCCGCTGTGCGAGACCCTCGGGATCGACGTGCCGATCATCGTCGCCCCCTTCGGGCCGTGGGCGCAGGTCGATCTCGCCGTCGCGACAGCGGAAGCGGGTTGCCTCGCCAGTCTGGGTACCGCCGTGCGCACGGTGCCCGAGCTGGAGGAGCAGTGGCGCGAGGTGCAATCCCGCACCGACCGACCGTTCGCGATCAACCACACTGGTCGACCGTTCGTGGAGGAGGTGTTCGCGGCGACGCTCGACGCCGCGCCCGCGGCGATCTCCTTCCACATGGGGGTTCCGGCCGACCTGATCGCGCGTGCCCACGATCGGGGCATCCTCTGGTTGCAGACCGTCGGCGATGCGGCTGCCGCCGAGCGCGCGCTCGAGGCGGGCGCCGACGTCCTCATCGCACAAGGCGGCGAGGCTGGCGGCAACAGCGGCCAGGTGGCCACGATGATCCTCGTGCCCGAGCTCGTCGACCTGGCCGGAGACGTCCCGGTCGTCGCCGCCGGGGGGATCGGCGACGGAAGAGGCATCGCCGCCGCGCTGGCGCTCGGCGCACAGGGCGCGAGCCTCGGCACTCGCTTCCTGGCCACGACCGAGATGGCGATCGATCCGGCGTGGAAGGCTCGGATCTGCGCGGCCGTCGACGTCGACGCGGTCAAGGTGCCCAACGCCGAGCGCGTCATGCCGCCCTTCACGCTGCCCCAGATCGGCGCCCCCTTCACACCGAGAAGTCTGCGCACCCCGTTGATCGACCGGCTGGAGATGGACCCGGCGGGCGTCGATCCAGCTGTCATCGGCCCCGAGCTCGTCGCCGCGGTCCGCGCCGGGCGCGGGCACGACATGCTGCCGTTCGCAGGGCAATCTGCGGCGTTGGTCCACGACATCGTCCCCGCTGCGGAGGTCGTGGCCCGCCTCGTGACCGAGGCCGAGATGGCCATCCACACGGCCAGCGCCGCGTTGCGCTCCCCGGCGTGACCGGTCCAGTTCGCGCCGTCCGGGCTCGACGACCGCCACCGCGAGCCGGTCGAGCGGAATCACCGTGGCCGTTTCCCCGCCGCGGCGGTGGCCGCGAGGTCACTATCCTCGTAGCTCTCATGTCGCTGTACCTGATCCGTACGGCGGCGGCCGTGCGGCGAAACCAGTGGAACGGCCGCGACGAGGACCGCCCCCTCTCGACCAGCGGGCGAGCCCAGGCCGCCGCCATCGCCAGCTGGCTCGCCGACGTTCCCGTCCGCCGGATCCTGTCGAGCCCGGTCGAGCGCTGCATGGCCACGGTCCGCCCGCTCGCCGAACGGCGCGACGTGGTCATCGCACCTGTCGACGCGCTGGCCGAGGTCGAGGACGCCGCGGTGCTCCTCGAGCTCGTCCAGACGCTGCCCGAGCACAGCGTGCTCTGCTCGCACAACAAGGTCATCACCGCCGTCACCGAGATCATCACGAGGCAGGGTGGCGTCATCGACGGTCCGGCCGACTTCAGCAAGGGCTCGACGTGGGTGCTCGAGCGGGCCAACGGCCGCGTCGAGCGGCTCTCGGCCGTGCCGGCCGTCCGACGCCAGGGGTCCGTCCCGAGCGCCTGACGGTGCGGTGCTGACGCGTATCCCACGGCGATCTCACGGCTCCTGAAGGGAGCCGACGCAGGGAACGGGAGGGAGATCCGCCCAATGGCCACCGCCACGACGTCCGTCAAGAAGGCCTTCGACACCCAGGACGACCTCCAGGGCCGACGCGAGCATTGCGCTCCCGCGGCGAGCGTGCTCCGCTCCCTCGGCGCTGGGCCCGGACAGCAGGTCCGGATCCACCACGGAGACGAGGTCGCGCTCTACACCGTGAGCGAGTTGCTGCACGAGACGACGGACCCGGTCGTGCGCATGGGCCTCGGCGGCCGGAAGCGGCTCAAGTCGGATGCGGAGTTCGAGGGCGGCGTCCTGGACACGAAGGTGGTCGATGCCGACCTCGACGAGGAGAAGGCCCGAGATGCCGGAGAGCTGATCGAGCGGCTGGCGGACAACGGCTCCCAGACGCACCTCATCGTCATCGCGCCCCACGGTGGCGGCATCGAGCACCACACCGACGAGCAGGCCGAGCGGGTGGCGGAGCTCCTCGGCGAGGACCTGGCCAGCGCGTGGCGGGGCAAGGGCTGGGGACCGAACGGCGGCCCCGGCGCCTTCGAGCGCTGGCACATCACGTCCACCGACCTCAACGCGGTCAGCTTTCCCCTGCTCAGCTCGGTGATGACCCGGCGCTTCGCCCATGCCGTTGCCTTCCACGGCTTCGACGACGAGCCGGGCGTGCTCATCGGCGGTACGGCGCCCGCCGAGGCCAAGGAGGCGCTCAGGCAGGCCATCCAGGACGTGCTCCCCGCAGAGCTCAAGGTCCGCGTCGCGGGGCCGGACGAGCTGTACGGGGGCGACGATCCGAACAACATCGTGAACCGTCTCAGCCCGTGCGGCGGCGTCCAGATCGAGCAGGGGGCCGACCCTCGTGACCTTCACGGTCCCGACATCGCCGCCGTCGTGGCCGACTTCTTCCGCCCAGCGCCGGCACGCCAGCGGCCGGGCATCGAAGGGCTGCTGGTACGGGTGTGGACGACCGCGCAGTCGCTCGTCGATCGCCTGCGGGGCCGCCACCCCCACTGACGTCGCGCTCGCGGCCATCAACCCGGTTGGTGGCCGGGCCCTAGGGTGGCCGGATCGACGTCGCCGCGTGCTCCCGAGCTGAGGTGGTCGGGTTGCACGACTTCTTCGTCGAGTGGTTCAACGACACCGTCGATGACACCGACGCGGTGTTCGCTCGGGTGGCCACGGTCCTGCACCCGGACTTCTCGATGGTGGTCCCGTCGGGCGAGACGATCGATCGGGACGTCGTGCTCGACCTGGTGCGGGCCGCCCACGCGAGCGCGGAGGGTGCCGCGCCTGTCCGGATCGAGATTCGGAGCCTCGTGGATCGCGCGGTCACCGACGACGCGGCGCTGGTCACGTACGAGGAGTGGCAGTTCGCGGGTGATCGGCTGCAGAACCGTCGAACGAGCACTGCGTACTTCGTCGGCAGTCCAATGGCTCCCAACGGCGTGGTCTGGCGCCATCTCCACGAGACGCTGATCACGAGCGACTGACTCGGCCTGCTGGTCGTCAGGACTCGCGCTCGCGCGATCGGTCAGGAGAGGGGGGCCCCGAGCTGACCGGCGATCGCGCCGAGGATCCCAGCGCCGATGAGTGTCGCCACGACGGACCGTCGCAGCGGCAACAGCGCGACGGCTGCGGCTGCGAGGACTCCGTACTGCCACCGATGGTCGAGGGCGAGGGTCAGCGGGACGGCGCTGCCGATGATGGCCCCCACCGCCGCCGGGCCGGCGCCATGGAGGAAGGCACGGGCGCGGCTGTCCTCTCGCAACCGGTCGAAGTGCGCGGCACCGATGAGGACGAAGGCGAACGACGGCGCGAAGGCGACGATCGCGGCGAGGAGCCCTCCACCGATGCCGGCCGCCGCGAAGCCGACGACGGCCACGGTGAGGACCACCGGACCGGGGGTGATCTGGCCGAGGGCGACGGCGTTGAGGAACTGGGCGCTCGTCAGCCAGTGATAGTGGTCGACGGCATCGGCCTGCATCAACGGGACGATCACGAAGCCGCCGCCGTAGGACAGGACGCCGACCTTCAACGCGACCCAGATCAGCGCAGGCACCCCGCCGACCGCGACGGATGACCCTGCGGCAAGGACGAACCAGGAGTGGCTTCCCTGCGCTCGGGGACGACGCATGGAGTGGGCGGCGAGCTCGGTGAGTCCGCAACCGAGGAGGACGACGACGAGCCAGGGGCCGAGCGTGGCGGCGGCGCTCCCGCCGAGGACGGCGTAGACCGCCCACCGCCACCGGTTGACAGCGCGAGCCATGCTCGGTCGAACCAGGTCACTGCCGGCCCGCACCGCGACGGCGGCGACCGCCGCGCCCGCTCCCGCGCCGGCACCGAGGACCCAGATCGGCGGTGACGCGGCGAGGAAGAGAGCAGACAGCGCGAGGATCAGGACGAGTCCGGGCGCGATGAAGGCGAAGCCACCGACGATCGCTCCGATCGGCCCGCTCACGCGCCAGGCCGTGAGGATCGCGAGCTGCGTCGACGCCGGGCCCGGCAACAGGTTGCAGGCGGCGATGGCGTCCTCGAAGTCGTGCGCGCTGATCCACCGGTGGCGGGTGACGCACAGGTCGCGCAGCATGGCGATGTGCGTCGGCGGTCCCCCGAACCCGGTGCAGCCGATCCGTCCCCACTCCAAGAGCACCGTTCGTGTCGACGGCATGTCCGGCGTGTCGTGGCCTGCTGGCCGCGTCGCCACGGCCCGGGCGGGTGGTCAGCGCTCGGCCGGTTGGAAGAGCTCGACGACGTTGCCTGATGGATCCTCGAGCAGGATCTGCTGGCCGCCGGGGCCGGTCACGATGTCGTTGCGGAACGTGGCGCCAGCCTCGCGGAGGCGCGCGACCTCAGTGGCGATGTCGTCGACGATGAAGTGGATGCGGTTCCAACCACCTGGCCCGGGCGTGCGGCCGTCCGGCATCGGGCGTCCAGCGGAGCTCTTCGGTCCCGACAGCAGCAAGCGGAGGTTGCCCCGCTTGACGTCGGCGAACGCTGGTGAGGCACTCGTCAGCAGCTCGAAGCCGAGGTGCTCGGTGTAGAAGGCGATCGCCTTGTCGACGTCGTCGACCATGTAGCGGACGTTGACTGACTCATCGGTTGGCATGGGCCGTTGTCCTCCTTGGTGATGATCCATCGATCAGAGCGATGAAGAATCGGATGCGGGTCTCGAGCTCGGTGACGGTGCGTTCGAACGCTGGGTAGCTGGCCCGATCGGAAGGACCCTCGAGCGCCGGGTCGGGGATGCTCCAATGGATGAGGCTGGGGTGGGACGGCAGCTCAGGGCAGACTTCGCGCACGCGATCGCACAATGTGATGACGAAGTCGAAGTGCTCCGACACGAACAGGTCGAGGTGCTTGGTGTGCTTCCTGCTGATGTCGATGCCTCGCCGCTTCAAGGCCCGCACCGCGTTCGGATGCAGCGCCTTCGGATGGCTTCCCGCGCTGACGACGTCCACGGTGCCGTCGCTCATCCGCGCGAGGAGTGCTTCGGCGAGCTGTGAGCGGGCGCTGTTGCCGGTGCACAGGAACAACACGCGCGGCCGGCGCCCCCAGCCCCCATGTACGCCGCGGGCCGGCCGGGCCACCGGTTGGAGCGCGATCCCGGGATGCAGGGAGTCGCCAGCCGCGCTCAGGAACGTCTGACACGCCGAGAGGTCGATCGCGTAATAGCTGTCGCGCCGGTCAGCCGAGCTCTGCCGGCGTGACACGAGCCCGCCCTCGCGGAGCAGGCGGAGGTGGTACGACACGAGGCTCTGCGGTTCGTCCACCAGCTCCCGCAGCTCAGACACCGCACGATCGCTGTGCACCAGCTCGCGAACGAGCCGCCACCGGACCGGATGCCCCAGGAGGCGGAGGAACGGTGGCGGCTGGTTGGGCGGCCGCCAGATGGCGACAGAGCCCTCGTTCATGCGCGGCACGCTAGCCCGCCACGCGCGTATCGATCAATCCATTTTTATCGAACTAGTCGAGCTCGGCCGAGTCAGCCCGTGGGGTCGCGACCTGTGTAGCCAAGCAGCCTGTCCTGGGCCGACGCGTCCGGCCCGACCGCGACCTCCGGCTTGAAGATGCCCTTGCGCTGCTCCTCGGTGAACGCGCCGTGGATCATCTCGTAGACGGCTTCCGGCGCGCCCTGGGGCATCGTCGCGTCCTGGCCGGTGGCCGTGGCGAGATCCCAGCCGTGGAGCAGCTGGTCGCTGGTCGCGATGCCGAGCGACAGCCCGGTCTTCTCGATCACCCCGTCCTCACCGAACGTGCGCAGGGTCTCGGCGCGGGACCGTGCGAAGTCGGCGACCGGATCGTCGCCGAGGCGGTTCCTCGGGTGGCCCGAGGGCGGCGCCACGTCCTCGCCTCGGGCCGAGCGCACGAAGTAGTCCTGTGTCTCCAGCATGTGGTTCATCAGCTCCCGTACGTTCCAGTCGTCGCACGGGGTCCTGGCCTCCATCTGCTGCGAGGCGTTGGTGACCTTGTCGAGCGTCCACTCGCTGGCCTGACTGTAGAGATCAAGCAGATCGATCGTCATGACGTTGACCTCCTATCGGATGATCCTCTATGTGATGCCCCGGGGTGCCGGGGCGCGAAACCAGGGGCGGCCCCGGTCGCGGCGCTCCGCGCGGGTTTCGAGCGTGAGCCGAGCGAACGCCGGGTACCACGGTCGTCAGTGGCGCGGGCGCATCCTCCCTCGGCCGGTTGCGGCAACGTCGTGGTGCTCGAGACGTCGCCCCTGCCGTCGAACATCCGGTTGGTGCGGCTGGTGGCCAGCGGCCTCGGGAGCGGGCTCGGCCTGACCGTCGAAGAGATCGAGGACCTCCGGATCGCCGTCGACGAGGCGTGCCACTGGGCGGTCAGCAACGACGTGGTCGACCTCCTGCGGCTGAGCTTCAGCACGAGGGCCGACGAGCTCTCGATCTGCCTCACGGCCGTGCTCCGGCGGGAGCCGGACCCGATGCCGGCCGCGACGCGGCAGATCCTCGACGCGGTCACCGGCGAGTGGTCGCTCCAACGGGACGGCCTCACGCTGGAGCTGCGTATGTCGCCCCGACGAGACGGGACCGGCGCACCGTGAGCCGCGCTGGCGCAACCGGTGAGAGCTGGCCCGAGGATCCCGAGCTCACGGCGCTGTTCGCCGAGTACGCCCGTACTGGTGATCGGGCGCTGCGCAACGAGCTGATCATTCGGCACCGCTGGCTGGCCGAGCACTGCGCCCGGCGCTTCGCCCGCCGCAGCGTCCCGCTGGACGACCTCGTCCAAGTCGCCCAGGTCGGCCTGCTCAAGGCGGTCGAGCGCTTTGACCCGGACTACGGCGTGCACTTCGCCACGTTCGCCATGCCCACCATGCTGGGCGAGCTGCGCCGCCACTTCCGCGATGCCACCTGGGCAGTGAAGGTCTCCCGCCGCCACAAGGACCTCTCGCTGGTGATCGGCGCGACCTCGGGCGGCTTGGCCCAACAGCTCGGCCGGACGCCGACCGTCGAAGATGTCGCCGCGCGGCTCGGCCTCACCCCCAAGGAGGTGGCCGACTCCCTGGTCGCGGGCGCGGCCTACCGCTCGAGATCGCTCGATCGCCCGGTGCCCGGCGACTCGACGGACGCCGGCCTCACCGAGGTGAAGGACCTCCTCGGCATCGACGAAGGGATGGCCACCACGAACAGCGTGGCGATCCGGGCCGCCCTCGTCTCGCTCCCCGAGCGGGAGCGGACCGTCGTCTTCCTGCGGTTCTTCGAGGACCTGACGCAGCAGGAGATCGCCGACGTGGTCGGCGTCAGCCAGGTCCACGTCTCGCGGCTCCTCCGGTCCGCCCTCGCCCGGCTGCGGTCTGCCATCGGCACGGATGGCGCACGTTGAGCTTCCGTTGAACTGAGTGGGGGCGGGCTCAGCTGTAGCGTCGGTTGGGCAGGGTTGGGCGACGGCCCGTCGGGGAACTCCTGGGCGATGCCA
>JBKPRL010000335.1:0-9572 GCA_046734535.1 bacterium | reverse complement strand
TCCGGGCCTCGGTCGCGGCGAACTGGAACGTCCCCGACGCACGCTCGGCCTCGACCCGTGCCGTCTTGATGGGCTTCGCCGCCTCGGCGGCGATGATCCGGGCGAAGTCCTCCCGGCGCTCCGTGAGCAGCCGGGCCGCGGCGTCCAGCACGGCGGCGCGCTTCCAGAGGGGCAGCGGACCGGCGGCCAGCGCCGCCTTGGCGGAGGCGACGGCACGGTCCACGTCGGCGGCCGTGCAGGCCGGTACCTCACCGAGGACAGAGCCGTCGTACGGCGACTGCACGGCGATCGTGTCGCTCGAGGTGTGGCGCTCGCCGGCCAGCGGAAGGGCACGAACATCAGCCATGCCCCGACGATACTGCGGGCATGTCCTACGCGTTCCTGGACCATCCTGGCCCGCTCGCCTACGCCCACAGGGGTGGGGGCCTGGAGGGTCTGGAGAACACGATGCCGGCCTTCGAGGCCGCGCTGGCGCTCGGGTTCCGTTACCTCGAGACGGACGCCAGGGTCACCTCGGACGGCGTCCTGCTCGCCTTCCACGACGACGACCTCAGCCGGACCTGCGGCCGGCCCGGCCGCATCAGCCAGCTGCCGTGGTCAGAGGTGAAGACCGCCCGCGTCGGTGGCAAGGAGCCCATCCCGCTGATGGAGGACCTGCTGGGCGCGTTCCCTGACGCCCGGATCAACCTCGACGCCAAGAGCGACGCCGGGGTCGGCCCGATGATCGACGTCATCCGGCGCACGGGCAGCCTCGAGCGGGTCTGCGTCGGCGCGTTCACGGACCGGCGCCTGCAGGAGGTCCGGCGAGCGCTCGGTCCGAAGCTCTGCACGTCGATGGGACCGTTCGAGGTCGCTCGCTGGATGGCCGCCAGCTTCGCCCCCGGCGGGTTCGGCATGCCCAGGATCCCGGTGGCGCAGGTGCCAGTCACCCAGGGCCCCGTCCCGGTCGTGACCGCCCGCTCGGTCCGCGCCGCCGCGGCGAGGGGCCTCCAGGTCCACGTCTGGACCATCGACGACGCGGCCGAGATGGACCGCCTGCTCGACCTCGGCGTGCGCGGCATCATCACCGACCGCCCGCACGTGCTGAAGGAGGTCCTCCAGCGCCGCGGACAGTGGTTCGAGTGAGCCCGGCCCGTCGGGTGCGCCCCACCGGCTGCCGGCCCGCCCCCCCGCCGGCCCGGCTCGGTGCGTTCATGGCCGATGCCGCCGCACCCCTCGCGGCGCGCCGGGCCATGAAGAGGCGGGTCCGCTCCGGGCGCCGCACCGGGGACGGAAGGCCGGCGCGGCGTACGGTGCGGCGGTGACCACGCCGTCCGTGCCGTACACGACCGTCCGCGCTCCGCATCGCATGGTGGCGAGCGCCGACGGCCTCGCCACGCAGGCCGGGCTCAGCGTGATGGCCCGCGGTGGCAACGCCGTGGACGCCGCCATCGCTGCGAACGCGGCGATCACGGTGACCGGCCCGCACCTCTGCGGGATGGGCGGTGACCTGTTCGCCCTCGTCCACGTGCCGGGCGACGAGCCGACCGCGCTGAACGCCTCCGGGCGGGCCGGCAGTGGCGCCGATCCGGGACGGCTCCGCGACGAGGGGCGCGTCGAGATGCCGTTCCGTCACGACATCAGGACGGTGACCATCCCGGGCTGCGTCGACGGCTGGCTCGCGCTCCACCAGCGCTTCGGGCGCCTGCCCCTCGGCGAGGTGCTGGCCCCGGCGACCGCCCTGGCGGCGGACGGATTTCCGGCCTCGCCCCTGCTCGTCGGGTCGCTCGCCATGCTCGACGAGCAGGGCGGGGAGCAGCTGGCCGAGCTGGCCTCGCAGGCCGTCCGCCCCGGTGCGCGGGTCCGCCGGCCAGGCGTGGCCCGCGCGCTGCGCGTGATCGCCGAGGGCGGGCGGGCCGCCTTCTACGAGGGGACCTTCGGCGCGGGCCTGAAGGCCCTGGGACCGGGGTACTTCACCGACGAGGACCTGGCCCGTGGGCAGGCCGAGTGGGTCGAGCCGCTGGGCCTCGACGTCTGGGGTCATCGTCTCTGGACGACGCCTCCTGCCAGCCAGGGCTACCTGGTCCTGTCAGCCGCCTGGATCGCCCAGGAGCTGCCGATGCCGCAGGACCCCGACGACGCCAAGTGGGCCCATCTGCTGATCGAAGCCGCCATCGCCGCGGCGCACGACCGGCCGGAGGTGCTCCACGACGAGGCCGACGGCACGGCCCTCCTCGCCTCCGACGGCCTCCTCTCCCGCCGCCAGGCCATCTCCGCCGAATCGACGTCGACCCGTCGCGGACACGTGCCGGCCGCCGACGGTGACACCACCTACCTGTGCACGGTCGACGACGACCGGATGGCCGTCTCGCTCATCCAATCGAACGCGGCGGGCCTCGGCAGCTGGCTGGTCGAGCCGAGCTCCGGCATCAACCTCCACAACCGGGGTCTCGGCTTCAGCCTGCAGGAGGGCCACCCGGCGGAGTACGGGCCCGGCCGCCGACCGCCCCACACCCTCTGCCCGCTCCTCGTGACGACCGAGGACGGCGCCCTCGCGGCCACGCTCGGCACCATGGGAGGCGACGGCCAGCCCCAGATCCTGCTCCAGGTCCTGACCCGCATGCTCCTCAATGGCCAGCACCCGGCCCCGGCCGTCGCCGGCGGGCGGTGGGTGCTGCGGGGTGAGGCGTCGGGCTTCGACACGTGGACCAGTGCTGGCGGTCCTTCTGTCCTGGTGGAGGGACACGCCTCATCGGACTGGGATCCCGGGCTGGTGGCCCGCGGCCACGTCGTGGCTCGGGGCATGCCCTTCGACTCCGCCTTCGGCCACGCGCACACCATCGTCATCCAGGAGGATGGCACGCTGGCGGCCGCGGCCGATCCCCGGGCCCGGATCGGCAGCGCAGCCGGCGGCTGACCGCCCGCACCAGCAAGCCTGGGGCCGCGCGCCCGGGCAACAGGGCGTTCACAGGGCACGCCTCGTCGGATCGGGCCGGCGGTTGTACTTTTCGTCCATGCGCGTCGACACCAACTTCTTCGGCACCGTGCCCATGCCCGACGCCGGCGACCCGACGGTGGCGCCGACGGCCCGGCGCTATGGCAACGACGACGTGATCGCCTGCTACGAGAACATGCTGCACTGGTCGCAGACCGCGGACGGTCTGGGCTTCGACACGGTCTGGCTGACCGAGCACCACTTCCAGTACGAGGGGTACGAGGTGCTGCCGAACCTCATCATGTTCGGCGTCCACGGTGCGGCGCGGACCAAGGAGCTGCGCTTCGGCCAGATGTTCAACGTCGTGCCGCAGTGGCATCCACTCCGCCTCGCCGAGGACTTCGCCCTCGCCGACGTGTTGACCGGCGGCCGCATGGAGTTCGGCGTCGGCCGGGGCACCGTGCCCCGGGAGGCGTGGGCGCTCGGCACCGTCGTCGCCTCGGGCGACAACGAGATGTCGGCCGAGCACGACCGCATCAACCGCGAGGTGTTCGAGGAGGCCATGGAGGTCATCAAGCTGGCCTGGTCGCAGGAGCGGTTCGACTACCGCGGCAAGCACTTCGTCTTCCCGCCGGACGACGTGCCCGACCGGGGGACGTTCGTCAACGACCTGACCCTCGTCCCCAAGCCCCGGCGCCCGATCGACGTGTACCAGCCGGTGACCTCGCCGGAGACCATCGAGTACGTGCCCCGCGCCGGCCACAAGGCCGTGTACTGGCTGCAGAACGCCGACAGCCAGAAGGACAAGTGGGATCGCTACTCCGCCATCCGCAGGGAGGTCGGCCAGCCGGTCGGGCCGGGCGAGGATCGGTGCCTGGTCCTCAACGTCCACGTCGGGCGTACGAGGGAGGAGGCCGAGGTCCGGGGCCGGCCGGGCCACGACGAGTTCTGCAAGTTCCTGTCCCCCTACGGTCGGTTCTCCAGCTACCGCTTCCCGGACGGGTCGAAGGTGCCCTTCGACTACCAGCCCACGCTCGAGGACTCGATGCGGCTCAGGATCCAGGTCGTCGGCTCGATCGACGACGCGGTCGACGCGCTCGGCTTCTGGCGGGAGCTGCTCGACCTGCGCCACGTCTGCTTCTTCTTCGACTACCCCGGCTTGCGCCGCGAGGACATCGACGAGCAGATGCACCTGATGGTCGAGGAGGTGTTCCCCCGGCTGGGCGAGCCCGTGGAGCGCCGGCCCCTCCCTGACCTGGCCCCGCTGGGCTGAGGTGGTGCCCGCCACCGAGATGGCGCATCGCGTGCTCACGCTCCGCCGGATCCGGTTGGTCGACGACACGACGACCGACGTCGAGATCGACGAGGTGACCGGCACCATCGCGCGCGTCGGCCAGGACCTCGATCCCTCCGGGCCCGGCCGCGCCCTGGACCTCGCGGGGTACCTGCTGCTACCCGCACCGGCGGAGCCGCACGCCCACCTCGACAAGGCCTTCCTGGCCGAACGGATCCCCAACCCCTCCGGCGACCTGGCCGGCGCCATCGTGGCGATGGACGCCAACCGGGCGTCGCTCACCGCCGCCGACATCGCCGACCGGGCCGAGCGCGCCGCTCGGATGATGGTCGCCAACGGCATCACTGCCATCCGCTCGCACGCCGACACGATGACCGGTCACGGGCTGCGGTCGGTGGAGGGGCTCGTGGCCGCCCGCGAGCGACTCCGCGGCATGGTCGAGCTGCAGATCGTGGCCCTCGTCAGCTGGCCCGTCACCGGCGTGGCCGGGGCCGAGCATCGCGCCCTGCTGGAGGCGGCGCTCGAGGCCGGCGCCGACGTCGTGGGTGGCTGCCCGCACCTGGACGACGATCCCGAGGGCGCCAACGAGGTGCTGCTGGAGATCGCGGCCGATCACGGCTGCATGGTGGACCTCCACACCGACGAGACGCTGGACCCGTGCGCCTGCGGCCTGCGCGACCTCGCCGCCCGCGTGGCCAAGTCACGGTTCCCCCACCAGGTCGCCGCCAGCCACTGTGTCAGCCTCGGCGCCCAACCCCTCGAGGTGCAGCGGGAGGTGGCCTCCGAGGTCGCGGCGGCCGGCGTCGGGGTTGTGACGCTGCCCCAGACCAACCTCTACCTCCAGGCCCGTGACGTGCCGGTCGCGCGCCCCCGCGGTCTCACCGCCATCCGGCCCCTGCTCGACGCCGGCGCCACGGTGGCGGCCGGGGCGGACAACCTGCAGGACCCCTTCAACCTGGTCGGGCGGGCCGACCCGATGGAGACGGCCGCCCTGCTGGTCATGGCCGGGCACCTGCTGCCCGTCGAGGCCTACGAGGCCGTGAGCACGTCCAGCCGCGCGCTGCTCGGGCTGCCACCCGTGCGCATCGAGCCCGGAGCCCCGGCCGAGCTCCTCGCCATCCGGGCCGACAGCCTGCGCGAGGCCATCGCCACGGCCCCACTGGACCGCCTCGTCATCCACGGCGGGCAGGTGGTGAGCCGTACGAGGGTGACGTCAGACCCGTGAAACGCGAAGTACACACGGGCGTCACGGCCGATCGGGACCGACGGCCTAGAGTCGCAGCAGCATGAGGTCCGAGTCCGACACCGCGCGTCGCGGGTCAGCAGCCGAGGGCGGCACGGCAGCCACGCCGGGGGTCGATGGGGAAGGTCCGGACACGGCCCCGCGTGACGGCGCACCCCGGCGGGCCATGGCCGAGGAGGCACTCCGCTTCGACCACGTCTCCATGGTCTTCCCGGACGGCACGCACGCCGTGGACGACGTGAGCCTGTCGGTCAAGCCGGGCGAGTTCGTGACCATCGTCGGGCCGTCCGGCTGCGGCAAGTCGACGTTGCTGCGGATCGCGTCCGGCCTCGAGACCAACACCTCCGGCTCGCTGTTCGTCCGGCGCAAGAGCCTGGGCTACGTGTTCCAGGACGCCACGCTCCTCCCCTGGCGGACGGTCGGCAAGAACATCGAGCTGCTGGCCGAGCTCCAGGGCATCGACAAGGCAGCCCGCTCGAAGGTCGTCGCGTCCACCATCGAGCTCGTCGGCCTGAAGGGCTTCGAGGACAAGTACCCCAAGCAGCTCTCGGGCGGCATGAAGATGCGGGCCTCCCTCGCTCGCTCGCTCGTGCTCGAGCCGAAGGTCTTCCTCTTCGACGAGCCCTTCGGCGCACTGGACGAGATCACCCGCGAGCGCCTCAACGGCGAGCTGCTGCGGCTCTTCCAGCTCGAGGGCTTCGCGGCACTGTTCATCACCCACTCGATCACCGAGGCCGTGTTCCTCTCGACGCGCGTGGCGGTGATGTCGGCCCGCCCGGGGCGGGTCCTCGCCGAGTTCGAGGTGCCCTTCGGCTACCCGCGCACCCACGACCTGCGCTACGACCCGGCGTTCGCGCAGCTGTCGGGCCAGATCTCCCACGCGTTGCGGGGAGCGCACACGTGACCTACACCGCCGGCGACGTCGAGACCGAGGCCCTCGCGGCACCCAGCACCCGTGCCGCGGAGCTCGCCCCGAGCAGGGGAGCACCCAAGCGCAACCGCGTCGCGGAGATCCTCGGGCCGATCGTCGTCTTCTTCGTGTTCCTGGGGATCTGGTACTTCCTGGCCGAGGTCGTCCTGCCCAAGCAGAAGCGGTTCCTGCTGCCGCCTCCGCATCGCGTTGTCAGCGACGGCTTCCTCGTCTGGCACCAGGGCAACCGCGGACTCAAGCCCATCCTGGACTCGCTCGCGCTGACCGCGAGGGTGGCGCTGGTCGGCCTCGTCATCACCATCATCCTCGGCATGGGCCTCGCGACGGCCATGAGCATGGCCCGCTGGGTCGAGCGCGCCTCGTGGCCCTACCTCGTCGGTCTGCAGGCCGCGCCCATCCTCGCCCTCACCCCGCTCATCAGCGGGCTGCTCGGCTTCGGCTTCACCAGTCGGGTGCTGGTCGTGGTGCTCATCGCGTTCTTCCCGGTCGTGAACAACACGCTCTTCGGCCTGCTGTCCGTGGACAAGAGCCAGCACGAGCTGTTCACCCTCCAGGGCGCCAGCCGGATGACGCGGCTGTGGAAGCTGCAGTACCCCGCGGCGATGCCGTCGATCTTCGTGGGCCTGCGCAACGCCGCCGGGCTGGCCGTCATCGGCGCCGTCGTGGGCGACTTCTACTTCCGCCAGGGCCACCCGGGCATCGGCGCCCAGATCGACGTCTACCGCCAGCGCCTCTACGGACCCGAGATGATCACGGCGATCATCCTCTCGGCCCTGTTCGGCCTCGTGGTCTTCATCTTCTTCGGCTGGCTCGGCAACAAGGCCGTCGGCAAGTGGCACACCACCACCCGCGCGTCCTGATCCCGGCCTTCGACCCACCACCACCACAAGGGGGAGCACCACCACCATGAAGAGACGAGCGTTGCTCACCGTGCCCGTCGCCAGCTTGCTGCTGGTGGCCGCATGCGGGAGCGACAACAACAGCAGCAGCGACACGACGTCGGCACCGGCCGGCTCGGAAGCGGCCACGACCGCGGCTGGCGCCGCGACGACCGGCGGCGGGACGAGCGCGGCCGGAGGCGGCGCGGCCGGGTCCCTGAAGGGTGTCTGTCCGGACACGGTCGTGTTCCAGACCGACTGGAACCCGGAGGCCGAGCACGGCGCCGAGTACAACATGGTCGGCGACGGCTACACGGTCGACACCGGCAAGTTCCGGGTCACCGGCCCGCTCGTCTCCGGGGGCGAGGACACCGGGGTGAAGATCCAGATCCGGGCGGGCGGGCCGGCCATCGGCTTCCAGTCCGTCACGTCGCAGCTCTACGCCGATCCGGACATCATGGTGGGCTACGTGTCGACGGACGAAGCCATCCAGAACTCGGGCGAGTTCCCGACCAAGGCCGTCGTGGCACCGTTCAACATCAACCCGCAGATCATCATGTGGGATCCGGCCACCTATCCGCAGGTGAAGGCCATCAAGGACCTGAAGCCGCTCGGTGTGAAGGTCCGCTACTTCCAGGGCGCCGCCTACATGGACTACCTGATCCAGAGCGGGCAGCTCGACAAGAGCCAGACCGACGGCTCCTACGACGGCACCCCGGCCAACTTCGTGGCGGCCGGCGGCAAGGATGCGCAGCAGGGCTTCGCGTCGGCCGAGCCGTACTTCTACGAGAAGGTGCTGAAGGACTGGGGCAAGCCCATCGCCTACCAGCTCATCCACGACGCCGGCTGGACCGCGTACGCGCAGTCGCTGGCCGCGACGCCGGACAACTTCACGAAGTACACGGACTGCTTCAAGAAGCTGGTGCCGATCATCCAGCAGTCGCAGGTCGACTACGTGAAGGACGCGTCGAAGGCCGACGCGCTGATCCTCGACCTCGTCAAGCAGTACAACAACGGTTGGCAGTACGACGAGGGCCAGGCCAAGGCGTCGGTCGAGCTGCAGCTCCAGAACAAGCTCGTCGCCAACAGCCCCGACGGGACGCTCGGCAGCTTCGACATGGACCGGGTGACGAAGTTCCTCGCCACGGCCCTGCCCATCTACCAGGCTGCCGGCGCCAAGCTGAAGCAGGGCGTCACCGCCGACGACCTCGTGACCAACGAGTTCATCGACCCCAACATCCACCTGTAGCCCGCGCAGGGCGCACCCGGCCCCGGGTGCCGACCGCCGTGGTCGGCACCCGTTGCCGCAGACCTAGCCGCGGCCGAAGTCGAAGCGGGAGATCTCGCGCAGCGCCTCCGAGAAGGCCCTGACCGCGCCCTCGAACAACTGCTTGCCCCGGTCGGCGGTCGCTCCCGTCGGATCGCCGATGTGGCCGCTCGGGCCGAAGTCGTTCGACAGCCAGCCGAAGGAGACCGCGCCGCCGAAGCGCACGTAGCGGTTGGGCGCCAACCCCTCGGGAACGTTGCGGAAGCCGGCCGGCAGCTCGACGAGCTCGGGCCGCAGGTGCAGCATGAGCGAGGTCTCGTCGAGGCCGCCGTGGATGCCCATGCCGAGCTCTTCGGCCGGACTCGTCCCACCCTGGTCGGGTGGCAGGCCCGGATGGGCGAGGAACGTCCGTAGGCCGTGGGCCAGCCGCAGCTCGCGGCAGGCCACGTTGAGCAACGACGAGTTGCCGCCGTGGCCGTTCATGAAGACGAGCGTTCGGGCCGGTGTCGCCGCCACGCACCGGCCGACGTCGTCGAGCACGGCCAGCAGGGTGGTGGCCGACAGCCAGAACGTGCCGGCCGACCACGCGTGCTCGTTGGACTTCGTGTAGGCCAGCGTCGGGAGCAGCCACGCGTCGAGCTCCTCCCCCACCTCCTCCACCGTCGCCCGGGCGACCGCCTCGGCGATGACCGTGTCCGTCGAGTAGGGCAGGTGGGGACCGTGCTGCTCGGTGGCGCCGACGGGGAGCACGAGGATCGAGCCAGCCTGCACCCGCTCCGCCAGCTCCGGGGCCCGGAGCGCGTCCAGCGACCGCTCACTCATCCCGTCCACCGTACCCCGGGCATCCCGCCGCCGATCCGTCCCGCGGCCGGAAGTGCGCACTGCACGCGCCAGCAGTGGCGCGTTCGCGGCGCACCTCCCGTCGTGGCTCGACGGGGGCGATCCCGGGGTTTGGAAACCAGCCCGCAGGGTGGGAGTGCCCGCACGGTGGGTGGCGACCGGCGCGATTCTGCCGCTACGAACGGGTGATGCCCGGGCCGCGTGG
>JBKPRL010000334.1:0-6979 GCA_046734535.1 bacterium | reverse complement strand
GTGGGCGCTGAGGGGCTCGAACCCCCGACCCCCTCCTTGTAAGGGAGGTGCTCTGACCAGCTGAGCTAAGCGCCCGTCCGGCGGAGGAGTCCCGCCCGGAGAGGTCGGCCAGCCTACCGGTGGCGAGCTGACCGCCGCTCGGGCGGTTGAGGATGCAAGCATGCACGTCAGGTTCCGGAATCCGGAACCTGAGGTGCATGCTTCAGTCAGTGAGAGAACGCGGGCGGCCTGACCCCGGCTGAGGCTCGACCTGGTCAGCGGCTAGACCGGCGCCGTGCTCGGCCGGTTCTTCGCCACCTTCGCGGTGGTGTTCCTCGCCGAGCTCCCCGACAAGACGATGGTGGCCACGCTCGTCCTCACGACGACCTACCGCCGGGCCTTCTGGGTCTGGCTGGGCGCCGCCGCCGCGTTCCTCGTCCACGTCTCGGTCGCCGTGGTGGCGGGCGACCTCCTCGGCCGGCTGCCGGAACGCCCGGTGAAGCTGGCCGTCGCCACGCTCTTCGCCGCGGGCGCGGTGATCCTGTGGCGCCAACGGAGCAAGGGCACCGAGGAGGAAGACCTCCACCTGCACGCCGAGCGCTCCCCCATCCGGATCGCCGGCATCGCCTTCACCACGCTGCTCGTCGCCGAGATCGGCGACCTCACCCAGCTCACGATCGCCAGCCTGGCCGCGTCGACCGGTCAGCCCATCCCCGTGTTCTTCGGTGGCCTCCTGGCGCTGTGGAGCGTGGCCGGTCTGGCCGCGGTGAGCGGGACCGCGCTGCTGAAGCGGGTGCCCGTGAGAACCGTCCGCACGGGCGCGGCCATCGTGTTCGCGCTCCTTTCCATCGTCACGCTGATCGAGGCGTTCGCCTGACCGCTAGAACGAGCGCCGCGCCCCCACGAGCTCGTCCAGGAGCGCAGGGGTGGCGGCGGCGATCGGTGTCCGCTTGTCGTCCGGCGTGCGCAGCACGAGCTCGCGTCCGAAGGCGTCGGCGACGGCGGCGCCCGCCTCCTGGCAGACCAGCAGCCCGCCCAGGTAGTCCCACACGCCATGGGCGTCGCCACTGCAGTCCAGGTAGCCGTCGAGCACGCCGCCCGCCACGGCGCACAGGTCGAGGGCGACCGCCCCGAGCGCCCGGAACTGCCGCCAGCCCAGCCACCGCGGCGGGAAGCCCGAGAGGCCGACGATGGCCTGGCCGACTCTGGTGCACGAGGACGGCCCGATGGGCCGGCCGTTGCGCCACGCTCCCGCGCCTCGCTGCGCCTCGAAGCGGTCCCCCGTGGCCAGGTTGACGACGACGGCCGCCAGCGGACCGTCGGCATCGACGGCACAGAGCGTGGTGGCGAACCACGGGATGCCCTGCGCGGCGTTGGTCGAGCCGTCGAGCGGGTCGACCACGACCAGCAGCGGCCGCTCCGCGTCCTGCAGGCCGCTCTCCTCCGACAGCACACCCACCCCCGCCCGCTCCAGCACGGCCAGCGCCGCAGCGTCCGAAACCAGATCGGAGTGGTGCTGACCATCCTTCGTACCGGCCAGGCCCCAGTCCTCCAGCCTCGCCAACGCGGCGCGAACTGCCTCGACCACCTCATCGAGGAGCGTCATCACCCGCGCGGCCTCCGTCTCTCCGCTCGGCCGCGCCATCACCCCTCACGGTAGTGGCAGGCTGGGGGTCGACCGCCGACCGGGGTCGACCGCGACCAGGGCAGACCGGCACGACCGAGCACCAGACCGACCAAGGGGACCACGTGGCTGTCATCGATGTGGCTGGGTTCGTGTCCGACCTCAAGGACCACGCCATCGGGCACGGCTTCCACGTCCACGACGAACGCCACTTCGTCGAGACCTACTCGCTCCGCCAGACCTGGGAGGTCGACCTGCACCCGGAGGAGGCCTGTCAGGGGCCCATCGACCTCCACTTGGCGCTCGACATCGACCCGCGGGCGCTGCTCGGCTTCGAGGACGCCATGGCCTCGGAGGAGGACCCCGAGGCGGATCCGCCCGACGGCTTCTCCTTCCCCTTGCACTTCACCTGGATGCTGCCGCCGCTCCCCCAGCCGCCCGACCTGCTCGTCCTCGCCACCGAGGTGGCGGGCATCGGAGGCCTCTCCCTGCCGATCGAGGTGGCAGCCATCGACACCATCCCCTCCGTCACCGACGCCCCCGAGCGGAGCCTGTCGATCGTCGCTCGCGTCAACGTCTCGCTGGCCCAGGTGTACCTGGGCGAGGAGGTGCTGTGCGACACCCTCGACCGCTGCCGCGACGTGAGCCTCTACCTGTTGGAGCACGCGGCGGCGTGGTTGGGTGAGGACGGGTTCTGAGACCGCCGGGACGAGATCGAGCGCGACACGGAGGACGATCGGACATGCGCATCGCGGAGCTGCTGGACATCCTGCGCGACTACCCGAAGGAGTGGGAGGTCGAGCTGGCGGTCATCGCACCGGTCGAGGACGAGAGCCCGGAGATCACGGTCGACCGCTACAGCGTCGAGGGCGTCCTGCCCTGGGAGGACGACGGCGACGAGAAGCTGCTCTGGCTGGTGGGGGGCGAGGACGACAACGTCGACGCCTTCCTCGACGCGCTCGACGCCGAGGACTGACCGGCTCCGCCGTGGAACCGTCCCGAGACCTTCCGCCCGGGCTGCGCGAGCAGCTCGACCTCCCCCACGCCGGCCTGGTGACCTTCGGTCACCGGCCGTTCCTGACCGAGCCCGAGCAGCTCGACTCCTGGCAGCCCGACGTGGCCGTCGTCGGCGCGCCGTTCGACATCAGCACCACGAACCGCCCTGGCGCCCGTTTCGGCCCGCGGGCCATCCGCAGCCAGGCCTACGAGCCGGGGACCTACCACCTCGATCTGGGCATCGAGATCTTCGACTGGCTCGAGGTCGTCGACTACGGCGACGCGTACTGCCCCCACGGGCTGACCGAGGTCGGTCACCACAACATCCGCGCGAAGGTGGCCGAGGTGGCCAGCCGGGGGATCATCCCCGTCATCCTCGGCGGCGACCACTCGATCACCTGGCCGGCCGCCACCGCGGTCGCCAGCCACCACGGTTTCGGCAACGTCGGCATCGTCCACTTCGACGCCCACGCGGACACGGCCGACATCATCCAGGGCAACCTCGCCTCGCACGGCACGCCGATGCGGCGGCTGATCGAGTCCGGCGCAGTGCTGGGGCGCAACTTCGTGCAGGTGGGGCTGCGGGGCTACTGGCCGCCTGAGGACGTCTTCCAGTGGATGCAGGACCAGGGCATGCGCTGGCACCTCATGCACGAGGTGTGGGAGCGGGGCATCGCCGCGGTCATCGAGGACGCGGTGTCCGAGGCCCTGGACGGCGCCGACCACCTCTACGTGAGCGTCGACATCGACGTGCTCGACCCCGGCTTCGCGCCTGGCACCGGCACACCCGAGCCGGGCGGCATGACGCCGGCCGACCTGCTGCGCACCGTGCGGGCGCTCGCCATGCGGACGAACCTGGTCGCGCTCGACGTGGTCGAGGTGGCGCCGCCCTACGACGTGAGCGACAACACGGTCAACAACGCCCACCGCGTGGTGTTCGAGGCGCTGGCCGGCCTGGCGTGGCGACGGCGGGAAGCGGCCGGTGGCACGGCCGGGCCGCCGGCGATGCCGCACTAGGTCAGCGGCGTCGAAGCGGAGCCTCGGCGAGCGCGGGCGGCTCGTACCCCGCGTCGAAGGGGTTCAGCGTCGTCCCCGGCGGGACCACAGCGTCGATCTGGTCGAGCACGTCGTCGGTGAGGCGGACATCGGTTCCCGCCAGGACGTCCTCGAGCTGCTCGAGCGTGCGGGGCCCAAGGATCGCGCTCGTGACGGCAGGGTGGGCGAGCACGAACGCGTGGGCCAGGTCGACCAGGCGGAGACCGGCCTCCTCGGCGATCGCGGCCAGGCGTTCGACGGCCGCCATCTTCCGCTCGTGGACGGTGCCGCCGAAGTCGAAGTGGTCGGGCTCCCGCTCAGCTCGCGACGCGGTTGGCGCCCGACCATCGCGGTACTTGCCGGTCAACCAACCCCCGTTGAGCGGCGCCCACACCATCACGCCGAGGCCGTAGCGCTGGCAGGTCGGCAGCAGCGCGGCCTCGACGCCGCGGGCGAGCACGGAGTACGGCGGCTGCTCGGTGGACGGGCGGACATGGCCGCGCCGCTCGGCCGTCCACTGGGCCTCGACCACGGTCTCGGCGGGGAACGTCGACGTGCCGAAGGCGCGGATCTTCCCAGCGTGCACGAGGTCCGACAGCGCGCCCAGCGTCTCGTCCAGATCGGTGGCGGGGTCGGGGCGATGGACCTGGTAGAGATCGATCCACTCGGTCCGGAGGCGGCGCAGGCTGTCCTCGACCGCCCGCACGATCCACCGCCGCGACGCGCCCCGGTGGTTGGGGTCCTCGCCCATGGCATTGAAGAACTTCGTGGCCAGGACGACGTCGTCACGGCGCCCCTCGAGCGCCCGGCCCACGAGCTCCTCCGACTCACCGAAGGCGTAGACGTCGGCGGTGTCGACGAGGTTGATGCCGGCGTCGAGCGCGGCACGGACGATGCGGATGCACTCGTCGGCGTCACGGTTGCCCCATGCGCCGAGCACCATGGTGCCGAGGGCGAAGATGCTGACCTGCATGCCGGTCGGTCCGAGGGTGCGGTGCTCCACGCCGCGATCCTGCCAGAGCGTTCAGGCCGTCACGCGGGTGACGACCGGGTGGTGGTGATCGCCGTGGTCCGCGATGGGGGCGGCGACGCGATGGCGGGTGACGACCGCCGACACGCCCCAGGCACCGCAGGCCAGGCTGACGATGAGGAAGCTCGGGGGCAGGTTGAACATGGCCGAGAGCACGAGGCCGATCCACAGCGCCGCCGCGCCGATGGCGGTTCCCAGCGCCGCGACGACCGGGGGCCGAGCGCTGTAGAGCAGGGCGGTCGCGCACGGCGTCACGACCAACGCGAAGAGCAGGAGCGTGCCGACGACCTGGACGGCCATGGTGATGACCAAGGCCAGCAGGAGGAGGAACACGACGCCCAGGGCCCGGACCGGCACGCCCTTCGCCGCGGCCACCTGCGCGTCGACGGATGCGAAGGTGAGCGGCCGGGCGATGACGGCCATCGCGACCACCATGCCCGCCGTGAAGAGCGCGAAGACGGTGATCTGGCTGGGCGAGATGGCCAGCAGGTTGCCGAAGAGCACGTTGGTCACGGTCGTCGAGCTCTTGGAGGCCAACGACGCGAACAGCACGCCGAGCCCGGTGGCGAAGGCCAGCACCGTCCCAGTGGCGATCTCCCGGCTGCTGACCCGCTCGCCGAGGTAGCCGATGGCCAGGCCGCCGGCGATGCAGAACACGGCCAGGCCCAGCGTGACCGGCACGCCGAGCAGGATGGCCGCCGTGGCGCCCGGAAAGCCGACATGGGCCAGGGCATGAGCGGCGAACGCGCTCTGCCGGACGACGACGAAGTAGCCGAGCAGCCCTGCCGCGACGACCACGAGGGTGCCGCCGACGAAGGCGTGGCGCATGAACGACGTCTGCAGGATCTCGACCCAGTTGGACTGGTAGCCGACCGCGGCCACCGAGATCAGTGGCTCCTCGTGAAGAGCTCGCCCTGCGGCGTCTTCACGACGCGGACGGTCGTCCCGTAGAGGTGGGTCAGCAGCTCCCCGTCGACGACGTCGCCGATGGTCCCGTAGTGGGCGTGGCCGTCCAGCAGGTAGACGGCGCCGGTGAGCACGGACAGGAGCGGGTTGAGGTCGTGGGCGACGACGAGGATCGTGACCGGCCCGTCGTCCGGCTGGTCGGCTTGGATCCGTCCCAGCACGCCGACGATCTCCTGCTGGTTGCGGACGTCGAGGTTGGCCAACGGCTCGTCGAGCAGGAGCAGCTCGGGGCCACCGACGAGTGCCTGGGCGATGGCGGCCCGCTGCTGCTGACCGCCGGACAGGCGGGACATGCGGCGACCGGCGATCTCACTGGCGCCGACCGCAGCCAGCGCCTCGTCGACCCGGGCCCGCTCGGCCGCCGACATGCGCCCGAGCCCCCAACGGGTACCGGACAGGCCGAGCGTGACGAGGTCGCGGCAGCGGATGGCCTCGCCGATCGACGCGGTGTAGCTCTGGGGTACGTAGCCGATGCGGGGATCGCCCCGGCGCGGCTCGCGCCCGAGGACCGTGATCCGGCCCGACGCGGGCGGCAGCAGCCCGAGGACCATCTCGAGCAGCGTCGTCTTGCCCGATCCGTTCGGCCCGATGACGCCGACGATGGCGCCGGCCGGGATCGCGAACGTGCCCTGGGACCACACGACCCGCCCGTCCCGGACCGCGGTGACGTCCTCCAGGGCGAGCGCCGGCTCGCCACCGCGCCCGTTCACGTCACGCCCAGCGCGGTCGCCAGCCGGTGGAGCTGGTCGACCTGCCAGTCGACGAAGCCCGTCGACTCCGGCGCGACGGTCTCCGTCACCTCGACCACCGGCACTCCGGCCCGCTCGGCCGCCGCCCGGAGCTGGTGGGGCACGGCGCCCTCGGTCTGACGGTTGTAGATCAGCACGTCGGTCCGGCGGCTCGCGAGCACCTTCTCGAACGCGGCCAGGTCCGCCGGGCCGGCCTCCGATCCGTTGGCCGCCGCCTTCCGGTAGCCGGCCGGCGTGACGTCGTCCAGTCCGAGCGTCCCCGCCATCAGGTCGAAGACCGACTCGGTCGCCGCATACCGGGCGTGGCCAGCCGCGGCCTTGATCGCGGTGATCTCGGCGTCGTACGGCGCGAAGTCCGACTCGAGGGCGGCGCGGTCGGCTCGAAGCTGCTCGACGGCGCGAGGGCGCAGCGTGGTCAGCTCGTCGGACACGGCGTCCGCCACGGCCCGCACGGTCGCCTGGTCGTACCAGAGGTGGGGGTTGTCACCGTCCTCGCGTCGGGCTACGTCCCCGGCGTCGACGACGGCCGGTCGGTGGCCGAGCGCGTCCACGGCCTTGTCGGCCCACGCGTCGTAGCCCAGACCGTTCACGACGATGAGC
>JBKPRL010000333.1:0-7476 GCA_046734535.1 bacterium | reverse complement strand
GGTCCGGGCCCGGCGGCGGCAGGTGGGCCGCCTCCCTCTTCGACTTCCAGATGTTGTGGAAGAACAGCACGAAGCTCGTCGCGATGAGGAAGGCGCCGACGGTGGCGACCGCGTTCCAGAAGTTGAACCCGTAGCCGTCGCGGTAGGTGTGGATGCGCCGGCTCATGCCCTGCAGCCCGAGGATGTGCATCGGGCCGAAGGTGAGGTTGAAGCCGATCAGGGTGAGCCAGAACTGCCGCTTGCCGCGTCGGTCGTTCAGGACCCAGCCGAACGCCTTCGGCCACCAGAAGTAGAAGCCGCCGACGAAGCCGAAGAGCGCACCGCCGAACAGCACATAGTGGAAGTGGGCGACGATGTAGTAGGTGTCCGTCTGCTGCGTGTCCGAGGGCGAGATGGCGTGGGTCACGCCTGACAGGCCGCCGATCGTGAACTCCACGATGAGGCCGATGGCGAACAGCATCGCCGTCGAGAACCACAGCCGGCCGCCCCACATCGTGAGCGTCCAGTTGATGATCTTCACGCCGGTCGGCACGGCGATGAACATCGTCGAGAGCGTGAACACGGCCACCGAGACCGGGCCGAGGCCCGAGGCGAACATGTGGTGGGCCCAGACGCCCCAGCCCATGAAGCCGATCGCCGCGCCGGAGAACACCACGAAGGGGTAGCCGAAGAGCGGTTTGCGGCTGAACACGGGGAGCACCTCGGACACGATGCCGAAGCTGGGCAAGATCAGGATGTAGACCTCCGGGTGCCCGAAGATCCAGAACAGGTGCTGCCACAGGAGTGGGTCCGCGCCGGCCTGCACGTCGAAGAACGTGGCCCCGAACAGGCGCTCGAAGTTGAGCAGCACGAGCGCCACGGTGATCACCGGGATGGCGAAGACCAGCAGGAACTGCGTGACCAGGATCATCCACGTGAACACCGGCATGCGCATCAGGCTCATGCCGGGGGCGCGCATGTTGAGGATGGTCACGATCAGGTTGATGGCGCCCGTCAGCGAGGCCAGGCCGGTGATCTGGAGGGCCAGCACCCAGAAGTCCATGCCGTGGGTGGGCGAGAACGCCACGCCGGTGTTGGGGGCGTACGCGAACCAGCCGCCGTCCGGCGCGCCGCCCATGAACCACGAGAGGTTCAGGAACACACCGCCGAAGAAGAAGGCCCAGAAGCCGAAGGAGTTCAGGCGGGGGAAGGCGACGTCACGGGCGCCGATCTGGAGTGGCACGAGGTAGTTCGCGAACGCGGCCGCCATGGGCATGATCACCAAGAAGACCATGGTCGTGGCGTGCATGGTGAACATCTGGTTGTACGTGCTCGCCGAGAGCAGCTTGCCGTTCGGCTGAGCGAGCTGCAGGCGGATCAGCAGCGCTTCGATGCCGCCGACCAGGAAGAAGAAGAAGGCCGTGACCCCGTACATGATCCCGATCTTCTTGTGGTCGATCGTGAAGAGCCACGACCTCCACCCCGTCGTGGTGACGGGGCGGCGGAAGATGCCGTAGGCGGCATCGGGCGTCACCCTGCTCGGACCGCGCAGCGCCAGGGGCTCGGCTGGCTGTTCGATGATCGCCATCTCGTCCTCCCTCCGGCTAGGTCTGGTTGGGGTTCAGGGTCTTGAGGTAGTCGACCAGCTGGTCGATCTGCGTCTCGGTCAGGTTCAGGTTCGGCATGCCGCGGTACTTGCCGTCGGTGGCCGCCAGCTTCGTCGGGTTGACGAACATCGGGAAGATCGCCGGCGGGTCGCGCAGCCAGGCCTCGAGCTGGGGCTGGTTGAGGCAGTCGGGCGTCGTGCCCTCGAGGTAGGCCGCGCTGAAGGCCTCCGGGTCGTCCTGGCTCAGCTTGTCCCGCTCGGCGCGACAGGCCGGACTCAGGAGGTCGAAGTTGGAGCTCACGAACGTGCCCCGGCTCATCAGGTGGGTCAGGTTGGGCGCAGCCCCGTTGTAGACCTGGGTCTGGGGCTGGGCCACGATCTGGTCGCCGTTGGCGTCCTTCAGCCCGTTCACCTGGTGGCAGCTCGCGCACAGGCTCTTGAACTGCGCCTCACCGGCCTTGGCCGCGTCGGTGGATGCGGCCGCCGCGTTGGTCTGCTGCAGCTCGACCCAACGGTCGAAGTCGTCGGGGGTCAGCGCGATGACCCTCATGCGCATGTTGGTGTGGGAGAGGCCGCAGAACTCGGTGCACTGGCCCCAGTACTCACCCGGGTGCTCGGCCTGCAGGTTCCAGTTCTGGACGCGCCCGGGGACGGCGTCGCGCTTGCCGTTGAGCCTCGGGATCCAGAACGAGTGGATCACGTCGCGGGAGGTGATGTTGAGCCTCACCTGGCGGCCGGCGGGGATGACCATCTCGTTGGCGGTGACCAGGGGCAGGTTGTCGCCGCCCTTGATGGAGGGGTAGTCGAACTCCCACCACCACTGCTGGCCGAACACGTTGACGACGAGCGGGTCCTTCGGGGTGGCGTTGAGCTCGAACAGGACCTTCACCGTGGGCACGGCGATGGCCGCCAGCAGGATGGCCGGGAGGATGGTGAGGCCGATCTCGAGCGCCGGGTTGCCGTGCACCTGCTTCGGCGTCGCCATGTGCGCCGGGCGCTCCCGGAAGCGGATGAAGGTGACGATGAGCGTGGCGAAGACCAGCACCCCCACGACGCCCGCGATCAGGAACACCGGCCACGAGAGGTTGAAGATCTTCTGGGCGTACTCGCCCTTGGGCTCCATCGTGCTCTGCGGGCGGTCGGCCTGCGCGCAGCCGGCCAGCGCGAGCGCGCCGACGCCGAGGACCACGGCAGCCGGGAGCCGTCGCCTCACCGGGCCACCGATCGCCGCTCCATTCGCGCGGACGCTAGCCACGAACCACCCCGGCCGGCGCACCCGGACCGCCCGCCCCTTTCGCGACATCTTCGCGAAATCGGTCGTCACAGCGCCGATCTCGCGACATGTTCGCGATTTTGCCGCTCATGGCACCGTCACCGTGCCCTTGGCGTGGACGGCTCCGCCTTCGTCCTGGGCCTCGAAGTCGTACGTGCCGGGCTCGACGAAGTTCATCGTGAGCGCGGCCTGGGTGTCGGGGCGGACCAGGTCGGTGCAGTACTCGATCGGGACCTGGACGGCGGAGCCGTCCGCGGCCTTGACGGGCTGGCCCGATGCGTCGAGCTTGTCGACGGAGCCGGCGTGGACGACGAACTTCGCCTCCTCGTCGCTCAAGTTCTTGAAGATGACGGTCAGCACCGCGTTGCGGCCCGCCACGAACGTGTCGGGATCGAAGGCCGAGCCGTCGAAGCTGATCTTGCCGGCCATGCCCGCCTTGGCCGAGACGGTCAGCGAGCCGACCTCCCGCTGGTCGCAGGAGCTCTCGTGCGGGTGGAAGGACCGCTCGCCGGCCCCGATCCCGGCCACACCGGCCGCCAGGGCGATGATGGCGGAGACGCTGAGGACCCCGCCTACGACCGTCCGCGACACCTTGGGCCGGGTGCCGAGCAGGACGGCCAGGGCCATGACGATCAGCCCGACGACCGCGAACACGACGATGGCACCGTTCTTCGACAGGGCGACCATCACCCGCGAGAAGCCGAACACGATGAGCCCACCGGCGAGCAGACCGGCGACCGGGAACTCCAGCGGGTGCATCAGGCGACCGCGGACGCGGTCGTTGTAGACCGGATCCGTGCTGGCGCGATCCGCCCAGGACTGGACCGCCCACTCCACGATGGAGAGGCCGACCACGACCAGGCCGCCGATAAACAGGCGGGTGTCGAGGGCCATGCCGACGCCGGCCAGCGCTCCGCCGAACCCGGCCGCGGCGGCCCACCCCGCGTGGCGGGGAGCGGGCGCGGCGTCGGGTGCGTCAGCCGCCGCCGGGCTGGTCTCGTCGTCCCGGATGTAGAGCATGAGGCCGCCGAGGAACACGAACGCGATGAGCACCGATCCCGCCCCGAGCGTCGCCTGCATCTGCCAGCCGGTCGCCCAGCCGAGCACGCCCAGCGCGGCCGCGGCCAGCACGGCGAGACCGAAGTAGAGCTTGGAGCCGGTGGTGAACATCCGGCGCCTACTTGTTCACGTACACGATGAACCAGACGGCGATGTAGGCCGCCGTCAGGAAGTGCCAGTAGAGCGCGAAGGCGGCGACGCCGTCGGTGTCGGTGGCGGCATAGCGGCCGCCGAGGGAGCGGAAGGCCGTCACGACGGCGAAGACCAGGCCTACCAGGACCGCGATCATGAACGCGCCGGTGACGGTGAAGAACATGGTGGCGAAGGGCGAGGAGGTGAGCCCCACGTCGAGGGCCCGGTACACGGCCACCTGCAGGTTGACGACGGCCACCCCGAAGATGAACACCAGGGCGATGGCGAGCGCGGTGTGGCGGCGGGACCCGTGCCGGATGGCGTACACCGCCCACTGGGCCATGACCGAGGCGCCGAGGAAGATGAACAGCATGATGTTGGCGGGGATCTCGGGGATCGAGACGCCGTTCGGGAGGAAGTGGGCCGCCTTGCCGGCCTCGCGCAAAGTGTCGAGCTGGTGTTGGCGGGCGACGAGGTAGGTCCCGAGGAGGCCGGCGAAGGCGGCCGCGCCGGCGGCGACGCCGAAGCTGGTGCCGACCAGCAGCGAGTGCTTGCGCTCGGGGGCCGGAGCAGCCGGTAGCGCGAGCATCAGGCTTCGCTCCCGACCGGCTGGGGCGGGCCCTTGGCGTCGAGGAGGGGCTCGGCGGAACGCACCGGCCCGAGGTCGGGCAGCAGACCACCCGGTGGGGATGGCACGGCCCACTCGAGCGTCTGGCCGTCCCACGGGTCGTCGCCGGCGACCTCGCCCTTGGCGAAGCCGCGGAGGGCGAGCAGCGCGAAGGCGATCACGGTCAGGGTGAGGAGCCCGAACCCGATCGTCACCGCGACGTTGCAGAGCTGGATAGGGCCGTCGAGGTCGGACCAGCTGACTGCGCCGATGGGCTGGTCGAGGAAGCCGGCGATCACGTAGGGGAACGCGGCGAGGACAGTGCCGATCAGGCCCAGGGCGGCGAGGCCGCCGACCGCCTTGTCCGGCAGGCGCCGGCCCCAGAGCTTGGGACCCCAGTAGGCCACCGCTCCCATGCCCGCCAGCAGCCCGGCGAAGAGGAGGTAGTAGGTCTGCGACTCCTGGTACACCGTGCCGACCAAGTCGAGCTTGTCGATCGGCGTCAGCACGCCGACCAGGCCTCCGACGAGACCCATGAGGGCTGCGGCGATGGCGAAGGCGAACGGGCCGCTCGGCCGGGGCCGGCCACCCTTCAGCGCGAGGCCACCGAGCCCGAGCACCATGACGAACGGCAGCACCGGGAGCAGCGCCGTGATGCCGTACAGCACCAGCTGACCGATGACCTGGATCGGCGTGACATCGCTGAAGTCGAGCGTCGGCATGCCCTGGAGCGCACCCCCGACCGCGGCGACACCGGACAGCCCGAGGGCGCCGATCACGAGCGTCCGCCTGGGCTGGCGCCGGCCGGCGGCGACCGGGAACAGCTCGGCCATGAGCCCGAGGATCGGGATGCCGTAGACATAGGTCTGGGGCTGCAGGACGATCCAGTTGATCTCGGCGGCGATGCCCTTGTTGCCGCCGAAGACGAGGCGCCCGTAGTGGTGGTCGACGAAGAGCAGGACCAAGGTGCCGGCCGCGACCGGCAGGGTCAGCAGCAGGGCACCCGCGCTGACCAACGAGGCGAAGGTGAACGGCGGTGCCTCCAGGAGGCCGAGCCCCGGCGCTCGCCGCGTGATGACCGTGCCGGCCACGCACGCCGCGCCGATGGTCAGCGCCACGATGACGAGGATCAGCGAGATGAGGAAGACGTCGACGGCCTGGGCCTCGCCGCCGCCCGGGCCGCCGTTGGCGAGGTACGACCCCACCATCACCGCGCCGCTGAACAGCCAGCCCCAGAACGAGAGGGCGGCCGCGCGCGGGTAGGCCATCGGGCCGCCGAGCTGGAGGGGCACGACGGCGATGGCCACGCCGAGGAGCAGGGGGACGACGACGAGGAAGACGAGGCCGAGCCAGAGGAAGGACGTGAGCTGCTCGACGGTGTCGGAGGGCAGGAACGTGCTTCCCGTGTCGATGCGCTCGGCCATGAGGAGCACGCCGACGACGAGGACGCCGATGGCGGCCGTCAGCGAGACGCCGACGAAGAGCCGACCGACGCGCGTGTGGTCGGCCGAGGCGAGCCAGCCGGCGACCTTGACCGGGACCGCAGCGGCGTCCGAGGGCGCGCCGACGACGACGGCGGCCTCGTCCGGGCTCGTCTCGGTGATCGTCATGCCCTACCTCTCGCGGATGGCTCCGGCCGCGCGCTCACGCAGGCCTGATCCGATGTCCGGGGGGACATTACCCACGGCTCTCGACCGGGCCAGAAATCCTCGACCGTCGCCGTGGACGCCGTCGCTGGTCACCAGCCGGAGTGCACCAGGACGTCGAGCGCCATGGCGCTGAAGAGGATGGTGACGTAGGAGATCGAGAAGGCGAAGACCTGCATCGACCGGCGGGCCGTGGGCTCCCGGAGGAGGCCGAGGCAGCCACCGACGAAGAGGGCGCCGAGCACGACGGCGGTCACGGTGTAGATCCACCCCAGGCCGGCCACGGGGACGAGCACGAGCGTGCACGCCCACAGCGCGACGGTGTAACCGAGCATCCGGCGGCCGACCACCGCCGGCGAGGCCACGGCCGGGAGCATCGGCACCTTGGCCGCCCGGTAGTCGTCGGCGTAGCGGATGGCCAGCGCCCAGAAGTGCGGCGGTGTCCAGAGGAAGATGGCGATGAACAGGACGACCGGCGGCCAGGCCAGGCTCCCCGTCACCGCGGCCCACCCGACGAGCACGGGGACTGCTCCGGCGGCGCCGCCGATCACGATGTTCTGGGTCGAGGTCCGCTTGAGCCAGATCGTGTACACGACGACGTAGAACGCCATCGCGGCCAGCGCGAGCACGGCCGAGAGCAGGTTGACCTGCCAGGTGAGCAGGACGAACGCGGCGACCTCGAGCACGATCGCGAAGATGACGGCCTCCCGCGGCGCGACCAAGCCCGTCACGAGCGGGCGACCCTGGGTCCGCGGCATCAACCGGTCGATGTCTCGGTCGATCACCATGTTCATGGCGTTGGCGCCACCGGCCGCCAGCGCGCCGCCGGCCAGCGTGGTCACCATGAGGCGGAGGGGCGGCACCCCGTCCTGGGCCAGGACCATCGTCGGCAACGTGGTGATGAGGAGCAGCTCCACGATGCGCGGCTTGGTGAGCGCGACGAAGCCACCCAGCCGGCTGCGCGGGGTCCGCAGGCTGGCGTGGCCGGGGAGCAGGCCGCCCGGCGCCAACGACGACGGGACGAGCGGGCGGCTGCCGACGGCCATAGCGGCCCCGATCGTACGGCTGCCGGCGAGAGCCGACCAACCGCGCTCCCCTGCCGGGTGAGCGCGGGGGCGGACGCCCGCGACGACGCCGGAGTGGGCGACAATGGGGCGATGGCCCCACCGTCCAC
>JBKPRL010000332.1:0-7867 GCA_046734535.1 bacterium | reverse complement strand
ACGCCGAGCAGGAACGGCACGACCATGTCCCACAGCGGTGCCGGCCCGCGGTGGGGGCGCATGAGCACCAGGCCGCACAGGAAGCCGGCGACCAGGCCGCCGATGTGGCCGCCGATCGAGATGCCCGGGATGGCGAAGGTGAGCACGAGGTTGATGATCAGCAGCCCACCGAGGTTGGTCCGCATGATCGGGATCTTGCGGATCACCATGCCGGCCACGGCGCAGCCCACCAGGCCGAAGGCGACGCCGGACGCGCCGGCAGTGATCGCGCGCGGGTTGTCGGTGATCAGGAGCGCGCCGGCGGAGCCGCCGATGAGGCAGGAGATGTACGTGAGGGTGTAGCGGACCGGTCCGAGTGCCGGCTCCAGCATCAGCGAGACCTGGTAGATGACGAGCATGTTGAGGGCGAGGTGGAGCAGCCCGAAGTGGACGAAACCGCTCGTGAAGATGCGCCACCACTCGCCGTTGGCGTCGATGAGGATCGGGTTGAGCCCGTAGTTCCGCTGCACGACGCCGAGGCTGGACGAGAACAGTCCGTCGCCCCGGAGCACGCCGTAGAGGAAGACACCGACGCTGATGCCGATGAAGACCTTGGTCATCATCGTCGGGCGGCTGGCGGCCCAGCGGCGCATCGCCTCCCGCGCCGGGGGCTGCGCCTCCTTCACGCAGTCGAGGCACTGCGACCCGACGGAGGCCGACACCAGGCAGTCGCTGCAGGCCGGCCGGCCGCACCGGGTGCACGCTCGGCCGGTGGCCCTCATGGGATGGCGATAGCAGGTGACCGGGCTCGGCGGAGGGAGGGGTCTCACGGTGCCGGGGAGCGTACCGGCGGGGTCGGCCGATCCGGCCGCGCTCAGCCCTCGAACGCTTCGGGCAGATCGGTGACGAAGCCGCCCGGCGACCCCTCGTCGCACCACCGCCGCAAGGCGTCCCACGAGTAGATCCCGGTCGAGTGACCGTCGCTCCAGCGGATCGACAGGCCCCACGCGCCGACCAGCTCGGCGTCCTCGATGGTGACGGTCGGGGGCTGGCCGGGGCGGGGCCACGCCGGCTCGCCACGGTCCCGATACGAGCGGCAGGTCGCGCAGGGGCAGGCCCGGCGGAGCGTGTCGAGCGGGAGCTCACATCCGAAACCGTCGTCGAAGGTGAGGCGGACCGAGCGCTGCCGGTCGATGTCGATGTCGGTCACCTCGGCCACGAGCGGACCGTAGCGGCGCGATGTCGCCGTCACTACGGTCACACCGGATGGCGGCCGCACCGCGCACCTCGCGCTTCGACCGGGACACCGCGCTCCTCGCCGTGGGAGACGGGCGCTTCGAGGGCCACATGGACCGGGGCTGGTGGATCGAGCGGGGGCCGAACGGCGGCTACGTCGCGGCCGTGATCCTCCGAGCGCTCACGATGGCCGTCCGCGATCCGGACCGGTCACCGCGGTCGTTCACCGTGCACTTCCTCGCTCCTCCGGCCGAGGGTCCGGTCGAGGTGGTGACGGCGATCGAGCGCTCTGGTCGCCAGCTCACCTTCGTCAGCGGACGGCTGCACCAGGGCGGTCGGTACCTGGCGGTCGCGCAGGCGGTGTTCAGCCGGCCCGTCAACGCACCCGAGTTCGACGACGCCATGCCTCCGTCGGTCCCGCCGCCCGAGGAGCTGGAGCCGCTCGGCCTCACGGGGCCCACCGCGATCCCGCTCCGGGAGCGGTACGAGACGCGTTGGGCCATCGGACCCCTCCCCTTCACCGCCGGCGACCGCGCCGAGGCCGGCGGCTGGATCCGTCTGACCGACCCTCGCCCGCTCGACCACGTGCAGCTGGCGGCGATGAGCGACGCATGGCTGCCCCCGGCCTTCAGCCGCTCGGCCGAGCGGTTCGGCCTGCCGACCATCGATCTGACGGTCCACTTCCGCAGCGCCGTGCTCCCGGTCGACGACTGGCTCCTGGCCCGCTTCCGAACCCGCTCGTCGATCGAGGGCTTCCTCGAGGAGGACGGCGAGATCTGGAGCCGCGACGGGCGGTTGCTCGTCCAGTCCCGCCAGCTCTCCCTCGTGATGGCGGTCTCCGGCTGACGGTGACCGCCCCTTGGCGACCTGCCCGGGACGGCCGTCACGTCGAGGTGGCGGCGCCGGTCGCGATGAGGATCACCGCGATCAGGACCAGGACCACGATGATCGCGTTGTAGACCGCGTGGGCCCGCGCCGAGTCCAGCACCGCCTCGCGCTGCTGGTGGTGCACCCGGTACGACCGGAGGTACACGGCCATGAAGTAGGCACCGCCGCACGAGAGGGCCAGCGCGACACCGATGGGGATGCCGATCAGCGCGTGGGCCAGCCCGAACTCGACGGTCCGCCGGATCCGTCGTGGCCAGGTCCAGCTCTCGCTGCCCCGCCGGAACGTGCGCTCCTCGGCCAGCGCGAAGAGGGGGATGGCCGGGAGCAGCATCGTCAGGAAGACGAGCGGCACGATCCACTCGAGCGCCGTGCCGGCGGTCTGGTCGGTGGTGCCCGTCACGGGGTTGCCCTCACCGCCGAGCGCGGTCCACCAACCCCAGTCGAGACCGGGGATGCGGAGCAGCAGCGTAGCCACGATGACCACGGCGGTGAGCACGAGCGGAGCCGGCCAGACATGGCGCCAGCGGATGCCACGGAGGACCGGCGTGACGGTGCTGCGACCGGCAGGGCTGAAGGAGTGACCGGCCGCGGAGGCCAGGCGGAAGCCGACGAAGCCGAGCACGCCGACTGTTAGGACCAGCTCCAACACCCCGGGTAGGTTGCCACGGTACCGATCCGACAGGGGTGCGCCATGGCGTGGGACTTCTCGACCGAGCCCGAGTTCGAGGCCAAGCTCGACTGGATGCGGGGCTTCGTGCGCGAGGAGATCATGCCGCTCGAGACCCTCTACGACCTGTGGCGCACGCCGAACGGTCGGGAGCGCTTCAACCAGATCGTGGCCCCGCTCAAGGAGCAGGTGAAGGCCCAGGGGCTGTGGGCCGCTCATCTGCCGCCCGAGATGGGCGGTGGCGGGTTCGGTCAGGTGAAGCTCGGCCTCATGCACGAGATCCTCGGCGCGTGCATGTACGCCCCGGGGATCTTCGGCAACCAGGCGCCGGACTCCGGCAATGCCGAGCTGATCGCGGTCGGAGGGACCGACGAGCAGAAGCGGAAGTGGATGGAGCCGCTCCTTGCCGGCGAGCTGCGCTCCTGCTTCTCGATGACGGAGCCGGGGGCCGGTGCGGACCCGACGCTGCTCACGACACGGGCCGAGCGCGATGGCGACGAGTGGGTCATCAACGGCCACAAGTGGTTCTCGTCGAACGCCAGCATCTCCGACTTCCTGATCGTGATGTGCCTGACCAACCCGGACGTCGAGGCCTACCGGCGCTACTCGATGATCATCGTGCCGACCCGCACGCCGGGGGTGAACATCCTGCGGGACGTCCCGACCATGGGTGAGCCGGACCACCGCACGGGCGAGCCGGGCGGCCACGCGGAGATTCTCTACGAGGACGTCCGCGTGCCCTACGAGAACGTGATCGGCAACCCCGGTGACGGCTTCGCCCTGGCCCAGAAGCGGCTCGGCCCGGGCCGCATCCACCACGCGATGCGGTGGCTGGGCCAGTCCCGCCGGGCCTTCGACATGCTCTGCGAGCGGTCGCTGTCCCGCTTCACCCACGGCTCCCTCCTCGCCGAGAAGCAGATGATCCAGGACTGGATCGCCGAGAGCTACGCCGAGCTGCAGGCCGCCCGCCTGCTCACCCTCCAGGCGGCCTGGAAGATGGACCAGCTGCACGAGGCCGGCCGGCACCACAGCGACGCCCGCGTCGAGATCGCGACGATCAAGTTCTGGGGCGCGCGAGCGCTCTACAACGTGATCGACCGGGCCATCCAGGTCCACGGCTCGCTCGGCTACACGACCGATCTGCCGCTCGAGTCGATGTACCGCGCCGCCCGCGCCGCCCGCATCTACGACGGACCGGACGAGGTCCACAAGGTCACGGTGGCTCGCCAGGTGCTCAAGCAGTACAAGGCGGCCGAGGTGCCGAGCGAGCACGTTCCGACGCGGCGCAAGGCTGCGCAGGAGAAGTTCGCCGAGTACCTCGACGGCATCTCGCTCAACTCCTAGCGCGCCGGTGACGGGGCGGGCGCCGGTGGCGGTCGTCGGGGCCGGGGTGAAGGCGCCCGGCGGCAGGACGGTCGACGAGCTGTGGGCCTCGCTCTGCGCGGCGCGCGCCACTGCCGTGCCCTTCCACGACGAGCGGTGGGGACCGGCGCCGCGGCTCCTCGCCTGCTCGGTCGAAGACTTCGACCCAGCGGCCTACCTCACGCCGGCCGAGTTCCGCCGCATGGACCGCTCGCACGTGCTCGCCATCGGCGCGGCGCAGGACGCGATGGATGGCGTCGTCGGCGCACCTCGTCCGCCACCGGAGCGATGCGCCGTCGTGTGCGGTGTCGGCTACGGCGTCGCCGCGCTGGTCGAGCAGCAGGTGACCACCCTGCTCGACCGCGGCCTGCGCGGCATCAGCCCGTTGGCCATCCCCATGGCGATGCCGAGCTCCGTCGACGCCCACCTCTCCCTGCGCTTCGACTTCGCCGGCCCGTGCTGCACCGTGTCGACGGCCTGCGCCTCGGGCGCCGACGCCATCGGCCAGGGTGTCGAGCTGCTCCGCCGAGGGTCGGCCGACCTCGTGCTGGCCGGTGGCGTCGACGCCCTCCTCACCTACAGCATCGTCAGCCTCTTCCTCCGGATGGAGGTGATGAGCGCCAATGTGTCGGCGCCGGAGTGCGCGTCGCGTCCGTTCGACGTCGACCGCGACGGCTTCGTCATGGGGGAGGGCGCCGGCTTCGTGGTGCTGCAGCGGGCCGAGGATGCCGAGGCGGCCGGGCGGGACGTCCTCGGTCTGATCACGGGGTACGGCGCCTGCGCGGAGGCCCACCACCTCGTCGCCCCGGACCCCGACGGCGCCGGCGCGCGCCGGGCGATGGCCCTCGCGCTCGACGACGCCGGCACGCCGCCGAGCGCCGTCAGCCACGTCAACGCTCACGGCACCTCGACGCGCCTGAACGACCTGACCGAAGCCCGTGCCCTGCGTGCCCTCTTCGGCGAGGACCCGCCGCCCGTCACCGCGGTGAAGGGCACCACCGGGCACCTGATCGGCGGCTCCGGAGCGGTCGAGTGCATCGTCGCGCTGCGCTCGCTACAAGAACGCCTGGTGCCACCCGTCGCCGGACTGCAGACGCTCGATCCCGAGATCGCGCTCGACGTCGTCCAGGGCGCCCCGCGGGCGATCGAACCCGGTCCGTGTCTGTCGAGCTCCTTCGGCTTCGGCGGGCACGACGCGGTGCTCGTGCTCAGCGCCCCTTGAGCTCCCCGTCCTCCCGCCAGCGTTCGACCAGCCCGGCGGCGTCCCGGCCGAGCACGAAGCGAACCGGCGCCCGCGCCTCGTGCCAGTAGGTGCGGTCGGGTGCCAGCTGCTCCAGCCGGAAGCCGAGCTGACGGCACAACGCCCGCACCGTGGGTGACATCATCCCGCAGGCCACCGAGAAACCGCGGCGGCGCACCTCCAGGTAGAGACCGCCCAGCAGCAGGACGAAGGTGGCGTGGGTGGCGTCCTGGCGTTCGGCCGCCACGACCATGCGGCCGACGTCGACCACCTGGCCCCGCGGCTCGACCGCCAGCGAACATGCCTGCTCCGTGGGCAGCGGGCTGGGCGGCAGCACGAGGCGACCGGCGCACACCGCAGTCGGTCCGTCCCAACCGAGCACGTGGACGGCCGTGTCGTCGAAGGTGTCGCGCTCCCGGCCGCCGTCCATCTCGTCGGCGCGCGCCCACCCCGCGCGGACGACGGCGTCGTGGCGCAGGCGGTAGGCCTCATCGCGCTCCTCGTCGCGGTCGGCGACCCTGAAGCGCAGCGGCCCCGCGGCCACCATCCGGGCCACGAGACGATCGAAGGCCCCGACGCGGGCGTCATGGTCGCCGGCTCCCGTGCGAGCGTCGCTCATTAGACTCCGATCGTCCCACAGGCGCGGCGGTGGGTCCGGTGGAGCGGGAGGGGTGCAGGTGGAGCTGGCGACGATCCTCAAGGAGGCGATCGTCGAGGTCTGCGGCCTCGACCCTGCCGAGCTCCACGACGACTCCCGGCTCGACGCGCTGGGCATCGACTCCCTCAGCGTGGCCGAGGTCATCGTCGACGTCGAGATGCGCCTCGACCGCGAGCTCCCGCTCGAGCTGCTCCGCCGGCTCGACTCGGTGCCGACGGTCGGTGAGCTGGCCGTGGAGCTCGAGCGCGCGCTGGCCGAGCCCGCGCCCGGGTGACCGGGACCGACCTCGCGAGGCCGGGGCGCGCCCCAGAGCCGCCGGCGCCATCCCGGTCGAACACCGACGCGTGTTCGGCTGGCGAGCTCGGCACGTCGCCGGCCGCCCTCGCGCGCCACTACGACCTGCCGGCCGCGTTCTTCGCGCTGTGGCTCGGTCCTGACCTCGTCTACTCCTGCGCGCGGTGGGACCCGCACGAACACGGGGACACCCTCGAGCAGGCGCAGCGGCGCAAGATCGACCACTTCGCGAGCGCCCTGGAGGTGCGCGGCGGGCGCGTGCTCGACGTCGGCTGCGGCTGGGGAGGCATCGCCGACCGGCTGTGCACGGTGCACGGTGCGGCGCGCGTCGTCGGCCTCACGCCCAGCCCGGCACAGGCCGTGGCCGCCGCGTCCCGCGTCGGCCCGGGCGTCACCATCCTCGAACAGCGCTGGTCCGAGCACGCACCCGACGCGCCCTACGACGCGATCGTGTGCATCGAGGCCTCCGAGCACTTCGCCCGCGACGGGCTCGGTGTCGAGGACAAGGTGGCGGCCTATCGGGCCTTCTTCGCCCGTTGCGCGTCGTGGCTCCGGCCGGGTGGGCGGCTGGGGCTGCAAGCGATCTGCCTCGACAATGCCGGCCACCGTGAGAGCCTGTCCGGAGGCGGTGCCATCAACGAGCTGGTCCGCTCGGAGATCTTCCCGGAGTCCATGTCCTCGTCGCTCTCGGAGCTGGTGCTCGGCTGGGAGACCGACTTCCGCCTGGAGTCCTTCGCCGCCGAGCCCGACCACTATGTCCGCACCTTCCACGCGTGGAGCTCGGCGCTCCGCGCCGCCGCCGATCGGGCCGATGAGCTGGTCGGACCGGAGGTCCATCGGCGCTTTGCCCGCTACTTCGCCGCCGGCCGCGTCTTGTTCCGGCTGCGGCAACAGACCCTCTACCGGATCGTCCTGTCCCGCCGGCCCGAGCCGAAGCGATGGGCGTCGCCCCCCGCTCCCTCGCCCGCCGATCCGCCTCCCGCCGGGGACGTTGCCACCGAGCCCCCGACGACGGCGCGCGCCGGCACCTCGGCGCCCGCCATCCGAGCGCACTACGACCTCTCCAACGAGTTCTACGGGCTCTGGCTCGGCCCTTCGCTGTCCTACTCCTCGGGCCGGTGGACGGAGGTCACCCCGGACGACGACGCCGCGCAGGCCGAGAAGGTGGCCTTCTTCGCCGACCGCCTCGGCGTCGCCGGCGGGCGGCTGCTCGACATCGGATGCGGATGGGCCGCGCAGCTGCGGCCGATGGTCGAGCAGCACGGCGTCGCCGCGGGAGTCGGCCTGACGTTGAGCGACGCGCAGGCCAGTTGGGTCAGCCAGCGGCCCGTCCCGCGAACCGAGGTGCGGTTGGAGAGTTGGGTCGACCACGACCCAGCCGAGCGGTACGACGCGATCACGTCGTTCGGCGCGTTCGAGCACTTCGCCCGCGACGGCACGACGCGCGCCGAACGGGTCGCCGTCTACCGCGCGTTCTTCGCCCGCTGCTACGACTGGCTGCGCGAGGACGGCCGGCTCGCGCTGGAGACGATCGGGCACGACA
>JBKPRL010000331.1:0-5146 GCA_046734535.1 bacterium | reverse complement strand
AGGTGGTAGACGGTCAGCCCGGTGCCGTGGAGCCGCTGGCCGTGGTCGAGCGCGTAGTAGGTGTCGGCCCAGACGACGGATTGGTCGCCGACCGTCCGGTCCAGCAATGCGTGGGTCGTGCCCGTGTCCTGGCCCGACGGCTCGTCGGGACAGGCGGCGACCGCATCGTGCGCCGTGTGAACGGCCGCGGTGGCGTCGTCGACGGAGGGGAAGAGCACCAGCGTGCGGCCGCGGAACCACTCGGCCTCACCTCGGAACTCCACGCCGATGAGGTCCGTGGTGCCGCGCTGCGGATCCCACGCGTGCCGGCCGCAGAGGCCGAAGGCCCGGCTCGCGGGCCTGGTGGTGACCACGACGGCAGAGCCGTCGTCCCCGTTCACAGCGGCGTACCCGAGCGCGAGCGGGAAGCCGGCAAGCGGGCCCTGCACGTCGGCGACCGGAGTGGGCGTCGGCGTCCGCGTGACGCTGGGCGTCCTGGACGGCGTCGGACTGGACGACGGGGCGGGGCTGACGGAGGCGTCGGCCGCGCGGACCGGCGGCGGCCGCTCGGTGCCGCAGCCGGACAGCACGACCACGGCCGCCAGGCAGAGCGGGACGAGTCGACGCACGCCCATGGGACTCCGCCCGCGGGCGAGAGGTTGTCCTCAGGCCGGCGTGGCGAGCTGCTGGAGCCGTTCCTGGGCGCGGTGGGCGAGGGTGACGAACGCGTCAGGACCGATGCTCACATCGTCCGACGGGACGAAGGTCAGCTGGCCAACCGCGTTGCCGGTGCGGATCACGGCCATGAGGAACCGCACGGACCGGCTCTGGGAGACCTCGACCGTCAGCCGCCACACGGTCAGGTCGCGGGAACCGCTCTTCTCCTCGGTCAGCTTCTCCACATGGGTGCCGAGGTCGTTGTCGGGGCACTTCTCGAGCTTGCTGCGGATGTCCTCGACGAACTGCTGCGCCTGCTTGCGCGGAAGCGCCCCCACGGTCTCGGAGAGCCCGAACTCCGGCGGCAGCCGCGTGGCGGCCGGGATGACGAAGGTGCGGGTCTGCGCCTTGGAGAACCCGGGGCCGGTGAAGACGGTGCTGTCGCAACGCGTGGCGGCCATGTTCTGCTTGGCCCTCGTCGGCTGGGTGCCCACCCAGGGCTGGTCGATGGTCGGCACCGGCGGGAGATCGGCCTCCACGAGCAGGGCAGGATGCCGACCGGACGCCAGGACGGCGGAGTCCTTCAGCCGGGGCGAGGCAGAGCAGCTGCCCGCGTCCGGCAGGGTGCAGAGGCCGGTGACCGCCGTGGCCAGGAGCCCCGCGCTCGGCCCGAGGTCCGGCTCCTTCGTCGGGTCGCTCAGCCCGGTCAGGGTGTTGACCACGGTCGTGGTGAGCCCACCGGTGCGGGCGATGCCGACCACCTGGGTGGTGACCGGGTCGGCCCAGCTGCGCAGCACCATCAGCGTGGCCTCGTCGCCGACACCGTCCACCCGGTGAGTGGACAGGAGCTGGACGCGCGGGCTGCTGCAGCCGGCGTACCAGCCGACGGTGGTCTGGTAGGTCCGCTCGGCCGCGTCGGTGTCGGCCGAGGCCTCGGCGGACTGGCCGGCCGTCAGCGGTCCGTTCTTCGGCCCGGTGCCGGTGAACGTGCGGACCAGCGCGCCGATGCCCTGCATGTCGGCGTACCGGCTGCCCTGGCAGGTGAACACCAGGCCGTCGCCGGCGGTGTTCGTGCTGGTGGTGCCCTCCGACCAGGTGCCCGGGATGGCGTCGGAGACCTGCTGCATCCCGAGCAGCGCCTCCGGGGTGAGCGGGTCGGGCGGGGGAGGCGTGGTCTCAGTCGGCTGCGCCGGGCTGGAGGTGATCCCTTCGAGGATCCCCTTGGACGCCAGTGCGGGATGCGCTCCGGATGCGTCGGTCACCAGCGAGCCGGTGACCAGTACGGCGGCCACCGCGGCCGCCACCCCGACCGCCGTGTGCCCCCGGCGGCGGGCCGACCCGGCCCGCATCACGATCGAGGGCCGTGGCCACCGGACGGACTCGAGCGCCGGCGCCAGCGCCTCGAGAGCGCGCCGGACGGCGGTGGACGGGATCTCCCGGTACACCGAGAACTGCGCGCTCGCGGTCTGCAGCTCCCGCTCGACGGTGGCGCGGGTGACTCCGACCTCCCGGGAGATGTGGTCGATCGGCAGCGCCGTCAGGTGTGCCAGGAGCAGGATCTTGCGCTGGGTGCTGGTCAGCTTGCCGAGCGCGTCCAGGGTGGCGCGCGACTCGGCGTCGATGTCCTTCTGCCGCGCCCACCAGCGCGCCGTGCTCCGGCGCTGGGCTCGCGTCCATGCCAGCGGGCGCACGTAGTCCTCGGGCTGGTCGAGCCGGGAGACCTTCCGCCAGTGGTGCCAGGCCACGACCATGCCGTCGCGCACCGCGCGCTGGGCGGCGTGCAGGTCGCCGGTCAGCGCGTAGGTCTGGAGCAGGAGCCGGGCCCGGACGTCCTTGTAGAAGGTCTCGAAACCCTCCGGGCTCCGGGACTTGGAACGGGGAAGCATGGCTGCACCACGGTAGCGACTGACCCTGAGGAAACCCCAGTCGGCGTGGGAGCGCAGCCCGCACCGCGGACCCCCTCAAGATGGGACGGATGACCGCGCTGATGCCCGACCGAACCCGCCCGTCGGCGGGAGAGCTCAGGCGCGACCTGCGCCACCGGCGTCCGCTCGTGCTGCTGGCCCCGCTCGCCGGGGCCGCCGCGGCGGCCAGCACGCTGATGGTCTGCCTGGCCCTGGGGGTCACCGGCTGGTTCCTGACCGATGCCGGCACGCACGGCACGCCGCGGGACGGCCTGTGGGTCGGAGCGCTGGCCTGGCTGACGGCCCACGGGTCGGGCGTGCACGTCGGCGGCACCCTGGTCTCGGCCATGCCGCTGGGCATCACGCTGGTCTGCGGCTGGGCGACGTGGCGCATCGGCCACCGGCTGGGTGACTCGATCTCCGGGCACGGTCCCGACGCCCAGCGGATCGCCGACGGCGAGCGGGACTGGACGGTGCCGGCGGCAGCGCTGCTCTACGCCGCCGGGTACGTCGCGGTCGCGGTGGCCACCAGCACGCTCGCCTCCACCCCCGCCACGGCGCCGGACACCTCGCGCGTGGTGCTGTGGTCGTTCCTGCTCTGCATCGTCCTGGGCGCGCCCGCGATCGCCATCGGCTCCGGGCGCGCCGCGATCTGGACCGCCACCCTGCCTGCCTCGGTCGTGGCCACCGCCGCGGCCTGCCGGCGGGTGATCCGGCTCTGGCTGCTGGTCTCGCTGGTGGCCTTCGCTGCCGCCCTGGTCTCCGACTACGACACCGCGCTCAACGTCACCTCGCAGCTGCACACCGACACCGGTGCCAACGTCCAGCTGGTCGTGGTCTCGCTGCTGGTGGTGCCGAACGCTGTGGTCTTCTCCGGCTCCTACCTGCTCGGCCCGGGCTTCACCGTCGGGACCCACACCATCGTGTCCCCCGCCGTGGTCACCATCGGGGCGCTACCGATGTTCCCGCTGCTGGCTGCGCTGCCCGACACCGGTCCGACGCCGGCCTGGACCTCCGCGCTCATCGGCGTCGCCCCCCTCGTCGGGGCGCTCGGTGCGATGCGCGCCCAGCGCCACCACCCGACGTACCGCTGGGAGGAGGGCGCCCTGCACGGCTGCGGCGGCGGCATGCTGGCCGGCGCGCTGTTCGGGGTCATCGCGCTGCTCAGCGGTGGTGCGGTCGGGCCCGGCCGGATGAGCGACGTCGGCCCGCTCGTCGCCGCGGTCCTGGTGCACGGCGTCACCGCCTTCGGCGTCGGCGGCCTGCTCGGCGGCCTGGTCGCCACGTGGTGGCAGCGACGGCGCTTGGAGCCTCTGGAGCCGCTCGAGTCGCCGTCGAGTGACTCCCGGTGGCTCTCCGAGGACCCCGACGACGACCACACGGGGTCACTCGACGGGGAACCCGCCTAGACTCACCAACCGTGCGCCTCGTGGTCCTCGTCTCGGGCGCCGGCACCAACCTGCAGGCGCTGATCGACGCTGCCGCCGACCCGGCGTACGGCGCCACGGTGGTCGCCGTCGGGGCCGACCGCGACGACATCGAGGGGCTGGCCCGGGCCGAGCGGGCCGGGGTGCCCACGTTCGTGCTGCGGGTCAAGGACTTCGCCGACCGCGCCGCCTGGGACCAGGCACTGACCAAGGCCGTGGCGGAGCACCACCCGGACCTGGTCGTCTCGGCCGGCTTCATGAAGCTGGTGGGAACGGACTTCCTGGCCGAGTTCGGCGGCCGGTTCGTCAACACCCACCCGGCGCTCAGCCCGTCGTTCCCGGGCATGCACGGGGCCGCCGATGCGCTGGCGTACGGCGTCAAGGTCACCGGCTGCACGCTGTTCTTCGTCGACGAGGGCGTCGACTCCGGCCCGATCATCGCGCAGCGGGCGGTCGAGGTGGTCGACGACGATGACGCGGAGACGCTGCACGAGCGGATCAAGGTCGCCGAGCGGGCGATGCTCGTCGAGACGATCGGCGCGATGGCCCGCGACGGGTTCACGGTGCGGGGCCGCCAGGTCGTCGTGGGAGGTTGAGTAGACCTATGCTGCAGACACACGACTGGCGCAGGTGGGTTGACCACCGGGGAGTGAAGTCGAGGCCATCGAACGCCTGGGTGCCCTCATCTGACGAGGTGAGGAGTGTGTGCCGTGGCTGATCGGGTCCCCATCAAGCGGGCGCTGGTGTCCGTCTACGACAAGTCCGGGCTCGGGGAGCTGGTCCAGGGGCTGCACGACGCGGGCGTCGAGCTGGTGTCCACCGGCGGCTCGGCCGCGCTGATCGAGGGGCTCGGCCTCCCGGTGACCAGGGTGGAGGAGCTCACCGGCTTCCCCGAGTGCCTCGACGGCCGGGTCAAGACCCTGCACCCCCGCGTGCACGCCGGGATCCTGGCCGACCGCCGCCTCGACTCGCACGTCCAGCAGCTCGAGGAGCTCGGCATCGAGCCGTTCGACCTCGTCGTCTCGAACCTCTACCCCTTCCGCCAGACCGTGCTGTCCGGTGCCGGTCCCGACGAGTGCGTCGAGCAGATCGACATCGGCGGGCCGTCGATGGTGCGCGCGGCGGCCAAGAACCATCCCTCGGTGGCGATCGTGACCAGCCCCGACCGGTACGCCGACG
>JBKPRL010000330.1:0-3667 GCA_046734535.1 bacterium | reverse complement strand
TACCTCAACCAGAAGCGGGTCGAGCAGGCCCCCATCCACAACGGCGACGAGCTCCAGGTCGGGAAGTTCCGGCTCCTGTTCCTGGAAGGACCGGACCAGGGCTGATGGCGGAGCAGCGAGGCGGGAGTGGGACGTATCTCTCGATCGGAGAAGTGCTGGCCCTGCTGCACGACGAATTCCCCGACGTCACCATCTCCAAGATCCGGTTCCTGGAGAGCCAGGGGCTGATCGACCCCGAGCGCACGCCGTCGGGCTACCGGAAGTTCTACGACGGCGACGTGGAGCGTCTGCGCTTCATCCTGCACGAGCAGAAGGAGCACTTCCTCCCGCTCAAGGTCATCAAGGACCGCCTCGACAGTGGCGAGCCGGCCATCGACGACAACGGCAACAACGGCATGGCCCACAACGAAGAGGCCGACGATCCGCCCGCCGAGCCGCCGGAGCCGGCGGCTCCGGCCGAGGAGCGGGTCCCGATCTGGATGGTGCGCACCCCGTCGACGGCACCACCGGCCCGTCCCGTCAGCACGTACTCGTTCGACGAGGTGGCCACCGCGGCGGGCATCACCGCCGACGAGCTGCGCGAGGTGGAACGCTTCGGTCTCGTCATCGGCCGGGCCGTGGGCGGTGACACCCTCTACGACGAGCACGCCGTCGTGGCCGCCCGCACCGCCGCGGAGTTCCTGCGCTACGGCATCGAGCCCCGCCACCTGCGCCTGTACCGCAATTCCGCCGACCGGGAGGCCGGCCTCATCGAACAGGTGATCATGCCGTGGGTGAAACAGCGCAATCCGCAGTCGCGTGCCCAGGCCCGCACCAGCCTCGAAGACCTGGCCCGGCTCGGCGCCGAGCTGCGCGAGGCGATCCTGCGCCAATCCCTCCGGCCCTACATCGACGGCTGATGCCTGCCGCGACCTCCGGAGGGACGGGTACGTTGTGAGCGTGGTTCCGATGGAGCTCCTCGGAGTTCGGCTCGAGGTCCAGGCGAACACGCCCATCGTGCTGCTGCAGGAGTCCGAGGGGAGACGGCGGGTCCTGCCCATCTACATCGGCAACAACGAGGCCGCCGCCATCGCGTACGCCCTCGAGCGCGTGGTGCCGCCCCGGCCCCTCACCCACGACCTGTTCCGCAACGTGCTCGAGGAGCTCGGCGCCGCCCTGGAGCGCGTCGTGGTGACCGAGCTGGTGGAGCACACGTTCTACGCCGAGCTCCACCTCCAGGTCGCCGGCGCCCCCCTCACCGTGTCGAGCCGACCGTCGGACGCCATCGCCCTGGCCGTGCGCACCGGCAGCCCGATCTTCGCCGAGGAGGGCGTGCTCGAGGAGGCGGGCCAGGAGGCCGAGGTCGAGACGCCGGCCGAGTCGGGCGAGCAGGAAGAGGAGATCCTGGAGGAGTTCCGGGACTTCATCGAGCGGGTCAACCCCGACGACTTCGCCGCCGGCCCGTGACGTACTGACAGTGATGATGGTGGCGGGCACCCCTTCCCGGTCTGACCCTCGTACTGACTGACTTCGTGTCTTGCTCGCGATTTGTCGGCCGGGTTGGGGTGCTCGCCGTGCACTCACTGGTCGGGCGTTCGTGACTTCATAGGAGCCTGCGGTACCAGGCGCCCATCACTGTCTTGTCCGCTGTCCCGGCGGTGCGTGCCATCCACGTCCACCGCGAAGAAGAAGGGGATGGCGATGACCACGATCGCAGATGATCAGGACCTTGTCACCGTCGGGATCGACACTCATGGTGACGTGCACGTCGCTGCGGTGCTCGATCAGCGGGGTCGGCTGCTGGGGACCGGGTCGTTCCCGACGACGGCGAAGGGGCACCGTCAGCTCGAGCGGTGGGTGCTGGGGTTCGGGGTGATCGACGCGGTGGGGATCGAGGGAACCGGCGCCTGGGGTGCTGGCGTTGCCCGCCATCTCGGTGCTGGCGGCTACCGGGTCGTCGAGGTCGACCGCCCGGACCGCAAGACCCGCCGCCGTCGCGGCAAGTCCGACACGATCGATGCCGAGGCCGCTGCCCGGGCGGTGCAGGCCGGGACCGCCACTGCCACACCCAAGTCCCGCACGGGCCGGATCGAAGCGATCCGGGCTCTGCGGGTCGCTCGCCGCTCGGCCATCAAGGCCCGCTCCCAAGCGGCTCACCAGCTCCACGGCCTCGTGTCGACCGCCCCCGACGTCGTGCGTGACGAGCTCCGGGGGCTTCGCCTGGCCGCCCTGGTCGAGACCGCTGCCCGGTTCCGGCCCGGTGACCCCCGCCACCCGGTCCAGGCCACCAAGACCGCGCTGCGCTCGATCGCCCGCCGCTACCAGCAACTCACCGTCGAGCTCCACGACCTCGACACCCTCCTCGACCCGCTCGTGGCCGAGACCGCCCCGAACCTCGTCGCCCTCAACGGCGTCGGCACCGACGTCGCCGGCCAACTCCTCGTCACCGCCGGCGACAACCCCGACCGGCTTCACAGCGACGCCGCGTTCTCGCACCTGTGCGGCTCTTCCCCCATCCCCGCGTCCAGCGGCCGAACCGACCGGCACCGCCTCAACCGCGGTGGTGACCGCGCCGCCAACGCCGCCCTCTACCGCATCGTCATCTGCCGACTCCGCTGGGACCCACGCACCCGCCACTACCTCCAGCGACGCACCAACGACGGCCTCACCAAACCCGAGATCATCCGCTGCCTCAAGCGCTACATCGCCCGCGAGATCTACCGAGAACTCACCCACCCACCCACTTGACCATCCATAGGAGCATCGTGCGATCGGAAGGAGGCGCCGTGGGCCGCCATCGACGCCACTGGGCGATCCTGCTGAGCCTCGGCCTTGCCGCCGCCACGGTTCCCGCCGCCGCTGTGGTGGTCGCCGTGGCCAACACCGGGCGGGCGCGCGTCCCGGCGCCGGCTCGCGATCCGCCGATGGTGCTCGAACCGAACGCCACGGTCGAGCACGTCGTCGACGGCGACACCGTCGTGGCGCGGGTGCAGGGCCACGACGAACACGTGCGCCTCATCGGCATCGACACGCCGGAGACGCTCGACCCCGACCGGCCGGTCATGTGCTTCGGGCCCGAGGCCAGCGCCGAGACCCACCGCCTGCTGCCCGACGGCACCGCGGTGCGGCTCGTGCGCGACGCCGAGGCGCGCGATGCGTACGGGCGCTTGCTCGCCTACATCTACCGAGCGACCGATGGCACGTTCGTGAACCTGGCGCTGGCCCAGGGCGGTTTCGCCGACGTCCTCGCCATCGCGCCCAACACCGCCCACGGCGACGAACTGCGATCGGCGGTGGCCGACGCCAAACGAGCGCGCCGGGGGCTATGGGGCAGCTGTCGATCGTTCGGGCAGCCGGTAGGTTCGTCACGGTGAGCCTGGCCGAGCGCTTGGGATACGGAGCCGACGACCGCCTGGTCATCGTGTCGTGCGACGATCTCGGCGCCTGCCATGCCCTCAACGTCGGCGTGTTCGACGCGCTCCGCTCGGGGGTCGCCACCAGCGCGTCCCTCATGGTGCCGGCGCCGTGGGCCCGCGAAGCGGCGGCGCGCTACCGCGGCGAGGACATCGGCGTGCACCTCACGCTCAATGCCGAGCACGACCTCTACCGGTGGGGACCGCTCCCCCAGTCGCCGTCGCTGTACGACGGCGACGGCGGCTTCCCGCGCACGCTCGACGACCTGTGGGAC
>JBKPRL010000329.1:0-24143 GCA_046734535.1 bacterium | reverse complement strand
GGCTCTTGCGCATCCAGACCAGCCGGTGCTCCGTCGACACCACCCGCACGCCCGACCTCGACACCCTGCTCGCGCTCATGGACGAGGGTGACCGCTACTACCGCTACTCGGTGGCGTGGATCGACCTGATGGCGAGGGGGTCGCGCCTCGGCCGGAGCATCCTGACCCGGGGTGACCACGCCACGACCGACCAGCTCGCCCCCCGCGACGCCGTCGACCCGCTGGCCTACGACCCGCACCAGCTCGTCGCCGTGCCGCCACTCGTCCCCCCGGCCGGTCTGCTCAACCACACGACGGTCGCCGCCTTCAACGAGCTCTGGTACCGCAAGGCGCCCCGTCGGCGCGTCGGTCAGATCGTGTCGATCTCCTCCTACTTCCACATCCTCGACGCCATCGGCTCGTGGAACCGCCTCTACGGCCGGCCGGGCTTCCTGCAGTACCAGTTCGTCGTGCCCTTCGGCCAGGAGGCCGCGCTGCGGACCGTCGTCGAGCGCCTGGCCGGGTCCGGCACCGCCAGCTTCCTCGCCGTGCTCAAGCGCTTCGGCGCCGCCAACCCCGGCCCGCTCAGCTTCCCCATCCCCGGCTGGACGCTGGCCCTCGACCTGCCGGCGGGCAGCCGCGGGCTGGCCGGGCTGCTGCACAGCCTGGACGAGGTGGTGCTCGACGCCGGTGGCCGCCACTACCTGGCCAAGGACTCGCACACCACCCCCGAGGCGATCCGCCGCGGCTACCCGCGCCTGGCCGAGTGGCAGGCGGTGCGGGCCTCGGTCGACCCGGCCGGCACCTGGACCAGCGACCAGAGCCGCCGGCTCCGACTCCTCGACGACTGAACCGGAGATCCCATGGAGAACGCGCTCGGCGAACCGCAGACCATCGTGCTGCTGGGCGGCAGCAGCGACATCGGCCGCGCCATCGTGTCGGAGCTCCTGACGACCTCGACCCGAGCGGTCGTCCTGGCCGCCCGCCGGCCCGAAGAGGTCGTCGTCGGCGAGCTGGCCCGGCCGGGACTGGAGGTCGCCATCGTCCCCTTCGACGCCACCGACAGCGCCGGACACGAGGCCTTCGTCAAGGGGCTCGCGGCCGAACACGGCGACCTCGACGTCGTCGTCATGGCCTTCGGCCAGCTGGCGGACCAGGCCGAGCTGGACGAGGATCCGGCCGCGGCGGCGGCGCTGGTCCAGGTCAACTACACCGGCGCGGTGAGCGTCGGGCTGGCCGTCGCCGCGCAGTTCCGCCGCCAGGGGCACGGCCGCCTGGTCGTGCTCTCCAGCGTCGCCGGCGAGCGCGTGCGCAAGGGCAACTTCGTGTACGGCTCGTCCAAGGCGGGCCTGGACGGCTTCGCTCAGGGATTGGGCGACGCGCTGGCCGGGACCGGGGCCAGCGTGCTCGTCGTCCGCCCCGGCTTCGTCCACTCCCGCATGACGCAGGGGATGAAGGCCGCGCCGTTCGCCACCACGCCGGCCGCCGTCGCCGAGGCCACCGCCGCGGGGCTGCGCAAGGGCAGGCGGACCGTCTGGGTGCCGACCACGCTCCGGCCGGTCTTCGCGGTCTTCCGCCACCTGCCCGGCTCCGTCTGGCGCCGTCTCCCGCTCAGCTGAACCGGGCTCGAGCAGCCGGAGGGCCGAAGCGCGCGCGCCACGTTCCGGTTTCCGGAAGCTGGGGTGCATGCTTGCAGATGCAACTATGTGCGGATGAGATCAGCGGCAGCGGTGGTAGAGCACGACGAGGCCGTCCTGGTAGTTGCCGGCCTCGCAGAAGTGGTCCCGGATGACCTGGTTGGGGGTGTCGGGGCCGTAGTCCTGTGACGCGTTGGGCTCCAGCCAGCCCGCCCACAGCTTGGTGAGGACGACCCAGTCGGCCGAGGCGACGTCGCTCGCCAGGCTCGAACCCGGCGCGTTGGCCAACCCCGGGTCCATCTCGATGTAGTACGTCGCCGGCCTGAGCTCCGGGAACAGCCAGTAGATGAAGACGTCGCTGTACCACGTCCGGCGCAGGTCGGCGGGGCCCACGAGCAGCCGCTCGCCCGGCTCCGACATCGCGTCGAGGTCCTTCACGGCTGCCTGCACGCCGAGGTAGGCCGCGTGGTCGCCCAGGTAGAAGCGGCGGCCGTCCCGCTCGACCGGGAACGCGCTCGGCACCTGCCCGAGCCCGACGCGTGTGTGGAGCAGGTAGTAGCGGAAGGTGAAGAGCGCGGTGAAGGTGATGGTCAGGCCGAACGCCGCAGCGGTCCCGACCGCCAGCGCCGCCCGCGCGTCGATGCGGGGCCGCCACCGCCGGACCACCTCGATGACGGCGACCACGGCGAAGGGCCACGAGACGCAGGTGACCCAGCTGAGGTGGGCCGAGTCAGGCCGCTGGAGCGCCTGCGGGAGGATGCCCAGGCTGACCAGCGCCACGACCAGCAGCACCGTCGACCGGCCGGTGACCGGCACCTGCCGGCGGCGCTGCCAGATGGCGAAGGCCAGCAACCCGGCGGTGCCCACGACCATCACGCAGAACCAGAGGAACAGGGCCTTGTCGGCCTCGAGGTGGGGCAGCCGCCACCACGGTGGGATCTCCTCGGCGACGGCCTGGAGCGCGCCGTCGAGGTGGCTCCACGACGGTGGACGGGGCAGCTCGCGTCCGGCGCGGAGGTGGAAGACCGGGTCGAGCACCATGCCCTGGAACGCCTTGGCCGGCCCGGCCATCGCCACCTGGACCACCATCGGGATCAATCCGATGGCCGTGCCCATGAGGACGGGCCGGCGGGTCCGAGGATGCTGCCAGAGCAACCACCCGAACACGAGCACGACGGCCACGATGAGGTCGGGCCGGAAGGTCAGGGCGAGGCCGGCGAGGAGGCCGGCCAGGAGCAGGCAGCGCCGCCGCGAGGCTGGCTCTGCGACCTGCAGCCCCCGGATGGCGAAGACCGCGCTCCACAGCGTGAGGGCCAGCGCGCCGTTCCAGGCCATGGCGGTGAGCGCCACCGGCGTGAGGACGTAGAACACGGCGAAGGAGGCGACCGCGGTGGCGGCCAGCCGCCCCCACGCCCTGGCCAGCGCGAACAGCCCGAAGATGATGCCGAGGTGCTGCAGCAGGCCGAAGGTGCGTTCGGCGGCCAGGGAGTGCCCGAAGATGCCGTACCAGCCCATCAGGGCCTGGAGCGATCCCGGCCCGTACAGGTGGAGGAAGTCGACGTTGGGCACCGATCCGTGGCGGAGCAGCTCGGGGAAGTAGAGCATGAAGCCCTCTTCCATGGTCCCGCCCGTGAAGCGGTACAGGCCGCGGAGGGGGATGGCGACGAGCGCGAGCACGACCGCGATCCCGGCCCACGTCCCAACGGCACCTTCCGCCCGGCGCCGGAGACCACCCCGCCCGCCCAGCACGAAGGCGGTGGGATCGTCGTGGACGGTGGGGGCCGGACTCGCCGGCGCCGCTGCGGGCGCGGCCTGCTCGGTGACGTCCACGGGGGGGACAACCTAGTGGCGGTGCCCTGGGCCACGAGGTCACCCGGGATACGCTCTCCCTCCCGTGACCGACCTGCAGGAGGCGCCGCCGGTCCGCCCGGCCCGCGCTCGATGGGATCGGCTGGGTGTGGTGCTCCCCGCCGCGGCGCTCGTCGTCGGCCTCCCGCTGCTCGTCGCCGTCGTCGCGCTGGCCACCGACCACTGGCACCCGGTGCTCGACCTGGCCATGACCGAGTTCCGCGTCCGCGACGTCTTCACCAGCCACACGCCGCTCATCGGCCTGCCCGGCCGGATCGGCACGTACCCGAACCAGGGCAGCCATCCCGGGCCGCTCAGCTTCTACCTGCTGGCCCCGACGTACCGCCTCCTCGGGCAGACCTCCTGGTCGCTCGAGGTCGGCACCGTCGTCGTCCACCTCGCCGCGGTCGTGACCGGTCTCTGGATCGGCTGGCGGCGGGCCGGCTGGCGGGGCGTGGTCGTCGTCGCGGCGCTGCTGGCTCTCGTCATCAGAGGCTACGGGCAGGTCGTCCTGACCCAGCCGTGGAACCCGTACCTGCCGCTCGTCCCGTGGATCGTCGTCCTGCTGGCGACCTGGGCCGTCCTGTGCGGCGACCACCTGATGGTGATCCCGCTCACCGTCTTCGCCATCCTCTGCGCGCAGACGCACGTGCCGTACCTGCCGCTGGCGGTCGGGCTCGTCGCCGTCGCGCTGGGCACGATCATCGTCCGCGCTGTCCGCGCCCCCGCGGAGGAGCGCCGGCGGCCGTTGCGCAGCGTGGCCTGGGCGGTGGGAATCGGGATCGTGCTGTGGCTGCCGCCCGTGGCCGATCAGCTGACGAACAGCCCGGGCAACATCCGCCAGCTCATCGACCACTTCGGCTCGCCGCCGGAGGCAGCCATCGGCCTCGGCGAGGGTGTCCGCCTGGCCCTGCAACACCTGGACGTGTGGGCCGGCCTCGGTGGGCAGCTGGCCGGCACCGGCCGGTTCGTCAGCCCGGCCTCCACGGCCCGGGGCGCGGTCGTGCTCGTGCTCTGGTTGGTCGCCGTGGCGGTGGCGTTCCGCGTCGGGTCCCGGGCGCTGCGGGCGCTCCACGTCGTGGTGGCCGTCGCCCTACTGCTCGGCGTGGTGTCGATGGCCCGCATCTTCGGCCGGCCATGGTTCTACCTGACCCTGTGGGCGTGGGGGGTGACGACGCTGCTGGCCGGGGCGGTGCTCTGGTCGGCGGTGGCCTGGTGGCAGCATCGCCACCCCGATGGCGCGGACCGCCTCGCGACGCGCGTCGCCCTCGTCGCGGCCGGCGTCGCGGTGGTCTGCTCCGCGACGACCGCGGTGGCCTTCACCGACGCCCATCCGCCCGAGCAGCGCCTCAGCAACGCGGTGGGGGCGCTGGCCGGCCCGACGTATCGGGCCGTCGTCGACAAGGTCGGACCGGCCACCGGCAAGGACGGGCGCTACATCGTCCGTTGGAGCGATGCCGCCGACATCGGCAGCCCCGGCATGGGGCTGCTCGACGAGCTCGAGCGGCGGGGGCTCGACGTGGCGGCCGACGAGTACTTCCACGTGCCGGTGACCGAGTACCGGGTCCGCCCCCGTGCCGATGCCGACGCGCAGATCCACCTGGCCACCGGCAGCTACATCGACCGGTGGCGGGCGCTGCCGGGCGCGGTCGAGGTGGCGACGTTCGACTCCCGCACCGCGGCGCAGCGCGACCAGTTCGCCGCCACCCGGGCCCGGCTCATCGACCGGCTGACGAGCGAGGGTGCAGTCGACCTCGTGCCGCTCGTCGACACGAACCTGTTCGGCATGTCGGTCGACCCGCGGCTGTCGGCAGCCGACCAGCGCGACCTCACCTCGCTCATCGAGCTCGGCCAGCCGATGGCCGTGTTCCTCGCGCCGCCCCCGTCCGACGACGATCCCAACGCGGCCTGAGCGACCTCGAGCGCCGGCGACTCACGACGACGCCTCCACGGTGGGCGCCACCTCGGGGGTCGGTACGTCGGCGGGCGCGGCCGAACCCTCGGTCACCTCGACCGCGGCCCGGTCGAGGGTGGGTCGATCAGGACGGCGGCGGGGCCAGCCTGCGACGGCGGGCAGCAGCGACACCGCGGCGAACAGGCCGAGGCCGTGCAGCCAGTCGAAGCGGACCGGCCAGCCCGCGTTGGGGAAGGGCTGGTCGGTGCGGACGACGTACACGACCACCGCCGCGCTGAAGGCCAGGATCCCCACCGTGACCAGGCCGGCGAGTCGAGGCCGCCGGAGCAGGGCGAGCACCACGGCGGACCCGGCCGCCGCGGCGAGTATCCACGCCGGGCCGATCAGGAGGCCGGCCGCGGCGACCCAGACGACCGCGCCGGCGATGAGGGCCGGCCGCGTCGCGGGCGCGCCGGGGAAGTCCAGGCGGGGTAGGCCGTACGTCGGAAGTGGCGTTCGACGCCGGTCGAGGACGGCGAGGGCGACGGCCGCGAGGACCGCCACACCGGACAGCACGAGGGCGAGGGTCAGCGGTCGCTGCGACGTCCAGTGCAACGTGATCTCGGTCGGCCCGTCCGAGGGAGGGATGCGCCAGCCGTTGAAGCCGCCGTCGACCATCGTCGGCCGGCCCAGGGTCCCTTCCGCGGTGCCGGCCGACCAGGAGTCGTGGAAGCCCTCACCGAGGACCAGCCAGCAGCCCTTCGGGCAGTGGTCGACGGTGACCTTCCGGCTGAGCCGGCTCGACGAGGTGACCGTGGCGGTCGGGCCCGGCGTGGCCGTCGGTCCGGTGGCGGCCCCGCTCGCCGGCGCCGCGGGAGACGACGGGCCGGCCGAGGCCGACGACGGGCCGGCCAGGACGATGCGGTCGACCTGCAACCCGGACCCGGCGCCCGGCGTGGTGGTGATGCGGTGCGTGCCGGCGCCGAGCGTGAGGTCGGTGGCCCCGCACGGCGTGGCCGTCACCGCATCGCCAGCCAGGAGCGCGGGCGCGGCGGCCTGCACCCGCAGGGGGAGGGGTTGGCCGTCGATGCGGACCAGGTCGTCACGACAGCCGGTGTCGAGCACGGTGGGGATGCTGGTGGGCGGGCCGAGCGAGAGCTCGGCGATGGCTGCGGGGAGCTGCACCGGCTCGCCGTAGCGGCGGTCGATGGTGGTGCGGGGGTCGATGGCCGTGATCTGCACCTGGACCGGTCCCGCCGGCAGGGTCTCCGGGAGGGCGACGTGGCTCTCGCCTGTCGCGTCGGGCGCCGGCACCGCGACCTCGAGCGTCGTGGCCCCACTGGTCAGCCGCAGCCCGGTCACGGGGGAGAAGTCGCCCGACTTCTGCGTGACGGTCAGCTCGGACACCGGACCGACGGCCTGCGCGTCCAGCGTCGAGCCGGCCGCGTGACCGAAGGGGGTGATCCAGGCCGTGGCGGGATCACCATCGGTGGCCGACCAGCCGGCCGCGGAGGTGGCGCCGGTGAGGCGGTCGGTGGCCTGCGCGCCGGTGATGCCGAGGAGCCCGGCCAGCACCGCGTCGCTGGCCCGCTGGTCCAGCCGGACCGTGACGGTCGGTGTGAACGCCTGCCGCGCCGGCACCGTGATCTCGCGGACCATGGCCGCTTCGGGATCAGATCGCCAGCGGTCGGTCGGGCGGGTGCGGAGGCGGCTGAGCACGTAGGTGACCGGTGTCGCGGTCCCGCTCGAGATCATCGCACCGGTCACGACGACCGGTGGGCGGACGACCTCCACCGTCGGCCCGAGCCCGAAGTCGACCTCGGCGAAGCCGACGGCGGCGGAGGCGGGACCGAGGGTCGGGTCGGGCACGACGACGCGGTCGATGGTGATCGTCACCGTCGAGGGCCCGGTCGTCGGGTCGAGGTCGACGCGCTGACCGCCGGCCGAGAGCGACCGGTCGTCCAGGGTGACGTGCGCGGGCGCTCGATCGCCCACGTCGACGGTCACCGCGCCCAGGTGACGGATCACGCCCGCTCCCTGCGGTTGGTGGAGCGTCACGTGGTCGATGGGTTCGGAGACCTGGAACCGGATGCGCTGACCCTCGGCCGGGGCGCGGTCGGCCACCAGCCAGGCCGTGGTGGGATCGCCGTCGACGGCCATGAAGGGGCGATCCTCGGGCCGGTAGGCGAAGGGCTCGCCGTAGGAGGAGGCGGTGGCGACCACCGGGCCCTCCTGCACCGCGATCGTCTGGGTCCGGGCGGATCCGTTCGTGAAGACGGGGAGGCGCTCGTCGCCTTCGTCGACGTCGAGGACGTCCGACCCGGGTCCGCCCGACTCGGTGAACCCGCTGACGTCCTGCGAGCCCCGCCAGTGGTGGGCCCGGTCGCGGTTGGAGTCGGTGATGAGGACCCGGTCGGCGTCGCGCAGCGCGGCGGCGAGGTCGCGGCCGTCGAGGGACGCGGCATAGCGGATCAGCTCCCGCCCGTCGAGCAGCCCGGCTGCCGCGCTGTCGACGATCCCGTCACCGGAGCCATCGACCACCACCGATCGGTCCTTGGCGCGGATGACGGCCTCGGGGTCCTGAACGGGCACCAGCTCCACGGGCGGCACGGGCTGGCCGACGCGAGGATCGGAGAGCGATTGCTCGTCGACCATCGGGACGTCGGAGGGGTGGGGCGCGGGCGGCCCGTAGGGCACGGGCAGACCCAGGCCCTCGGTCGCGTCCGCCGCGGCCGCGGCGAGCTGCGCGTGGGTGATCTCGGGGCGGGGGGTGCGGAACCGGTCGAAGGCCGCGTCCCCCGGCAACCAGATCGTGTCCGCGCCGAGCAGGCGGGCGACCGGCGCGACCGCGCCAGCTTCCGCCACGCCGGCCTGGAACCGGTCGTCGAGGGCGTACAGGAGGTCCATCGCGCCAGCGCTGCCGAGAGGCAGGAGGTCGCGGGTGACGAGCGGCCGGTTCGTCAGTCCGGGCAGCGGCGGATCGACCGTGTAACCCCAGCGGAAGGCCCCGAACTCGGCGCCCGGCAGCTCCATCACGCGGTAGCCGCCCGGCGCGGCGTCGAGCGCGGCGGCCGCGGCGGTCCACGCTGCGGGCGGCTGCTCGTCGCGCTCGAGTGCGGGATCGACGAGCGCGTGGTGGGTCAGTACGGGAAGGTTGACGAGGGCCAGTACCAGCACCCCGGCGGTGGCCAGCGCCCGCCAGGGCATCCGCCCGGCCCTCGCGGCCCGCCCGCCCTCGCGCTCGGCGCCGGCGGCCGCCCGGCGCCGAGCCGGCAGGACCTGGATCACCATGGCGATGCCGAGACCGAGGCCCAGCGCGAGGACGGGCACGGCGCGGGTGCTGGACCGCAGCGCCAGCGCCAGGCCGGACTCGCCGTCGCCCTTCAGCAGCCGCATCAGGGGCGATGGGTGGTCGATGGGGTGAACCCCGACGCCGAGGACGACACCCGTCACGACGAGCGCCACGGCGTAGCGGCGCTGCCGCCAGCGGACGGCCACCAACCCCCCGACGCCGAGGATCAGGAGCAGGAACCCGGCCAGGATCACCTTGGTCGAGGTCATGTAGTCGGCGCCGGCCGTCGTCGTCGCGGCGTAGGGGTCCCGGATGTAGGTCAGCCAGTAGCCGAGCCCGCGCCAGACCTCGGTCGACGTCGAGGTGAAGCTGACCGACTTCAACGATTCCGAGTAGGAGAGGACGTCGGCCCCCAGCGTTCCCTGGATGCTCACCGCGGCGATCCACCACAGGGAGACGCCGGCCGAGAGCGCTCCGATCCGCAGCGCGGCCGCCACCGCCCGCCGCCACGCCACCTGCCGCTCGAGCGCGGCCACGACCAGCCAGAGCAGCGGGCCGGGGATGATCATCATGATCGCGGTGGCGTTGACGGCGCCGATGCTGACGACGACGAGCGCGGCGAGTGCGGCGTCGCGCCAGCGCGTCCGGAGCGCCGCGCCCATGGTCAGGCCGACCAGCCAACCGAGACCGGCCCACGGCAGGAGCATGGCGGAGGTCCGGGAGATGTAGGGCAGGAGGTACGGGGAGAGCTGGTAGACGAGCGCCGCCGCCAGCGAGGCGAGCACGCCGAGGCCGAAGCGGCGCCGGCAGAGCCACAGCACGCCGGCGCCGGCCAGGAACATGAGGGTCCCGATCCACAACCGGTGGGCCACCCAGACGGGCAGGCGGACGGTGTCGCCCAGCCAGAACCACGGCCCCTGCGGCCAGAGGTAGGCGATGACCTGGTGGGGCACCCAGCCCGCGAACTGGCGGGCGTCGAAGGTGTACGGGGCGTCGCTGATGAGCCGGGCCGGGTTCAGGTAGAGGTAGAGCTTCGTGTCGGCCGGCATCTTCCCCGGCGACGACGCGAGCGCGGGGACGTAGGCCAGCGCCGCCAGCAGTGCGACGGCCAGCCAGATGGTGCGGCTCCTGACCGCCCTGGGTTCGACCGGGGTCATCAGCGGACCGGCGGCAGGAACCCGGTGAGGTGCTTCAGCGCGCCGAGCGCTCCGGAGCGGGCGGTGCGCCGGTGGGGCGACGTGCCGGCGCCGTCGGCGGAGGCCTCCCCCCGGTGGGCCAGGTACCAGTCGTAGCTCTGGGCGAACATCTCGTCGGTCGACCAGCGGGGCGTCCAGCCGAGCTGCTCCCGCACGTGCTCGATGTCGAACCACATCGAACGGGCGTACATGAGCCAGTGGTAGGGCGCGAACGGCGTCAGCCCCAACACGGAGCTGGCGTGCATGGCCGCGGCGGCGGGCCGGGCAGGAAGCCGGCGGACCCGCGCGCCGGTCCCCGCGTGCTGGCACAGGTGGTCGAGCGCCTCGCCCATGGTGCCGAAGCGATCGGTGCCGGCGTTGACGATCGACGGACCCGACCGGGCCCCGGCGAGTACGCAGACGTCGGCGAGGTCGTCGGCGTGGACGAACTGGTAGCGGTTGGTCCCATCGCCGAGGACGATCGGGTCGGCGCCGTCGGCGATCCAGTCGAAGAGGATGCCGAAGATGCCCAGGCGTCCGTGGCCGAGGATGGTGCGGGGGCGGACGATCGAGACGTCGAGGCCGTCGGCGGCGGCCCTCAGGCAGGCCCACTCGGCCGCCAGCTTGGCCTCGCCGTAGGCCTCCTGCGGCTTCGGCACGGTCGTCGGCAGCACCGGGTTCGCCTCGGGCACACCGAACACCGCACTGGACGACGTGTGGACCACCTTCGACACCCCGGCTTCCGCGCTGGCGGCGAGGAGGAGGGCCGTGCCGTCGACGTTGACCGAGCGCAGCAGGTGAGGGTCCTTGGCCAGCGGCACCTGCGCCACGTTGTGGTACACGACGTCGACACCCTCGACCGCCTCGCGGACGCGGCCCTCGTCGCGGATGTCGCCCTGCACCACCTCGACGCCCGGCCCACCCGCGCCCTCGGTGTCGATGTCCAGCACGCGGACGGCGCCACCCTGCGTCCGGAGGTGGTCGACCAGCAGCCGTCCGAAGTAGCCGTTGCCCCCCGTGACGAGGCTCCTCACAGCTCGAGCCCCTGCTCCAGGCACCAGCGCACGCTGCGTCGCATGCCCTCCTCGAGCGCGATCTGCGGGTCGTAGCCGAGCTCCTCGCGGGCGACGCTGATGTCGCAGGCGATCGTCTTGTCCATCTCGCCGAGCACGTGGAGGGCCTGCACGTAGCGCCCCGTGCGCTGGACGAGGGCGTCGGCCCCCTCCGCCACCCGTCCGGCGACGGCCGGCAGACGGAGTCGGTTGGGCTTGACGGCGATCCCCTCGGCCGCGAGCGCTCGGCCGACGGTCGCGACGATCTCCTCGATGGTGTATGGCCTCGTGTCGGCGATCCACCAGCCCCGCCCCGCCGGCGTCGGTACCAGCTCGGCCGCCACGACGCCCTGGACGAGGTTGTCGACATAGACCATGGACCGGCGCTGCTGTCCATCCCCGATGACCGGGAAGCGGCCGGTGCGGACCATGCGGAAGAAGGTCGTCTGGCGGGCCGGTTGGAACGGGCCGTAGAACCACGGCGGCCGGACGATGACCGCGTCGAGGCCCCGGTCGACGGCCTCCAGCACCCGCAGCTCGGCCTGCATCTTCGAGCGGCCGTAGCCGTAGTACGGGTGGTAGGGCTCGTCGTTGCGGAACGTGTCGCCCGGGTGGGGATTGGTGCCGAAGGGGCTGTTGGAGGAGACGTGGACGACGCGGCGCACGTTTCGGCCGAGCGCGGCGGCCATCACGTTGGCCGTGCCGCGGGCGTTGACCTCCTCGAAGTCATCGGTCCGCTCCGGGTGGATGACGCCCGCGGTGTGGACGACGTCGACCGTACCGGAGAGGCCGGCGAAGAGCGGTTCCAGGCCGTCGGGCCGGCGGATGTCGCCGAGGACCGGCTCGACGCGGGGGAGGCCGCCGAAGGCCATCAGGTCCTCGGGGTCACGGACGAGGGCCCGCACCGATCCCGGCCGGGCGTACGGGCCGCCGTCGCGCACCAGGTGGTCGACGAGCGCGCGGCCCAGCCAGCCGCCGGCGCCGGTGACGATCGTGACGTCGGGGGGATCGATCCGGCCGGTCACCGCGCGACCATCACGGCTCGACCGTCATCGCTGGACCGTCACGGCTTGACCGTCTCGACGAACCGGCGGACGTTGCGGAGGGCCACCGCCATCACCGATGCCTGTGGGTTGACCCCGGGCGCGTCCGGCAGCAGCGACGCATCGTTGACGCGGACGTTCTGCGTGCCGCGGACCAGCCCGAAGCTGTCCGTGGCCGAGCGCTCGTCCTCGCCGAAGGGGACGGTCGAGCACAGGTGGACGGTCATGAGGCTGGCCCGCGAGACGCCGAACGTGGCCTGCAGTGTGGCCAGGTCGGCCGGGCGCCGGACCACCGGCGCGCCGCGGTAGGAGGGGTAGACCTCGGTCGCGCCCGCCTCCAGCATGAGCAGGGCCAGGCGGGCCAGGCCCCGGCCGAGCAGCTCCTTGTCGCGGCGGGTCAGCCGGTAGGTCACGAGGGGGTCGCGCAGGCCGGGGAGCGCCAGCACCCGACCCCGGCCCTCGCTGGTGATCGCCGCGTAGTACACCGACAGGTGCTCCCAGTCGACGATGGCCGGGCCGAAGCGGTCCCACTGGTCCGAGAGCGACAGGGCGACCAGGCCGGGCGAGGACGCCGACCCGCCGAAGGACAGGTCGGGGGCGAACTCCTTGACCTGGTGCACGGCCACGTCGTCGGCCACGTTGACCGGCTCGTCGAAGCGGGCCGCCAGCTTGACCGTCGGGTGCACGGCGAGGGAGGGCCCGATGTGGCGGCGCAGCCCAGAGCGCTGCAGCAGGGCGGGCGTCTGGATGGCGCCCCCGCAGACGACGACGTGGCCGAAGTCGACCGTGGCGGCGCGGCCGCCGGTCGTGGTGACCTGGGCCCGGAAGGCCCGCCCGCCGTCCAGCACGAGGCGGTCGACCCGGTACCCGGTGAGGACCCGGGCGCCGGCGGCCTCGGCCTGCGGGAGGTAGGTCTCCGTCATGCTGCGCCGCCGGCCGGACCGTGCGTCGGAGCCGGTCGGGTAGTCCATCCACCGGGGGATCTCGTCGTGACGCCATCCGAGCGCCGCGGCGCCGCGGCGGAGGGCCTCGCTGGCCGCCGTCTGGTCGCCGGGGACGGTCTGGACGGACAGCTCCTGCTCGACCTCGTCGCAGATCCGGTAGAGCTCGTCGGAGTCGAAGTCGACGAGGCCGCGCTCGCGGCGCCAGCGGTCGAGGACCTCCTCCGGCGGCCGGCGGTAGAGCCCGCTGTTGACCTCCGTGCCGCCGCCGGCGCAGCAGCCCTCGGTGTAGGCGATCGAGGGCAGCCCGATGGCCGCGGTGACGCCGCCGGCGCGGTACTGGCGGTCCATCTGCTCCAGGGAGAACGGCGTGACGTCACCTTGGCGGACGAGCGGCCCCTCCTCCAGCACCACGACGTCGAAGCCGGCCTCGGCCAGGATCGCCGCGGTCGGCGCGCCGCCCGCTCCGGACCCCACGACCAGGACGTCGGCCGTCAGCCGGGTGGCGTCCCCGGTCGGTTCGAGCGGCACCGGGCTCACGGCCGGTCGTCACCACGACCGTCGCCGAGCGGCCGGCCGGTGGGGTCGGTGTGGGGCCAGGTGTCCCACACGTAGGCGTAGGTCAACGACCGCACGAGGCGCACGTACTCACCGAGGAGTGGGAGCGGGTGGCGAGCCAGCAGCGCGGCCAGCCGGGCGCCGCCGACGACCTTGCCCACGATCGCCACCACCGCGGCGACCGCCGTCACCCCGATCTTCATCGGCGAGGGCAGGTGGGCGATGCGCCGCCCGGCGAAGGCCACCGTCTCGGCTCGACGGTCGTCCGGCAGCCCGGGCAGGTCGTGGACGACCAGGTGATCCGCGAAGTCGGCGATCGACCCCGGCGGCGCGAACGCCGAGAGCAGCGAGGCGGGCATCGGAGGGAGCATCGTAGTGGTGCCACCCCCGGGCACCCCTGGCACCTCCGTGCAGGGCGGCGCCGGTACCGTTCGGCGGATGGCGGCGCCCGAGGCCACGCAGGACGGGATCGCGGCGTTGGTCGGCGACGTGCTGGATGCCGGCGTCCGCCGCCTCCACGTGCTCGCCTGGCGGGACCTCGACGATCCCGACGCCGGTGGGTCCGAGGTCCACGCCGACGAGTTCATGCGCCGCTGGGCGGCGGCCGGGCTCGACATCGTCCACCGCACCTCCGCCGCGGTCGGCCTTCCTGCCACCGACCGCAGGAACGGCTACGGCGTCATCCGCCGGGGGAGCCGCTACTCCGTCTTTCCCCGCACGGCGGTGTCGGAGCTCACCGGCCGCATGGGTCGCTCCGACGCCCTCATCGAGATCTGGAACGGCGTGCCCTGGTTCTCGCCCCTCTGGTACCGGCGGCGCCCGCACCTGACCGTTCTCCACCACGTCCACGGCCCGATGTGGGACCAGATCATGCCCCGCCCGATGGCCGGGGCCGGGCGGGTGCTGGAGGCCCGCGTGGCTCCGCCCTTCTACCGCGGCACCGAGGTCGTCACGCCGTCGGAGGCCACGCGGGAGGAGCTGCTGGAGCTGGGCTTCCGGCCGGACCGCGTGACCGCGGTCGACAACGGCGTCGACAGCACCTACTTCTCGCCGGCCGACCCGCGCCACCCAACGCCGCTGGTCGTCGCCGCCGGGCGGATGGCGCCCGTCAAGCGGTTCCCGCTGCTGCTGGAGGCGGCCGAGCAGGCTCGCCGGCAGGTGCCCGAGCTCCGGTTGCACCTCATCGGCGAAGGGCCGCAGCGCCCGGAGCTGGAGGCCTGGATCCGAGACCACGGCGCCGAGGGCTGGGTGAAGCTGTTGGGCCATGTCGAGCGCGATGAGCTGCGGGCCGAGTACCGGAGCGCCTGGGTCGTGGCCAGCGGCTCCCTGGCCGAGGGGTGGGGACTGACCCTGACGGAGGCGGCGGCCTGTGGCACCCCGGCCGTGGCGACGGACATCAGCGGTCATCGTTGCTCGGTCGTCGACGGCCGCACGGGCGTCCTCGCGACCCCGGCCGCGCTGGGCGACGCGCTGGCCTCCGTCCTGATCGACGCCGATCTGCGGACTCGCATGGGTGAGGCCGCCCGCGCCCATGCGCTGACGCTGACCTGGGACGCCTCCGCGCTGGGTGTCCTCCGCGTCTTCTGCCGCGTCGTCCGGACCCACCTCCAGTAGCGTTGGACCCTCGTGCGAACGATCGTGGTGCTGCCGACCTACAACGAGCGTGAGAACGTCTCCCGCCTCCTGGCGGCCGTCCGCTCCACGCTCCCTGAGGCCGACATCCTCGTCGTCGACGACCACAGCCCGGACGGGACGGCATCGTTGGTCGAGGAGGTGGCAGCCGACCTCGGGCAGATCAAGCTGTTGCGCCGGCCCGGTAAGCACGGCCTGGGGAGCGCCTACCGCGACGGCTTCGCCATCGCGCTCGACGAGGGCTACGACGCGATCGTCTCCATGGACGTCGACTTCTCCCACGACCCCGCCACGCTGCCGGACCTGCTCCGCCTGCTCGAGGCCGGGGCCGACGCCGTCATCGGGTCCCGCTACGTGCCGGGTGGAGACACCGTGGACTGGCCACTGCATCGCCGGCTGCTGTCGCGCTGGGGCAACCGCTACACGTCGCTGGTCCTTCGCCTCCAGGTCCGCGACTGCACCTCGGGCTTCCGGGCCTACCGGGCCAACGCGTTGGCGGCCATCGACCCGGCCAGCACCAGCGCCGAGGGCTACGCGTTCCTGACCGAGCTGGTGCGGCGCCTGGTGCGGTCCGGCTACCGGGTGATGGAGTCGCCGATCGTGTTCCGCGATCGCCAGTACGGCGAGTCGAAGATGTCCGGACGGATCGTCGTCGAGTCCATGCTGCTGGTGACCCGCTGGGGCCTCCGTGACCTGGTGTCGCGGCCACGACGCGCCGCTCGACCTGCCGGCTGACGGCCATCACGCCGCCTGACCGCGATCACGCTGCGGGCTGGACCATCTGGTCGAGGATCCACTGGCTGGCCAGGCGGGCCGCCGCGCCCCGGTAGTGGAGGCCGTCGAAGCGCAGCCGCGCGCCATCGACCTGCGTCGAATCGCAGGTGTCCGCGGTCGGGCACGCGAACAGGTCGAGGCGCAGCAGGGCGGCGCGGTCGGCGTGGCGGGCGACGGCGTCCGTGTAGGTCGCGGTGAGGCAGTCCGTGGTGGCGTCTGCCGCCTGCACTGGGCCGAACACGCGGTTGTAGGCAGGCAGGGCGACGACGACGCGTGCTCCACCCGCGCTCAAGGTGTCGATGGCATGGTCGAGGAGCGCGCCGTAGCGAGCGGCGTAGGCCGGGTCGCACGCGTCCAAGGGCTGCCCGTCGACCAGCCAACCGTTGGTGAACCCGCCGTAGAGAAGGAGGACCAGATCCGGTTGGAACCGCTCGACGTCGGCGGGCCAGCGCTGCACCATGGTCAAGCAGACGGAGGGCTCCCGCTTGGTGGCCGGACCGATGCGGTAGGCCGTCCGCTGGTCGTCGGGGGTGCAACCGGGTGCGGCGCGGACCGCGACGTCGATGGCCGAGCGCTGGCCCATGGTGGCCAGCGCTGAGGACAGGGAGTACGCGACCGAATCACCGACCGCCAGCACGCGAGGCGTCCGCCCGGCCGGACGGGCCATCGGGGCCACGAGCGGTGCCGCCGGTGGGGACGCCGAGATGGCGGCGGCCAGCGCGGTGGCGGGGACGGTGGCGGGGACGGTCGCGGGCGTGACCCCCGGGCCGACGGCGGTCGTCGCCACCGTGGTCGACGGCAGCGGGTCGACGACCGAGGGCGACAAGGTGACGGCTGGCCCGGTGACCGCGGCCGCGCTCGACCCGGGCGCCGTGGAGGGCTCGACGGCGGGCAGAGCAGCCAACAGGGTCCGCTCGTCGACCGTCCGAAGGCCGGGCCGTGCGCCGATCGTGCCGGCGACCGCGGCGACGGCGCAGCCCGCGGCCACGATGGGGAGCAGCGCGGGCCGGGACCAGGCCAGGCCGCGGCGAAGGCGGATGGGGTGCTCGACGACGGCGTAGCTGGCGGCGGCCACGCCGATGGTGAGCGGGACGACGACGGCGGTGGTACCCCACGACCCCAGGTGGTACCAGCGCTGGACGGCCAGCAGGATCGGCCAGTGGGCGAGGTAGATGCCGTAGCTCAGGATCCCGAGGACGCACAGGGGCCGCCACCCGACGACCCGGCCGAACCATCCTCCGTCCTCCTGGCTGGCCCCGAGGACGGCCAGCCCGCCGGCCAGCGAGACGCCCAGCAGCGCGCCTCGGTAGATCTCGGGGTCGCGGCCGTCGAGGGTGAACGCCGCCCACACCAGCAGGGCCATGCCGAGCAGGCCCGCGGCCCGGGCCGCCCGGCGGTGCTCGGGCCGCGCCGCTCCCACGCGCAGCGCGCCGAGGGTGGCGCCGAGGAGCAGGGCCGGCGCCCTCGTGTCTGCGCCCAGGTAGACGCGGTCGACGGAGGCGCCGGACCACGCAAGACCGATGGCCCACACGGCGAGCAGGACCCCACCGGCGGCCGCCACCGTCACCAGACGCCGCGCGCCACCTCGTCGCAGGGCCCACCAGGCCACGAGCGGCCAGACGAGGTAGAACTGCTCCTCGATGGCCAGGCTCCAGACGTGGGCCAGCGGGCTCGGCTGCGTGAAGGTCTGCCAGTAGCCCGAGCCGCGCACGATGTCGAGCCAGTTGCTGCTGTAGGTCAGCGCGCCCCACACGTCCTGCCGGATCACCCCACGGGCCTCGGCGGTGGCCACCAGCGCAGCGAACAACCCGACGCCGGCCAGGAGGAGGAACAGCGCCGGCAGCAGGCGGCGGGCCCGCCGGCCCCAGAAGGCCTTGAGTGCGATGCCGCCCGTGCGGTCGTGCTCGGCGAGCAGGAGGCTGGTGATCAGGTAGCCCGAGAGGACGAAGAAGGTGTCGACCCCGATCCACCCGCCTCGCAGGACGCCTGTGTGGTAGAGCAGCACGCTGAGCACCGCCGCCCCGCGGAGGCCGTCGAGGGCAGGGCGATGCGCCAACCGAGGGGTCCGATCCACCCCGCCCAGGCGTCGGCCGGCGAGCGTGGGATCGTCCCGCTCCACGAGCACGGGCTGCGAGCGTACTGCGGGCGGGCTACTCGACCAGGGTCGTGGCCGTCGAGGGGCGGCGGTCCACCCACCAGGTCCAGGCCTGGTCGAGGGCCGCGGCGGCCAGCACGACGATGGTGATCTCCGCGGGGAGGCGGAAGCGCGGGAGGCCGTAGAACACCGCTGTGACGATCACGACGAGCACCGGCAGGGCCACGAGCGGCAGCAGGCGGACGTGGCGGCGGTGGAGCACGATGCCGCCGGCGACTGCCAGCGGGGCCAGCAGCCACAGCTGGACGACGCCGGTCCACGAGGCCCATTGCTCGCGGCCCTCGCCGGTGTTGTAGAAGGCCATCTGGCTGTTCCGCCACAGGCTCCAGCCCCGCAGCTCGCGGAGCACGATGACGGCCGGCAACCGGCTCAGGTGGTCGCGTGCGTAGTCGAGCCCGGCGCGGCGGTAGATGGCCGACTTCTGAGACTGATCAGGATCGCCGGGCAAGGGCAGGGCCCGGACGCAATTGATGCTCCAGAGGCCGACGTTCGGGCCGTAGTAGCTCTCCGGACAGTTCGCCCCGTAGATCGTGAGGCCGTCGTTGGTGGAGAGCAGGACGGGTCGCTCGAAGCGGGTGGCGTTGAAGATCGTCCACGGCGCGAGGGCGACGAGCGTGACGCCGATGGCCAGTCCCAGGTGAGCCCAGCGGGCGGCCTTGGCGCGGGGCGCGCCGAAGCGGGCGAGGAGCATGGTCGGCGCGATGACCAACGGGACGAAGAGCAGCATCTCCGCCCGGGCCAGCGCGGTGAGGCCGGTCAGCAGCCCGATGAGCGCGGCGCGCCCGGGGCTCGGGCCGTCCAGGTACCGGTAGATGGCGAGCAGGAGCAGGGTGATGCACAGCGCGGAGATGGTCTCGGACATGAGCAGCGCGTCGTTGATCCAGAAGTTGGCGTACACCGCGGTCAGGCCGGCGGCGATCAACCCCGCTCGCCGGCCGACCACGCGCATGGCCAGCAGTCCGATCGCGCCGACGACCCCGGCGCCCAGCACGGCCATGAGCAGCCGCTGCCGCATGATCGGGTCGTCGCCCCTCGACACCGGGGCGAGGACCAGGGCGGTCAGTGGCGGGTGATCGGCCGCGGGTGCACCGCTGCGGAACGGCTGCTCGAACCCCCGGCCGTCGGCCAGCACCTGCGCCTGGGTCGAGTAGTAGAGCTGGTCACCCTCCAGGAGGTCGTGCGGCTTGGCGCCGAGGACGTAGGCCACGCGCAGCACCAGCGACACGCCGACGATGGCCAGCAGGATCCAGCGCGTGCGGTCCCGTCGGCCCCGCACCGTCACGGGTTCGCCCTCGACGGCCGACTCCGCGCCCGTACTCGTTGTCACCGTCGGCGGCGGATCCGCTCACCGGCCGGCGAGTAGCGCACGATGCAGACCATGGCCCGCACACCGTCGCGCCAGCCGATCTTCTTCCCCTCCTCGTAGGTTCGCCCGCTGTAGGAGATGCCGACCTCGTAGATCCGCCAGCGGCCGGCCGCCACCTTGGCCGTGAGCTCCGGCTCCACGCCGAAGCGGTCCTCCTCGAGCTCGATCGAGTCGAGGACCTCCCGCCGGAAGGCCTTGTAGCAGGTCTCCATGTCCGACAGGTTCAGGTTGGTGAACATGTTGGAGGCGAGGGTCAGGACCCGGTTGCCGAGCGAGTGCCAGAAGTAGAGGACGCGGTGCGGTTCACCGGACTGGAACCGCGAGCCGAACACCACGTCCGCCTTTCCGGCCTCGAGGGGACCGAGCAGCGCGCCGTAGTCCACGGGGTCGTACTCCAGGTCGGCGTCCTGGACGACGACGTACTCCGACGTGGACTCGGCGAAGCCCCGTCGCAGCGCGGCGCCCTTTCCCTGGTTGCGGGGCTGGAGGAGCAGCCGGAGCCGATCGTCGATGAGCTTGGGCAGCAGCTCGCGGGTCCCGTCGGTCGACCCGTCGTCCACGATCAGGACCTCGCGGACCCATGGGGAGGCCAGCACCCGTTCGACCACGGTCTCGATGGTGGGCCGCTCGTTGTAGCAGGGGATGACCACGGTCAGGCACGGCCGCGGGGTACCGGGTGACACGGAGGCCAGAGGTTAGCCCTGGAGGCCCGGCACCCTCCGGCAACGGGTCCCGACCCGGCCCGGCCGGCCCGGCTGGCGGTCCCCGCGCTCGGTAGGGTTCGGGGCCATGGCCAGGATCGCTGTCGTCGGTGCCGGCTATGTCGGGCTGACGACCGCGGCCTGCTTCTCCCACCTCGGCCACGAGGTGGTCTGTGGCGACATCGACGCCGACCGGGTGGCGCGGCTGGCCGAGGCGGAGGTGCCCATCGTCGAGGAGGGCCTCGAGCAGCTCGTCCGGGACGGTCTCCGCCATGGCCGCCTGCGCTTCGTCGTGGGCGCGGCAGCCGCGGTCGCAGGCGTCGAGTTCGTCTACCTGTGCGTTCCGACCCCCCAGGCCGCGGACGGCGCCGCGGACCTCAGCTTCGTCGAGTCGGTGGCCGTCGAGATCGGCCCGCTGCTGGCCGCGGAGTCGATCGTCGTCAACAAGTCGACCGTGCCCGTCGGGTCCACCCGGATCGTCCAGCAGGCCTTGCGTCGGCCCGACGTCCTCGTCGTCTCCAACCCTGAGTTCCTCCGCGAGGGCTCGGCGGTGCACGACTTCCTCCACCCCGGGCGCATCGTCATCGGAGCCGACGACCAGGCCGCGGCGATCCGCGTCGCCAGCCTGTACCTCGGCGTGGCCGCGCCGCTGATCGTGACCGACCCGCCGTCGGCCGAGATCATCAAGTACGCGTCGAACGCCTTCCTCGCCACGAAGCTGTCGTTCGTGAACGCCGTGGCCGCGGTGTGCGAGTCCGTGGGCGCGGACATGAACGACGTCGTGCTCGGCATGGGCTACGACCCGAGGATCGGCCGCGAGTTCCTCCGCCCCGGTCCGGGCTGGGGTGGCTCCTGCCTGCCGAAGGACACCCGCGCCCTCCTCCGCATCGCGGACGACGCCGGCTACGACTTCGAGCTCCTCCAGGCCTCCATCGCCGTCAACGAGCAGCAGCTCGATCGGGTGGTCGACAAGGTCACCGCGGCCGCGGGCGGTTCGCTCGAGGGCGTCACCGTCGCCGCGTGGGGGCTCACCTTCAAGGCCCGCACGGATGACCTTCGGGAGTCCCCGGCCCTCGCCGTGATCGCCCGGCTGCGGGCCCGCGGCGCGGTGGTCCGCGCCTACGACCCGACCGTGCGTGGACCGCGGCCGGACGTCGAGGTCGTCCAGGATCCCTACGCGGCCTGTGAGGGCGCGGTCGTGCTCGTCGTCCTGACGGAGTGGGACGATCTGCGTTGGCTGGACTTCGACAAGGTCGGCGCGGTCATGGCCCGCCGCCACGTCGTGGACGCCCGCAACCTGCTCGACCGGGCCTCCTTGGTCCGCTCCGGGTTCACGTACCGTGGGGTCGGCCGGGCCTGACGTGCGGGTGGTCGTGGCCGGCGGCGCCGGCTTCATCGGCAGCTTCGTCTGCGAGGCCCTCGTCGCCCGCGGGGACGAGGTCATCGCCGTCGACAGCCTGGTGACCGGACGTCGCGCCAACGTGGCTTCCCTCGCCGAGCACCCGCGCTTCACGCTGGTGGAGCACGACGTGTGCCGCCCCATCCCCCGCGACGGTCCGCTGGCGTCGCCCGTGGAGCTCGTCATGGACCTGGCCTCGCCGGCCTCGCCCGACGACTTCGACCGCATCCCGCTGCAGATCCTGGCCGTCGGCTCCGCCGGAACGACCAACCTGCTCGAGCTGGCCCGGGACTGCGGCGCCCGGTTCTTCCTCGCCTCGACCAGCGAGGTCTACGGCGATCCGCTGGTGCACCCGCAGGACGAGTCCTACTGGGGTCACGTCGACCCGATCGGCCCGCGCTCCTGCTACGACGAGGCGAAGCGCTTCTCGGAGGCGCTGACCATGGCCCACCACCGGGTGCACGGGACGGATGTCCGCATCGCTCGGATCTTCAACACCTACGGGCCCCGCATGCGACCCGACGACGGGCGGGTCGTGACCAACTTCGTCGTCCAAGCGCTCTCGGGGCAGCCGCTCACCGTGTACGGCGACGGGCAGCAGACCCGCAGCTTCTGCTACGTGTCCGACGAGGTCGCCGGGCTCCTGGCGCTGGCCGGCCATCCGGGTCCACCGCCCGGACCGGTCAACGTCGGCAGCCCGGACGAGTCGACCATGGCCGCGCTGGCGTCGCTCGTGATCAAGCTGACGGGCTCGTCGTCGCCGATCGTCACGGTGCCGCTGCCGGCCGGGCGCACGGGTGATCCGGCCCGCCGCCGCCCGGACATCACCCGGGCGCGCGAGCTGTTGGGGTGGTCGCCGCGGGTCGGCCTGCGCGACGGACTGGCCCGGACCATCGAGGCGCTGCGGGCCGAGCTGGCCGCCGGTCAGGGGATGGCGCCGAGCCCGCCGTAGAGCGCGGTCACGGCCGCGAGACCGGCGCCGCAGGCCGCGAGGAGGAGCGGCCACAGCTCGTCGTCATCCTCCGGCCACACCGCGGCGACGGAGATCAGGAGCGGGAACGCGGTGAACAGGAAGCGGGGCCGTGCCGTGACGGTCTGGGGGAGGAGCATCAAGGCCAGGATGCCGATGGTGTAGACGGTCACGGGGAGCGGGAGCGGCCGCTTCCACGTGGCCCACAGCCCGAAGAGCATGGCGGCGACGCACAGCAGCGTGAGCACGTTGCGGGGCGAGTCGAGCGGGTGGACCGAGGCGTTGCCGATGGCCTTGATCGCCGTCAGGCCGAAGCTCGTGCCCTCGTCCCAGGCCTCACCCTGGACCCGGAACCACGCGTCGCGCTCGCCCGTCTGGTGGGCGAGGAACAGCTGGAAGGAGATCCAACCGACCGGGGCCAGCAGCGGCGCCAGCAGCGCCTTCCACTCCCGGCGCTGGACGATGGCCACGATGGCGGCGACCACGCACGAGGCCACGATGGCGATGGCGTTGGGCCGGCTGGCGGTGGCGAGACCGGCGAAGATGCCGGCCAGCAACCAACGTCGTTGCATCAGCATCAACAGGCACGCGGCGACGAGCACGAGCATGATGGCCTCGCTGTAGGCGAAGCTCAGGACGAAGCTGCCCGGGAACAGCGCCGTCAGCACCATCGCCCGCGAGGCCACCTTGTTGCCGAACAGCCGGCGGGTCATCAGTCCGACGAGGAGGACGAACACCGCGCCCAGCACCAGGTTCAGCCCGAGCGCGGCGAGCACGTCGCCGCCGGGGAGGACCTTGTCCAGGGCCCACACCGCGCGCGGGAAGAGGGGGAAGAACGCGGCCCGAGCCTCCAGCTGGAAGAAGGTGATGTTGGGCGGGATGTGGCGCGGGTAGCCGTGCCGTGCGACCTCGTAGTACCAGGCGCCGTCCCAGGAGTTGAGGACGTCGAGGATCGGGCCTGTCCCCGAGGTGGGACGCGGCTTCTGCGCCGCGCTGACGGCACCGGCCCCGGCGATGACGGCGGCGCGGGAGAGCACGTAGGCGAGCCCGGCCCAGATGAGTGCCCGAGACCACGGATAGCCCGGGGCGGGCTCGGGCGACGGCTCGGGCGCCTCCGTGTTCTTCTCGATCGTCGTGACGGCCATGCCTGGTGTGCCTACCTCACGCCGCGGCGACACCACGGTCTGGGGAACGGACCGGACGACGGTACCACCGGACCCCAGGCGCTGGCCGGGCGCACCGAGCGGACCGGCCGGACCGGGCGGCGAGCTCGGGTCGTCCCGCTCCCGTCACGGGGCCGTCGCCAGGTCTGTCACCCAGCCCGTCACCAGCGGGCGATGGGCTGGATGCGCTGGCGCGGCCCGCGCCGGGGGGCCGACCAGCCGGCCAGCAGGAGGGCCCTGATGACCCGGCCCCGCTGGCCCGTGTACGGCGCCAGCAGCTCCAGCATGCGCTCGTCGGAGCCGCGCGCCTCGCCGGCCATCGCCCAGCAGACGGAGTGAGGGATGTGGAAGTCGCCCACCGGCACCGCATCGGGGTCGCCAAGGACGGGGCCGAGCACGCTGTGGACCGTCCACGGGCCGACGCCAGGGATCGTGCCCAGGCGCGCTCCGGCCTCCTGCGGGTCGCACGCGACCAGACGCTCGAGGCCCCGAGCGCGCCGGGCGCAGCGGATCACTGTCTCGGCGCGCTTGCGTTCGACCGCGAGCGGGTGGAACCACCACGAC
>JBKPRL010000328.1:0-38570 GCA_046734535.1 bacterium | reverse complement strand
GACACGATGCCGGTGGTGACGGTCGGGGTGTCACCCAGGGCCAGCGCGTTGCCGATGGCGACGACCTGGTCACCGACCTGCATGGCGTCCGACGACCCGAGGGTGGCTGGCACCAGGTCGGTGGTGTCGCGCAGGCGGACGAGGGCGATGTCGTGGCTCGGCGAGGTGCCGACGAGGTCGGCGCGGATCGTGCGCTTGTCGCTCAGCTGGACCTGGATCACGTCCGCGCCGTCGACCACGTGGGCGTTGGTCAGCACCAGCCCGTCGGCGGAGATGATCACGCCGGAGCCGGCGGCGAACGGGACGATCTGGTCACCGCTGGCCTGGCCGAGCTGGATCGAGACGACCGACGGCGTCACCTTCTTCAGCAGCGTGCGCAGGTCGAGGGCCTGCCCGCTCAGCGTCTCCGGCGCGGCCTGGACGACCCGGGTCCCCACGACGGTCGTGCTGTCCGACCCCAGGCGCCCGGCCGCGAAGCCGACGCCGCCGGCCACCACCGCGGCCACGAGGCCACCGGCGAGGGCAGCGCGCAAGCCGGCGTGGAACCGCCCGGCGGCCGGGGTCGCGGCCTGCGGAGCCGCCGGCGGTGGGGGCGGGAGGCTTCCCGCGGAGGGGTTCGGGTCCTCGAACGAGTTGGCCATCGTGCGCGCTCCGTGGTTGTATAGATCATCCATTCCGGGAACCAAACGGCGGTGGAGAGCGTCGAGTTCCTGAGAACCCCAGGCAGACTGGGAACTGGAAGCGGGCGAGCGACGTGAGGGTTGCGACCCGCGAGGAGCCGATCGATGGACGAGATGATGACGGGCTGGATGGCCCAGGGCAACTGCCGCAACCACCCGCCGGCCACCTTCTTCCCCTCTGACGGGGTGGGCGTGGACAGGGCCCGCAAGATCTGTGCCACCTGCCCCGTGGTCGACAGCTGCCTCGAGTACGCCCTCGCCCACCGCATCGAACACGGTGTCTGGGGGGGCTGCTCGGAGCGGGAGCGGCGGCGCATCCTCAAGCGGCGCCGGCTCAGCATCGCCTTCTGAGGACCGCCCTCCACCACGCTCCGCGGTCAGCCGACCACGGCGTCCGCGTCGACCGCTGACCACCCTCCGTCCTCGAGGCAGGCAGGCCCCCTCGCGCTGGGCGTGATCTGGCATGCCTCCCTCCGAGCTGGGCCGGCCGCATGACGGCCTGGCCGAGCGCCTCACCCCAAACCGAATCCCTGTAGCAGTCCCTCGCCGGCGCCCTCGATGCGATCGGCCATCGAGCGACCTGGCGTGTGGGGATCGACGTCTCCGGCCATGGCCGACTCGGCGTCCCCACCGATCATCACCACGGCGTCCGCGCCGATCTGGGTGACGAGCATCGAGCTGGGTTCGTCCCGGACCAGCCACACCGGCCGGCCGTCGACGATCGACTCCTCGGTCCCGCCCGGCAACCGCGACGCGTCGATGTCGTAGCGCTGGAACAGGAAGATCGACAACGCGTCGGCCCCATCGAGGTAGACGGCCTGCTGTTCGCGCCCGCGGTCGAAGAGGCCGACGAGCTCGTAGGTGCCGATCGCCAGCGGCAGCCCGAGGTGTGCCGCCTGCCGATGAGCCGCCGCCTCGCCCGTCGGGCTTGTGCGGGGTGCCCGGTCGTGGAGCGTGAGCAACGAGTTGAGAGCCGGGACACCGGACGGGCGCCGCCCGTCGAGGCCGGACAGTGCGAGCACACCCAGCCAGATCGACGCCGTCGCAGCCAGGCCCACGACGCCGACGCGCGTCGCCCACGTCCTGCGCCTCGCCCGTCCGCCCGATGGGTCGAGCAGCATCCGTTCGTAGAACCCGAACGGGGGCAGGACCTCCGGCAGGTTGGTGACCCAGGACTTGGCCTCGGTCGTGGCCGCGAGCTCGCGCTGGCACGACGGGCAGGAGGCCAGGTGGTCGTCGATCGTCGCCCGCTCGCTCCCGCTCAGCTCGCCATCCGCGTAGGCGCTCAGCAGGTCGCCGGGGTGCGGCATCATGCGGTCAGCGCCTTTCGGAGCAGCGCGCGCCCACGGTGGATCCGGCTGCGGACGGTGCCGGGCGGGATGTCCAGGGTCGAGGCGATCTCCGCGTACTCCAGGCCGACGACATCGCACAGCACCAGGGGCGCGCGGAAGTCGGGCGGCAGGTCGCGCAACGCGCGCTGGACCTCGTCGGGCAGGCGCTGCGCGGCCAAGACGGCCTCGGGGTCGGCGTCGACCCCGACGAGGGCGTCGGGAAGGTCGGGCACGACCTCCAACGGACGCCGCTTGCGCTTCCTGACGTCGTCGAGGAACGCGTTCGTCGTGATCCTGCTCAACCAACCCTCCAGCGAACCAGGCGTGAAGGTGGCGAGACCCCGGCGAACCCGGAGCAACACCTCCTGCACGAGGTCCTGTGCGTCGTCGTGGTTGCCCGTCAGGCGGTAGGCCACCGTGTAGAGGAAGCGCCCGTGATCACGGGCGATCTCCTCCCACGTCGGCACTCGATCAACGTTCCCCTGGTCACCCGGACCAGGCTGAACGCTGCCCGCTGGCGGGTCCGTCACGTCAACGTCGGAGAGCGGCCGCCGGTTCCCGGCGCCGGGACCTACGACTCGTCGGTCTTGGCGGGCTGATCGCTCGGGGTCGTGCTCTCGCTCTTGGTCGCGCTCTTGGTCGAGCTGTCGTCCTTGGTGGAGCCGTCCATGCCCTTCTTGAACTCCTTCTGGGCTTCACCGAGGCTCCGCGCCAACTTGGGCAGCTGCGATCCACCAAACAGGACGAGCACCACGACGGCGATGATCAGCCATTCCTGTGCACCCATGCGGCGACCGTACCACCTGCCCTCCGGAGCCGGTAGTGCAGGCGGTGGGGCAGGATTCGCCCGTGCTCGAGTGCGTCGTGAACGTGAGCGAGGGGCGGCGGGAGGACCGGCTCACCGTCATCGCCGCGGCCGCCGGCGCCGACCTCCTCGACGTGCACCGCGACGGCGATCACCACCGCGCCGTGCTCACGTTGGTCGGAACCGACGCGCCCCGGCGGGTGGCCACCGCGGCAGTGGCTGAGCTCGACCTGCGCGCCCACGACGGCGTCCACCCTCGTCTCGGTGTGGTCGACGTCGTCCCCTTCGTCCCGCTCCACGGCGCCACGATGGCCGATGCGGTCGCCGCCCGCGACGCCTTCGCCGCCTGGGCCGGCGGGGAGCTCGGCGTGCCCTGCTTCCTGTACGGCGACGAGCGGTCGCTCCCGCAGCTGCGCAGGGAGGCCTGGGTCGCGCTGGACCCTGACACCGGGCCCCGGCAGCCGCACCCGACGGCCGGCGCGATGTGCGTGGGTGCCCGACCGCCGCTCGTCGCCTACAACGTGTGGCTGGCCGAGCCTGATGTCGCGCTCGCCCGCCGCATCGCCGCCGAGATCCGCGGTCCCCATCTGCGGGCGCTCGGGCTGGCCGTCGGAGGGCGCGCGCAGGTGAGCATGAACCTGATCGCGCCAGACGTGCTCGGACCGGCGGCCGCGCATGACCTCGTGGCCGCCCACGCGGCGGTGGCCGGAGCGGAGCTGGTCGGACTGGTTCCCGAGGCGGTGCTGTCGGCGATCGCGCCCGATCGCTGGGACGAGCTCGACCTCGCCGCCAACCGGACGATCGAGGCTCGCCTGGCTACGCGGTGACGACGGGGCGGCGGGCGGCCTGGGCCCGCTGGCGCCGCAGCCGTCGGCGCTCCCGCTCCGACATCCCACCCCAGATCCCGAACTTCTCGCCGTTGACCAGCGCGTACTCCAGGCACTCCATGCGCACGACGCAGCCCCGGCACACCTCCTTCGCCTCCCGGGTGGACGCGCCCCGCTCCGGGAAGAAGAGGTCGGGATCGACCCCCAGGCAGTTGGCCTTGTCCTGCCAGCTGCGGTCATCGAGCCTGATGTTGACGACGTTGTAGTGCGTCATGGGTGGTGGCCTCCCCTGCATGATCGGCCGTGGTGCCCTGGGTGACTGCCCTGCGTGTGGGGGATCCGCTGCGATGACGGTGGTGGTCGTTAGGATGGGGATCGCAAGGTTGTAACTACACCCTTGTCATTACAACGACGTCATTCTCCACCATTGGGCCTCCCTCCGCAAGGGGGGCGGTGTCGCGTGGGGTCACCACCGCCGCAGTGGGTGGTCGAGCGCGGCGGCCGCGGCCCGCCGGCGTCGCGCCCGCGGGCGTCGACTACCGCCTCGCTCTCAGGTGGTGGGCGGTGCCTTCGGCGGGACCTTCAGGACCTGGCCGACCTGCAACGGGGTCGACAACGTGGCCCCGTTGGCCTGCAGGAGGCTGTCGACGGGCACGTCGACCTTCTTGGCGATGGCGTACCAGCCGTCGCCCGAGACGACCGTGTAGGTGGCCGCCGCGGCCCCAGTGGTCGTCGGCGCCTCCGTCGTGGTGGGCGCGGCCGTGGTCGTCGTGCTGTCACCCGGGACCGTCGTCGCCGCGCTCGACGGCGAGGTGACGCCCGTGTCCGTGCCGCCGCCCGTCGAGACATCCTCCGATGAGCTCGGTCGCAGCACCACGAACAGCACGATGAGCGCGACGACGGCCGCCGCGGCCGCGATCGCGAGGCGGATGCGCCGTCGGCGGTACACCCGACGCTGCGCATCGCCGGGCCGGGCCAGCAGGTGACCGAGGCTGGTCGTCGTCTCTGCGAACGCGGTCTCCAGCGTCTGGTCGAGGTCGTCGCCGACCTCGAGGGCGGAGCGCAGCTCGGTCCCGGCCTCGTGGAGCCGCATGGCGGCCGTCCCCTGCTCCAGCCCCAACGTCCGGTCGATCTCCGGGGCGTCGAGCCCGAGGGCGTACCGGAGCGCCACCGCGTCACGCGGGCCGCGACCGAGCGTCCGGACCCGCCCGAGGATGCGCTCCGTCGCCCGTGTGGGATCATCCGGGTCGGGCTTGTGGGAGGCGCAACCCCGCAGGACCGAGCGGCGCACGGCCTTGGTCGGGTCATCGAGGCGGCCGTAGTGGTCGAAGGTGGTGGCGAACGCGTCCTGCACGACCTCCTCGGCCTGTACACGCGAGCCGATCAGGGCGGTCGCCATCCCGAGCAGCGGCCGCAGGTTGGTCCGATACAGCTCGCCGAAGTCCTGACCGCCGCCCGCCGAGGGGCCCTCCCCTTCTTCCACGGCTCCAGTCTGGCGACTCCGGCCGGTACCGAGCGCGCATGCTCGGCCCCCGACCGGGCCGAGGTCAGCCGGCCCGGCGGTTCCGGCCCGACTGCTGGCGCTTGTTCTCGATGAAGTCGACGAGCACGTAGTCGCCGAGCGTCTCGGGCGTCGTGAAGAAGGCCCGGCCGCGGTTCATCTGCGTCAACCGCTCGACGAACGCCTTCAGGTAGCTCGTGGCGTCGAGCATGAAGGTGTTGATGCGGATGCCATCGCGGGTGCAGCGGGCCACCTCCCGCAACGTGGCCTCGATCGTCTCGGGTACCGGCGGGTAGTTGAAGAAGACGTCACCGTCGCGATCGATGTGGGCGGTGGGCTCGCCGTCGGTGATCATGATGATCTGCTTGGTGCCCGACTGCTTGGACAACAGCTGGCGGCTGAGCACGAAGGCGTGCTGCATGTTCGTGCCGTAGACGAAGTCCCAGCTGACCTCGGGGAGCTGCTCGGGCTTGAGCACGCGCGCCACCTCACTGAAGCCGACGATGCCGAGGTAGTCGCGCGGGAACTGGCTGCTGATGAGCGAGTGGAGGGCCATGGCGACCTTCTTGGCCGACAAGAAGTTGTCCCGCATGGGCATGGACAGCGACAGGTCGAGCATCAGCACGGTCGACGACCGGGTCACGTTCTCGGTCAGCTCGATCTCGAAGTCGTCGGGCGAGAGGCGCACCGGCGTGCCGCTCCCCTGCCGCCGGATGGCGTTGCGGATCGTCCGGTGCAGGTCGAGGTTGAACGGGTCCCCGAACTCGTAGGCCTTGCTCTCGTAGCTGCGCTCGTGGCCGATCCCGATCGGGGTGATCTGGTGCTGGCCCATCTTGTCCTTGGCCAGCTTGCTGAACAGGTCCGACAGCGCGTTCTGACCGACCCGGCGGATGCCCTTCGGGGTCAGCTCCAAGCGACCCTCGCGGTTCTCGATCAGCCCCGCCTCCTCCAACATGCGGGCCAGCTCGGCGAGGCGCTCCAGCGAGCGGGCGGCGTCGTCGCCCAGCAGGTCCCGCACGCGATCGAGGTCGGCCTCGGCCAGCGCACCGGGGCTCGTCGAGCCCCGCATCAGGTTCTCCAGCTGGTCGATGTCCCCGAGCTGCTGCATCATGTCGACCGCCTCGGAGAAGCCCAGCGGATCCATCCCTTGGAAGCTGTAGGACCGGTCCCAGCCCATCTGGGGGAACTGCGAGCGGAGGTGCTGGCCCAGCTGGTCCATCTGCCAGCGCAGGTCCATGTCGTCCATCAGCTGGTCCATGAGCTGCTGGAGCTGTGCCCGCTGCTCGGGCGTCATCGAGTTGAGCATGGCCTGCATGGCCGCCATCCGTTGGGCCATGACCTCGAGCAGCTCGTCGAGCGACTGCGGGTTCTCCGGGAAGAAGTCGCCGAAGCGCTCCATGAACTGCTCGAACCCCGGATCCTCGCCCCGCTCCCGCCGCTCCAGCATCTCGTTGAGGCCGGCCAGCATGTCCTTGAGGCGCTGCATCTGCTCGGGAGTGACGTTCTCCATGCCCGAGGCCATCTGGTTGACGTAGCGCTGCATGAGCTGTTGCCGGAGCTGGTCGAGCAGCTCCTCGAAGCGCTGCGACGCCTCCTGCGACGTGAACTCGTAGCTCTGGAGCTCGCGGACCTGGCCGGCCAGGTCCGGTGGGAGCATGTCCAGCTCCATCTGGTGTTCGCTGGCCGTGGACTCGGCCAGCTCCTGGCGGCGGGGGTCGCCGCTGTCCCTCGCCTGCCGGACGTGGTCATCCAGCGACTGACGCTCCTGATCGATGATGTCGCGCAGCTCCTGTGCGATGTCGTCGTAGACACCTCCGAGGTTGTGCTGCTCGAGCAGGTCGGAGCGGCGCCGCCGCAGCTTCTCCATCAGCTCCCGCAGGCCCTGCAGCCGCTCGCCGTTCCGGTCCCGGAAGCCGCTCTGCATCATTCGTCGCAGGGCGTTGTTGAGGTCGCCGTGGTACAGGAGGTCGTCGGTGATCTCGGACAGCACGCTGTCCGCATCCAGCTCGAAGCCGACCTGCGTCCCGTCCCAGCGGGAGTACGTGAACCGGCTTCCCATGGGCCGAGGGTACCGCCGCTGGGCCCGATGCGGTCGAGCACAGTCGAGGCGGTCCGAACGCGGCCACGCGGGGTGCAAACTCTTGCAAGCACTTGGGTGCCGGGACCGGTAGGCTGGGAGCCATGCGAGTACTGCGCACGTTCGCCTTCGCGGACCTCTCCGGGTTCACGAACTACACGACGGAGCACGGCGACGACGCCGCCGGCCGCGTGCTGGGCGAGTTCCGCGCGGTCACCCGCCGGCTGGCCTCGGAGCGAGGTGTGCGGGTGGCCAAGTGGCTCGGCGACGGCTGCATGGTCGTCGCCATCGACCAGGAGGACATGATCGCCTTCGCGCTCGACCTCGAGCGGGAGGCCACCGCGGCCTGTGATCCGCTCTCCCTCCGCATCGGCGTGGCGACGGGTCGGGCCCTGCTCTTCGAGGGCGACGACTACATCGGCTCCGCGGTCAACCTCGCCGCCCGCCTGTGCGATGCCGCGGGACCGGGCGAGGTGCTCGTCCCGGCCGAGCAGGCGGTCGACCTGCCCGAGGGTGTCACCGCCACCCCGCACGGCGTCATCGAGTTCCGGGGGTTCCCGCAGCCGGTCACCGTCTCCAACCTGGCCGGCACGCCGATGGTGCGGGGCCGCAACGACACCGGCGAGCTGTGGACCCGCTCGCCCTTCCTCGCGTAGTTCTGCGTCGCCAGCCGCGGCGGAGCGAGGGTTGGCTCCTACTCGCTTCGCTCGGAGCCGGGAACACGATGAAGGCCGGCCCGACTGGGTACCGTTTCACGGTGGGCCACGGGGAGACGGACAGCCTGGTGTGGACGCTCGAGTCCGTGCGCTTCCCCGATCCCGTGACCCGGTGGAGCTCGGCGCTCTACACGACGACGCAGACGGCCATCGTCGAGCACCTCATGGCCGAGCTCGGGATCCTGCTCGACGGCGTCGCCTTCCGAGAGCTCGACGGCCGGATCTACACCGCGGTCGTACCGTTCGGCGGCGCCGCCCGGAAGCCGCAGCCCCGCTGGCTGCTCCCGATCCTCAGCCGGACCTCGCCGACGTTGCGGCAGCGGCTGGCGGCGGCCCACGCCGCTGACGTGAACGACTGGTCGGGCGCGGTCGTCGACGAGTGGCACGAGCGGGCCGAGGACGATCTCCTCGAGCGGAGCCGGGCCTATCTGGTCGGTGATCTCACCGCGCTCAACGAGGAGCAGGTCGCAGCCCGGCTCGACGAGCAGCTCCGCCTCGTCGGGGAAGGCCTCACCTGGCGGTTCCGGCTCCACGCCGCCGGCGTGGACGCCATCGGCCGGCTCGGGTTGGAGCTGACCCGGGACCACGGCTGGCAGGTGGCGGACCTCATGGACCTCTTCACGGGGCTGTCGGCCGCGACGACGGGGCCGGCGGCCGCGCTGGAGGAGATCGCCGCGCTCGTGAGGTCGGAGGGCGCGGCCGAGGCGGTGTTGTCGGCGACCACCCTGGCGGAGGTCGCCGCGCTCTCCCCGACGATCGCGGCCGACCTCGCCCGTTACCAGGACCTGTGGGGACAACGGGCCGTGCGCTTCGAGATCGCCTGTCCGACGGTCGTCGAACGCCCGGACTGGCTGCTGCACCACCTGCAGGAGGCCGTGCGCACGCCTCGGGAGCCCGCTGACCTGGCCGCCGCGCACGAGACCGTCCGGCTGCGGGCCGAGGCTCGTCTGATCGCCACGTTGGGCAACAGCTCCCTGACCCGCCGCCGTCTGGCGCGCGCCCAGCGGGTCTTCCCGCTCCGCGAGGGGAGCGAAGCGGCCACGATCGGAGTCCCCATCGCCGGGCTGCGCCGTCTCGGCCTGCACCTCGGTGTCCGCCTCGGGCTCTACCGGCCCGACGACGTCTTCGACCTGACCTTCGACGAGGTGCGTGGCCTCCTGCGCGACCCGGAGCACGTCGACGACCCCGCGTCCGTCGCCCTGCAACGACGCGAGGAGCGGGAGAAGATCGCGGCCATCCCGCCGGCGCGCGAGCGCGGGCTGCGGTCGGACCCCGCGGCCCCGTCCACTCCCCGCGGCTTCCCGCGAGCCGCCACCGAGAACCTGGCCGCCGTGCTCTGGTACGCCGAGCAGGTCGATCCGCCCCCGGTGGCCGGTCGCCGCGTCGGCGCCGAGCTCGTCGGGCTGGGCGTGTGCCGCGGGACCTACGAGGGTGTCGCGCGGATCCTGCGGGACGAGGACGACTTCGAACGGCTGATGCCGGGCGACGTCATGGTGTGCCCCACGACCTCGCCGGTCTGGTCGATGGTCTTCCCGCTGGTCGGCGCGCTGGTCTGTGACGGCGGCGGCCCGCTCGGCCACCCGGCCATCATCGCGCGCGAGTTCGGTGTGCCGGCCGTGGTGGGTACCGGCAGCGGTACGACCACCATCCCCGACGGCAGCCGCGTGCGCGTCGACGGCACCCGCGGCCGGGTCACCCTCCTGGGCGCCGCGACCGACGAGCCGGCACCCAGCGACGAAGACGAGCTCGAGGGCTGACGGGGCTGGCTAGCCGCGGCTGCGGTAGGTCGCCCGAGCGCCGCTGGCGTCCTTGTTCAGGCGCTTCGAGAGGTGCAGGCCCTCGAGGATGAACTCGACCGCGGCGGCCATCGCCGCCGGCGACTCGTCCCCCCCGGTCAGGCTCTCGACCGGCTCGCGCAAGCCCGGGAGGCTGGTCACCAGCTCCGCCAGCTGGGCCGACGGCACATCCTCGCCGGTGTGCGCGACGACCCCTTCGTCGAAGGCGTTGACGACCTCGCGGAGGCGCTCCGGGGTCATCCGCTCCTTGAAGACGGTGAGCACCGCGCCCTTGAGCATGCCGTCGACGATCTGCCCCTCGCGGCCCTCCTCCAGCGTCTCGATCTCGATCTTGCCGGAGGTCGACGAGGCCAGCGCCTCAAGGTCGCTCACCCGGGGCACGACCTCCTTCTCGCCCGCTCGCAGCGAGCGGCGCAGGGCGTTGGCGGTGAGGACCTCGACGTTGGACACGGACAGCCGGACCGACACGCCGGACCGCTGGTTGACGTGGCTGGACTGGCGAGCGAGATGGGTGAACGTGGCGACCACGTCCTCCATGTACTCGGGAACGCGCACGGGCAGATCGGCGGCGGCCGCGGGGCGGGCCTCCTGGCGCATGATCGCGACCTCGACGTCCACGTCCAGCGGGTAGTGCGTCCGGATCTGGCTGCCGAAGCGGTCCTTGAGCGGGGTGATGATGCGGCCGCGGTTGGTGTAGTCGTCGGGGTTGGCCGAGGCCACCAGCAGGACGTCGAGGGGAAGGCGGATCTTGTAGCCCCGGATCTGGACGTCACGCTCCTCGAGCACGTTCAGGAGGCCGACCTGGATGCGCTCGGCGAGGTCGGGGAGCTCGTTGAGCGCGAAGACGCCACGGTTCGTGCGCGGGACCAGCCCATAGTGCAGGGTGAGCTCGTCGGAGAGGTAGCGGCCCTCGGCCACCTTGATGGGGTCGACCTCGCCGATCAGGTCGGCGATCGAGGTGTCCGGCGTGGCCAGCTTCTCGCCGTAGCGCTCGTCCCGGTGCACCCACGCGATCGGCGTCTCGTCGCCGAGCTCCGCGACCAGCTCCCGGGCGTGGCGGGACACCGGCTGGTACGGGTCGTCGTTGATCTCGCTGCCGGCGACGATCGGCATCCACTCGTCGAGCAGGCCGGTGAGCGAGCGGATCATCCGGGTCTTGGCCTGACCGCGCTCGCCCAGGAAGATGATGTCGTGCCCGGCGAGGAGGGCGTTCTCGAGCTGTGGCATCACGGTCTGCTCGTAGCCGATGAGGCCGCCGAAGAGCGGCTCGCCGGCGGCGACCTTGGCCACAGCGTTGCGGCGGATCTCCTCCTTGACCGGCACGGACCGCCAACCGGAGGAACGGAGCTCGCCCAGAGTGGCCATCGACGGCGACGGGGTGCGGGGGGCGACGGACATGGGTCGACCATACCGCCGACCGGCGGGAGGAGAACCGACGGGCCGACGAGCCCGACGAACGGGGCGCGAGGAGAACCGACGGGCCGACGAGCCCGAACAGCAGGGCCTGAATCAGGCTCGGCGGGATCTGTACCCTGGCTCGGCGATGGACCTCTCGGGCCCGTGGCGGGCCGCGCTCGCGGATGACGATCTGCGTCGCGGGGCCCTGGGGCTCGACTTCGACGACGGCGGCTGGGAGACGGTGCCGGTCCCGGGGCACTGGCGCTCGACGCCCGCCTTCGCCGACAGCGACGGCCCGCTGCTCTACCGGACCCGGTTCGAGCTCGACGCCGGACCCGGTGGCGCCCGCCACTGGGTGGTCCTCGACGGCGTCTTCTACCAGGCCGACGTGTTCCTCGACGGCGCCTACCTGGGTGACCCGGAGGGCTACTTCTTCCCCCATTCCTACGAGATCACCGACCTCGCCCGCCTCGCGCCCGAGCACGTCCTCGCCGTCGAGGTGGCCTGCGCCCAGCCGCAGGACCGCAGGGCCAAGCGCAACCTGACCGGAGTCTTCCAGCACTGGGACTGCATGGACCCGGCCTGGAACCCGGGTGGCCTCTGGCGGGGCGTGCGCATCGAGCGCACGGGTCCCGTGCGCATCAACCGCATGCGGGTGCTGTGCCGCGACGCCGAGCCCGAGCGTGCGAACGTCATGGTCCGGGCCGAGCTCGACAGCGACGAGGCCCGCACCGTCCGGATCCGCACGACCGTCGATGCCGCCGTCGAACGGGAGCTGGAGCAGTCCCTGGCCACCGGGACCAACATCGTCGAGTGGACCTTCGGCGTCGACAACCCCCGCCTCTGGTGGCCACGCGCGCTCGGCGACCAGCCACTCTCGACGCTCGAGGTCGCGGTGTCGGTGGACCACGAGCCGAGCCATGCCCGGTCGGTGTGCACCGGGCTGCGGCAGGTCGCGATGCACCGCTGGGTGCTCAGCGTCAACGGTGAACGGCTGTTCCTCAAGGGCGTCAACGCCGGCCCGACCCGCATGGCCCTCGCCGAGGCCACGCCCGAGGAGGTGCGACGCGACGTCGTCCTCGCCGCCGAGGCCGGCCTCGACCTGATCCGGGTCCACGGACACATCACCCGGCCGGAGCTCTACGACGCGGCGGACGAGCTGGGGATGCTCATCTGGCAGGACCTGCCGCTGCAGTGGGGCTACGCCCGCTCGGTCGGAAAGCAGGCGGCCCGCCAGGCGGCCGAGGCCGTCGACCTGCTCGGCCACCACCCGTCGATCGCGGTCTGGTGCGGGCACAACGAGCCGCTCACCCTCGACGTCCGCCCCGGCGAGCCCGTCGCGTCCAGGCGCACCGCCATCGAGTTCGTGTCGGGCCAGGAGCTGCCCAGCTGGAACCGGTCGATCCTCGACGCCCGGATCAAGCGCACGCTGGAGCGGGCCGACGGCACGCGCCCGGTCATCGCCCACTCGGGGATCGCCCCCCACCTCCCGCAGCTCGACGGCACCGACAGCCACCTCTACTTCGGCTGGTACCACGGCGAGGAGCGCGACCTGCCGGCGTTCGCGGCGGCCTGGCCACGGATGGTGCGCTTCGTCAGCGAGTTCGGCGCCCAGGCCGTGCCGGTCAACGCCGCGTTCATGGAGCCGGACCGCTGGCCCGACCTCGACTGGGAGCGCCTGGAGGAGCACCACGCGCTCCAGAAGGTGATCTTCGACGAGCGGGTGCCTCCGGCCGACCACGACACCTTCGCCGGCTGGCAGGAGGCGACACAGCGCTACCAGGCCCGCCTCCTCCGCCACCACATCGAGGCGTTGCGCCGCCTCAAGTACCGACCGGCCGGGGGCTTCTGCCTCTTCAGCCTGGCCGACGCCATCCCGGCCATCAGCTGGTCGCTGTTGGGACACGACCGCGCGGCGAAGCTCGCCTACTACGTCGTGGCCGAGGCGTGTCGCCCGGTCATCGTCGTCGCCGACCGCATGCCGGCGGGTCTGGCCCCGGGTGAGACCCTGGCCCTCGACGTCCACGTCGTGTCCGATCGTCGCGCCCCGATCGAAGGCGCCACCATCTCGGCCGTCCTCTCCTGGCCCGGCGGCGACCACGGCTGGCGATGGAGGGGCGACATCCCGGCGGACGGCTGCGTCCGGGTCGGGACCATCCAGGTCGTGGTGCCCGCGACGCCGGGCCGGCTCGCGCTCGACCTCGACCTCGTGGCCGGCGACGACGCCGTCACCAACCGCTACGAGAGCCTGATCCTGCGCACGTAGGTGAGCCAGTCCGACGCGCGGCAACAACGCGCTGGGCGCACCGGCCAAGCCGGACGCACCCGACTCGACATTTCCCTCGTCGCCGCCGTCCGCCCGTCATCCGACCTGCCTGGCTCCGAAGCAGGCAGGCCACGTCGCGCTGAGGGAGATCTCGCCTGCCAGCCTCTGGTTGGGGGCGCGGTCGCGAGGAGTCAGGTCCGCGAGAGGTAGCGGCGGTTGGCGACCTTGGCCTTGAGGTAGTCCTTGTTCATGAGGGCGATGAAGTCGATGGAGATGCTCTTCGGGCACGCGGCCTCGCACTCGGCGTGGTTGGTGCAGGAGCCGAAGTGGTCTTCCATCGTGGTGACCATGGCCTCGACCCGGCGGTAGCGCTCGGCCTGCCCTTGGGGCAGCAGGTTGAGGTGAGCGACCTTCGCCGCGGTGAAGAGGTTCGCCGCGCCGTTCGGGCACGCCGCAACACAGGCCCCGCACCCGATGCACTGTGCGGCGTCCATCGCCGCGTCGGCGACGACCTTCGGGATCGGGATGATGTTGGCGTCGGGCGCACCGCCGGTCGGCGCGGTGATGAAGCCGCCCTGCTCGATGATCCGGTCGAAGGCCGAGCGGTCGACCATCAGATCCTTGAGGATGGGAAAGGCTGCGGCCCGCCACGGCTCGACGACGATCTCCGCCCCGTCCTCGAACTTGCGCATGTGGAGCTGGCAGGTGGCCGTCCCGCGCTGCGGGCCGTGGGCCTGGCCGTCGATCATCAGCGAGCAGGTGCCGCAGATCCCCTCCCGGCAGTCGTGGTCGAAGGTGATCGGCTCCTGGCCGTCGTTGGTCAGCCGCTCGTTGACGACGTCGAGCATCTCGAGGAAGGACATGTCGTCCTTGATGTCCGGGGCCGGGATGGTCTCGAACCGGCCGGGCGTGCCCGGCCCATCCTGGCGCCAGACCTTGAGCGTGACGTTGAGCGTCCTCACTTGTAGCTCCGGACCGCGAGGTGGACGTTCTCGAACTCGAGGGGCTCCTTGTGCAGCACCGGCGCGTTCGCGTCGCCCGTCCACTCCCACGCCGCCGCGTAGGCGAAGTGCTCGTCGTCTCGCCGAGCCTCTCCGTCCTCCGTCTGGTACTCGGCTCGGAAGTGGCCACCGCAGCTCTCCTTGCGGTCGAGCGCATCCCGGCACATGAGCATGGCCAGCTCGAAGAAGTCGTCGACCCGTCCCGCCTTCTCGAGGGACTGGTTGACGCCCGGACCGCCCGGGACCCGGAGGTCCGTGCGGAACTCGGCGTGCAGGGCGGGGATCTCACCGAGCGCCTTCTCCAACCCTTCGGCCGTGCGCTCCATACCGCAGAAGTCCCACATGAGCCGGCCCAGCTCCCGGTGGAACCAGTCGACCGAGCGCGTGCCCTTGATGGCGAGGTAGCCCTCGAACCGCTCACGGACCTGCTGCTCCGCAGCGCGGAACGCGGGGTCGTCGGTCGGCACCGGCTTGGTGCCGAGCAGCGGTGAGAGGTAGCTGCTCACGGTCGCCGGGAGCACGAAGTAGCCGTCCGCCAACCCCTGCATCAGCGCCGACGCGCCGAGCCGGTTGGCGCCGTGGTCGGAGAAGTTGGCCTCCCCGGCGGCGTACAGGCCGGGCACCGTGGTCATCAGCTCGTAGTCGACCCACAGCCCACCCATCGTGTAGTGGGGGGCCGGGTAGATCCGCATCGGCGACTCGTACGGGTTCTCGTCCGTGATGCGCTCGTACATCTCGAAGAGGTTGCCGTAGCGCTCCTCGATCACCGCCCGCCCGACGCGGCCGATGGCGTCCGAGAAGTCGAGGTACACGCCGTTCTTCAGCGGGCCGACGCCCCGCCCGCTGTCGACAGCGCGCTTGGCGGCGCGGCTGGCGATGTCGCGCGGGGCGAGGTTGCCGAAGCTCGGGTAGAGCCGCTCGAGGTAGTAGTCCCGGTCCGCGTCCGGGATCTGGTGCGGCGGGCGGGCGTCGTCGGGGTCCTTCGGGACCCAGATGCGTCCGTCGTTGCGCAGCGACTCCGACATCAGCGTGAGCTTCGATTGGAACTCGTCGCTCTGTGGGATGCACGTCGGGTGGATCTGGGTGAAGCACGGGTTGGCGAAGTACGCGCCTCGCCGGTGCGCCCGCCAGGCGGCGGTGACGTTGCACCCCATGGCGTTCGTCGAGAGGTAGAAGACGTTCGAGTAGCCGCCGGTCGCGAGGACGGTGGCGTGACCGGAGTGGGACGTGATCTCCCCGGTGACGAGGTCGCGGGTGACGATCCCGGCGCAGCGCCCGTCGACCACCACGATGTCGACCAGCTCGCATCGGGTGTACAGCTCGACGTTGCCCAGCCCCACCTGCTGCTCGAGGGCCTGGTACGCGCCGAGGAGCAGCTGCTGGCCGGTCTGGCCGCGGGCGTAGAACGTGCGCGACACCTGTGCGCCACCGAAGGAGCGGTTGTCCAGCAGGCCGCCGTACTCGCGCGCGAAGGGCACACCCTGCGCCACGCACTGGTCGATGATGTTCCCCGAGACCTCGGCCAGCCGGTAGACGTTGGACTCGCGGGAGCGGAAGTCACCACCCTTCACCGTGTCGTAGAAGAGGCGGTAGATGCTGTCGCCGTCGCCGCGGTAGTTCTTCGCGGCGTTGATGCCGCCCTGCGCGGCGATGGAGTGAGCCCGCCGGGGCGAGTCGTGGAAGGTGAAGGCCTTCACCTTGTAGCCGAGCTCGGCGAGCGTGGCCGCAGCCGCGGCGCCGGCCAGGCCGGTGCCGACCATGATGATCTCGTAGCGGCGCTTGTTGGCCGGGTTCACGAGCTTGACGTTGAACTTGTACTCCGACCAGCGCTCCGCGATCGGGCCGCTCGGCGTCTTGGGGTCGAGGACAGGGTCCAGCGCGGTGTGGCTCACTGCAGCCTCCTCAGACGCTGATCACCCCGGTGAGCACACCGAGGCAGATCGAGATGTTGCCGGCGACGACGATGCCGGCGAAGCCGAGCGCGAACCAACGCCGAGCCTGGTTGAACCGGGGGTTGTTCCATCCCAGGCTCTGGAAGAGGCTCCAGCCGCCGTGCCAGAGGTGGAGGAACAGCGCCAGGTTGCAGACGATGTAGAAGAGGTTCATCCACCATCGGGAGAGGCTGGCGTCGAGGTTGCGGTAGACGTCGCCGCGGGTGAAGCCGGGGTTGAACCAACCCCACGTGAGGTCGCCGAGGTGGACGAAGAGGAAGAGCAGGATCAGCACGCCCGTGTACCGCATGGTCCGGCTGGCGAAGGTGGCCGCGACGTAGTCGCGCGGGCTCTGGTAGCGGACGGGCCGGGCCTTGCGGTTCATGATCGTCAGCGTCGTGGCCGCATGGACGTGCAGCGCGATCGCGAGGATCAGGCCCAGCCGCAGTATCCAGAGCGTGATCGTCCGGGGGAGGATGGGCACGAGCAGCTCGCGGAGGAACTCGGCGTAGTGGTTCAGCTCGGCCGGCCCGAGGAACGCCTTGAGGTTGCCGATCATGTGGACCAGCACGTAGCCCATCCACACGATGCCGGTCACTGCCATGACGTACTTCTTGCCCAGCGCGCTGCTGTACAGGTCGAGCAGGAAGGGTCGCCGCCTACGCGCGGTGGGCAGAGCAGCCGTACCGGTCACGGGCGCACGGCTGGCACCGGTGCGACCGCTCGGACCGGGGCTCAGCGTCTGTGCCATCCTCGGCGGCCTCCTCCGACCTCCCACCCGGTTCGCGACCGGCGACGACCTGACGGTAGTACCAGGCGGGAGGGGGTGCAGCACTCCCGACGCCGGCCGCTGATGGTCCTGGCGATGCCGTCTCGCGGTGGCGGCGATGGGCCCGTCGCGGCGCGCGGCACGTACGGGTGGGCGGGGACACCGGCTTCCGTGTGACCCCTTCCACTCCCTAGTATCGCTCGCCGTGCCCGGGCGGGAAGCGCCCGGAGGCCAGTTCCAACCGTCACGAGCAGATCCGGGAGCAACGACCGGTGTCATCAGTACTTGCCGCCGAAGGCGGTTACCAGGCGTTCCACCTCGCTGGCGCCGAGTGGGCGATCTTGGTGTTCGCTGCGGCGTGTGCCCTGCTGGCCATCGGCGTCGGCTTCCTCCTCATGAACGACGTGCTGAAGAAGGATCAGGGCACGCCGAAGATGCAGGAGATCGCGCGGGCCATCCAGGAGGGCGCGTGGGCCTACCTGAAGCGACAGTTCAAGACCATCGCCTTGATCCTGCTGCCGCTGATCGTGGTCGTCTTCCTCACGTCGGTCGCGGTCAAGCGGGCCGACGGCACGGAGGCGCTGAGCTACGGCCTGTCGGGGACTGCCCGGACGTTGGCCTTCCTCGGTGGCTGCCTCATGTCCGGCCTGGCGGGCTACATCGGCATGACGCTGGCCACGCGGGGCAACGTGCGCACCGCGGCCGCCGCGAAGGAGGGCTCGATGCGCGACGCGCTGACGGTGGCCTTCCGGACCGGTGGCGTCGCCGGCATGTTCACCGTCGGCCTCGGCCTGCTCGGCGCGACCGTCATCATCATGATCTTCCAGAACACCGCCACGGCCATCCTGATCGGGTTCGGCTTCGGCGGCTCGCTCCTGGCCCTCTTCCTGCGGGTGGGCGGCGGCATCTTCACCAAGGCGGCCGACGTCGGCGCCGACCTGGTGGGCAAGGTCGAGGCCGGCATCCCGGAGGACGACCCCCGCAACCCGGCCACGATCGCCGACAACGTGGGCGACAACGTGGGTGACTGCGCGGGCATGGCCGCGGACCTCTTCGAGAGCTACGAGGTCACCCTCGTCGCGTCGATCATCCTCGGTGTCGCGGCGTTCAACTCCATCGGCGCCAACCCCGCCCTCGGCCTCGTGTTCCCGCTCGGCGTGCGGGCCATCGGCGTGCTCGCCTCCATCGCCGGCGTCTTCACGGTGCGGGCCCGCCCCGGCGAGACCAACGCCCTCAACCCGATCCGGCGCGGCTTCCTCGTCGCCGGCCTCCTCACCGTGGTGGGCACGCTGCTCCTGGCCCTGATCTACGTCGGGAACGACCACGCCAACGCGGGGTGGAAGTGCTTCGCCGCCGTGCTCGTCGGCCTCGTCCTGGCCCAGGTGGTCAGCCGACTCACCGAGTACTTCACCGGCACCGAGTACGGCCCGGTGCAGGAGATCGCCGAGGCCTCCGAGACCGGCCCGGCCACCGTCGTGCTGTCCGGGACCTCGTCGGGCCTCGAGAGCTCGGTGTACGCCATCATCGCCATCGCCATCGCGGTGGGCGCGGCGCTGGTGCTCGGCGACGGCAACCTCCAGTTCTCGCTGTACCTCGTCGCCTTGGCCGGCATGGGCATGCTGGCGACCACGGGCGTCATCGTCAGCGAGGACACCTTCGGTCCGGTCTCGGACAACGCGGCCGGCATCGCCGAGATGTCCGGGGAGTTCCACGGCGAGCCGGAGCGGATCATGGTCAGCCTCGACGCGGTCGGGAACACCACCAAGGCCGTGACCAAGGGCTTCGCCATCGGCTCCGCCGTGATCGCCGCGGTCGCCCTGTTCGCCTCCTACATCGAGACGATCGGCAACGAGCTCAACATCGACAAGGTGGGCTCGGACCTGTTCCGGGATCCGCTCACGCAGATCAACGTGGCCGAACCCAAGACCTTCATCGGCCTCCTCGTCGGCGGCTCGATCGCCTTCCTGTTCTCCGCCCTCGCCATCCGCGCCGTCGGCCGCACCGCCGGCGTCGTGGTGCAGGAGGTCCGCTCGCAGTTCGCCGACGGCAAGATCATGTCGGGCGAGAAGGCCCCGGACTACGGCCCCGTGATCGACATCTGCACGGCGGCGTCGCTGCGGGAGCTGGCCACGCCGGCCCTCCTCGCCATCCTCTCTCCCGTCATCATCGGCTTCGGCATCGGCTACGCGGCGCTCGGCGGCTTCCTGGCCGCGGTCATCCTCACCGGGCAGCTGATGGCCAACTACCTGTCCAACTCGGGCGGCGCGTGGGACAACGCGAAGAAGTACATCGAGGACGGGCATCACGGCGGCAAGGGCTCCGAGGCCCACAAGGCCGCCGTCATCGGCGACACGGTGGGCGACCCGTTCAAGGACACCGCCGGGCCGGCCCTGAACCCGCTGATCAAGGTCATGAACCTCGTCGCGCTGCTCACGCTGCCGGCCATCATCAACCTGCAGGACAACGACGCCGCCCGGTTCACCATCGCCGGGGTTTCGCTGGTCGTGCTGATCGGTGCGATCGCCTTCTCCAAGCGCAAGGCCCCCGGCCTCGCCGCCGGGTCCGTGCCCGTCGCCCAGACCGCCACCACGAGCGTCTGACCGGTAGCCTCCACCCTTCGTGTTCTCGAGCATCCTCGCCGCCGGCTTCCTGAACCCGGAGAAGCTGCTCGAGCAGGGCGGCCTGCTGCTCCTGACCGCCATCGTCTTCGCCGAGTCAGGCCTCCTCATCGGCTTCTTCCTGCCGGGCGACTCACTGCTGTTCATCGCCGGCTTCCTCGCCTCGAGCGCCGGCGGCAACCGGATGCCGCCCCTCCCGATCGTGGTCGCCTGCGTCGTGGCGGCCGCGTTCGTCGGCGATCAGGTGGGCTACTGGTTCGGCAAGAAGGTCGGCCCCTCGCTGTTCGACCGCCCCAAGTCCCGCCTCTTCGACCCGAAGAACGTCCTCAAGGCGCACATCTTCTTCGAGAGGTACGGGCCCAAGACGATCGTGTTGGCCCGCTTCGTGCCCATCGTGCGGACGTTCGCACCGGTGGTGGCCGGCGTGGGCACCATGCGCTACCGCACGTTCGTCATCTACAACATCGTCGGCGCGGCACTGTGGGGGATCGGAGTCACGACCCTCGGCTACTTCCTCGGCTCGGTGGACGTGGTCAAGGACAACATCGAGATCGCCATCGTCGCGATCGTCGCCGTGTCGCTCCTGCCCGTGGCGATCGAGCTGATCCGCCACCGGCGCCACGCCCAGCGGGAGCCGGTGGCGAGCCAGGCGAACGCCGACTGAGCCGCGGGTGCGGCCTCAGAACGGTGTCGGGATGTGACGGACTGAGAGATCGGGCTCGTCGTAGTCGGCGGACTTCCGTCGCTTGGGCAGCGTGACCTTCTTGCGTTCCAGCGGTTCGTACGGCACCTGGCCGAGCAGGTGCGTGATGAGGTTCAGCCGACCGCGGCGCTTGTCGTCGGTGCGCACGATGTACCAGGGCGCCCACCCGGTGTCGGTGGCGGCGAACATCTCGTCTCGGGCCCGCCCGTAGTCGTACCACCGGCTGTAGGACTTGAGGTCCATGTCCGACAGCTTCCAGATCTTGCGCGGATCGTCGATGCGGCTCTGCAGGCGGCGGGTCTGCTCCTCTTCGCTCACCTCGAGCCAGTACTTGACGAGGATGATGCCCGAGTCGACCATCGCCTGCTCGACTGCGGGCAGCATGGAGAGGAAGCGCTTCGCCTGCTCTTCGGTGCAGAAGCCCATGACGCGCTCGACCCCGGCCCGGTTGTACCAGCTGCGGTCGAAGATGACGACCTCCCCCGCGGCGGGGAGGTGCGGGATGTAGCGCTGCACGTACATCTGGGACTTCTCGCGCTCGGTCGGCGTGGGCAGCGCCACGACCCGGAAGACGCGGGGGCTCACCCGCTCGGTGATCGCCTTGATCGTGCCGCCCTTGCCGGCGCTGTCGCGGCCCTCGAAGACGACGCAGACCTTCGCGCCGGTCGCCTTCACCCACTCTTGGAGGGCGACGAGCTCGGCGTGGAGCGTGCGCAGCTCCCGCTCGTAGGCCTTGCGCTTCATCTCCCCTTCTGGCTCGGCCTGTGCCTCCGCATCGTCATGACTGCGCTTCTTCTTGGCCACCTCACGCACCTCCGTGCCCCTGGACCGGTTGGCGGACTGCCGTCGTCAGCATCGACCAGAAGACCTGCCCAGTGCCGAACCTTGCGAGTGTCACGTGTGCGGCCAGCGTAGCTGTGGCTTGCTTCGCGGTCGGTGGTGGCGACTTCATGCCGCGGTCGTGCGGCCCTGGGTGGACCCGCACCACCCGCGAAACGGAGAGGACATCGGCGCTCCGGAACGAGCAGCGCGATCACGGGCACGCTTGGTGGTCGCGCCGACCGGGACCTACGCTCCGATGACTCCCGAAATGTCCGCCACGGGAGGTCGTCCAGGCGAGGGAGCGAGGAGGGGTGGCCACGACACCGCGCGACGCCACGTGGGACGGGCCGAGATCGGCTCGCCCGGCCGGTGGGACGTTCCACCCGCCGACGGGTGGTGCCCGCCCACCCGTCGGCACGAGACCCTGAGCGGGATCGGAGGAGGTTCACCATGACGGTCACGAGCCCGGACGACGCGCGCTCGTCGTCGGGACCCGCCAACGCGACGCCCGTGTACAGCCAGGAGAGCGCCCTGGTGGTGGCTGCCTTCGGCTCGGACGAATCGTCGGGGCTGAGCGTCGCCGACGCTGCGACCCGATTGACGCAGCACGGGCCGAACCAGATCACGAGCGAGAAGCCCCCGTCGATGTGGGCGGTGGCGCTGCAGCAGCTCCGCGACCCCATGAACATCATGCTCGTCGCGGTCGCCGTGATCAGCCTGGTGATCGGCGAGGTGCCCACCGCGTTGCTGGTCGCGGCCCTCGTCGTCCTGAACGTCGTGCTCGGCGCTCGGCAGGAGCTGAAGGCCCGGGCCAGCGTGGACGCCCTGTCGAAGATGCAGGTGCCCCAGACCCGGGTGCTGCGCGGGGGCGAGGTCCTGCTGGTCCCTGCGATCGATGTCGTGCCCGGCGACGTCGTCCAGGTGGAGGCGGGCGACATCGTGCCGGCGGACGGTCGGATCATCCGATCGGCCACGTTGGAGACGCAGGAAGCGGCGCTGACCGGCGAGAGCGCACCGATCTCCAAGCAGGCCGGCGTGCTGCCCGAGGGCGAGATCGGCGTCGGCGACCGCTCCAACATGCTGTTCCAGAACACCTCGGTGACGCGGGGAACCGGCGCGATGGTCGTCACCGCGACCGGCATGGACACCCAGATGGGGCAGATCGCCACGATGCTGACCTCGGTCCAGCGCACCCGGTCCCCGCTCCAGCAGGAGCTCGACAAGCTGACGAAGGTGCTCGGGGTCATCGCGTGGACGGCTGTCGCCATCATCGTGCTCGTGGGCCTCGCTCGCGGGCTGTCAGCCTCGGACGTGCTCCTGCTCGGCACGGCCATGGCGATCTCGGCGATCCCCACCGGCCTGCCCACGTTCGTCTCGGCCATGCTCTCCTACGGGGCGAAGCAGCTGGCCGAGGCGAAGGCGGTGGTCAAGAACCTGACGGACGTCGAGACGCTCGGTGCCACGAGCGCGATCAACACCGACAAGACCGGCACGCTGACGATGAACGAGATGATGGTGTCGGTCCTGTACGCCGACCGCTCGTGGTTCTCCGTCGAGGGCGAGGGCTACGCCAAGTCCGGGACCGTCCTCTCCGCGGCCGGTGTGCCGACCCCCGACTTCACGCGCTTGGCCTACGGCTTGGTCCTCGACAGCGACGCCACGGTGTCGGACGAGGGTGCCGTGGTGGGCGATCCCACGGAGGCGGCCCTCGTCGTCCTGGCCGCCAAGCTGGGCGTCGACGCCGACGAGACGCGCCGCGCCTATCCCCGGCTGGCCGAGGTGCCCTTCGACTCCGAGTACAAGTTCATGGCCACCTTCCACCGGGTCCCGGTGGATGGAGGGGAGCGGGTCATCGAGCTGGTCAAGGGCGCTCCCGACGTCGTCCTCGCCCGCTGCTCCTCCCAGGGCGGGCCGCTGAGCGGGTCCCAGATCCCGATCGACCAGGCCCGGCCGGACATCGAGGCCGCCAACGAGCAGCTGGCCGCGAAGGGCCTGCGGGTGCTGGCCTTCGCCGCCCGCATGATCGACGACGCCGACGTCCCCGCGGTCTCCGACGATCCGATGGCCTTCACGAACGACCTGGCCTTCATCGCGATGGTGGGCATCATCGACCCGTTGCGGAGGGAGGCGAAGAGCGCCGTCGAGATCGCGCTCGCCGCCGGCATCGACGTGCGCATGATCACCGGCGACCATGCCATCACGGCCAAGGCGATCGGCGAGACGCTCGGGCTCGGCCCCGGGGCCATCAGCGGCGCCGAGCTCCAGGCGCTCACCGACGAGGAGCTGGCCAGCCGGCTGCCGGAGCTCCACGTCTTCGGTCGCGTCTCCCCCGAGGACAAGCTGAGACTGGCCCGCCTCATGCAGCAGGAGGGGCTCATCGTCGCCATGACCGGCGACGCGGTCAACGACGCGGCCGCCCTGAAGCAGGCCGACATCGGCGTGGCCATGGGCAGTGGCAGCGAGGTCTCCAAGCAGGCCGCCCGCATGATCCTCACCGACGACAACTTCGGCACGCTGGTGCATGCCGTCGAGCTCGGCCGCACCATCTACGCCAAGGTCGTCTCGTACATCCGCTACCAGATGTCCCAGCTCCTGGCGCTGGTGCTCGTCTTCCTCGCCGCCACCGCCTTCGACATCAACAGCGGCGTGGCCATGACCCCGCTGATGGTCCTGTTCCTGAACTTCTTCATCGCCGTCTTCCCCGTCGCGGTGATCGCCCTCGACCCGGGCGACCCGGGGGTCATGAAGCGGCCGCCACGCGACCCGAACGTACCGATCACCAACCGTGCCGCCGTGGCCCGCTGGGTGCTCTACGGCGGCGTGCTGTTCGTCGCCGCGTTCGTGCCGCTCGCGTGGGGCCCCGACACCCTGTACATCGACCAGCCCAGTGCGTCCATGACGATGTGCTTCGTCGTGATCGGCCTCGGCACCGTGTTCAGCGGGCTCGTGATGCGGCGTGACCCGTCCAGTGGCCTCACGCCACCCGTGCTGGGCGCGCTCAAGATCCTCGTCATACCGGCGGCACTCGTCGTGCTGTCCACCGAGCTGTCGTTCATGCAGCGGGGCCTGCTCACGCAGTCCCTGGACGGGCTCCAGTGGCTGGCGTGCATCGGCCTCGCGCTGATCCTCCCGATCGTGGTCGAGGTCGACAAGTGGATCCGGCGACGGCGCATCGCCGCGCCTGCGGGACCGAGCACGCTCGAGGCGGTCAACCCGAGCCGAGCGATCGTCGCGGCCGTGTCGTGACGACACCCGCCGCCATCCGATGACGGAGCGCGCCAGCAGCAGCGCCCCGACCGAGGCGCAGGGGAACCCTCGGCTCGCCATCTTGCTCGCCATGGCGATGTTCGTGCTCGTCGTCGACACGTCGTTGATGAACGTGTCGATCTCCGCGGTGGTCCACGATCTCGGCACGACCGTCAGCGGCGTCCAGTCCGCGATCGCGCTCGAGGCGCTGGTGTCCGCCGCGTTCATCCTGATCGGGAGCAAGGTGGGCGATCTCATCGGGCGCAAGCGGGCGTACGTGCTGGGGCTGCTCGGCTACGCGGTCGGTGCGCTGGCGATGGCGCTCGCCCAGGGCCTCACGGCCATCATCATCTTCTGGGCCATCATCGGCGGGCTCGGCGCGTCGCTCCTGCTGCCGGCCATGCAATCCCTCATCCACGGCAACTTCGAGGGCGCGGCCCAGAAGCAGGCCTACGCCCTCGTCGGCGCGGCCGCGGCCATCGCCGCCGCGGTGGGACCGCTCCTCGGCGGCTTCATCACCACGTTCCTGTCGTGGCGCATCGCGTTCCTGCTCGAGGACCTCGTCATCGCCATCGTGCTCTTCGGCATAAAGCTCGTCCAGGACGTGCCCTACACCGGTCCTCGGCACATCGACGCCGTCGGCGCCGGCCTGTCGGTCGTGGGCATGGGTGGCATCGTGCTGGGCATCCTGGTCTGGCAGGAAGGCGGGGAGGCCGTCGGCGCACTCCTGCTCATCGGCGCGTGTGCGATGGCAGGCTTCATCTACTGGCTCCTGCGACGCCAGCGGCAAGGACGGCCCACGCTGATCGACCCGAGCCTGTTCAGAGCCAAGCTCTTCAGGTTCGGGATCTCGCAACAGATGCTCCAGCAGATCGCGCTCGGGGGCGCGATGATCGCCTTGCCGATCTTCTTGCAGATGGTGCTGGAGTACAACGCCTTGGAGGCCGGACTGTCCCTGGCGCCGCTGTCGCTCAGCATGTTCGCCATGGCGCTGCTGGCCGGGAAGAAGGCCGGCGCCCGGCGCCCGGCCAGCATCATCCGCCTGGGGTTCGCACTGCTGGCCGCCGGCATGATCGCGCTGATCCCCATCGTGCCCCGGGCCGACTCGGGCTGGTACTTCGTGCTCCCTCTCGTCGTCGCCGGGTCCGGGCTGGGGCTCCTGGTGTCCCAGCTCAACAACTACACGCTGTCCCCGATCGACGAGGAGCGGGTCAGCGAGGCGGCCGGTGTGAACTCGGCGGCGGGATCGTTCGGCCTCTCGTTCGGGTTGGCGTTCGCGGGCGCCATCATGCTGGCCACGCTCTCGTTCGCGTTCACCCACCTCTCCGAGAACAGTGCCGTGCTCTCCCCCTCCGAGCAGCAGCAGGTCGCGCGGGCGCTGGAGGACGACGCGGAGGTCATGAGCAACACCCAGCTCGAAGCCCAGCTCGCCGGCCAGCCGGCCGACGTCCAGGACGAGATCGTCCGCATCAACACCGACGCCCGGCCGCGTGCCCTGCAGGTGGCACTCCTCGTCCCGATCCTCGCCGCCCTGGTCGGTCTCTTCAACTCGTTCCGCATGATGCGCCTCCCCGATCCGGCGCCTTCGGGCTCGGTCGAGGGGGTGGCCTGGGGCTGACCCCGGAGGTCGGCCGCCGGTTGGGGTCACGTCTGCGGAATGTTTGGGGTGTGACCCTGATGCCTGCACGACCTCGTGCGTGGATCATCGGGAGCTGAGGGCCCTGACACGGACAGCTGCCTGACCACACCGGCCACCGCAGCGTCCTGCCGGACTCGGAGCGTCCACCACGAGGAGGAACCGTGATGCCCAGCTCTCATCGGCGCGCCCCAGAGCGCGCGAACCCCGTGCCAGCGGTGCGACCGAGTCGGGCCCCGCTGACGCCCCGTGCTTCGCGCCGGCGGACGGTCGCCGTCGCGGCGGCCCTCACAGTGGTTCTGGTGGCGGGAACCGCGTTTGGGCCGGATCGGGCCGAGGCCCTCGCCGCCTCGGGCGGCCCCGACGACGGGGCGGCGCCGATCGACAAGGCCGTGCAGGACCTCATGGCCGCGCACGATCTGGGCGCCGTCATCGTGGAGGTCACCGACCATGGTCGACCGCTGCTCACCAAGGCCTACGGCGAATCGATGACCGGTGTCCCGGCGTCGATCGACATGCACTTCCGCAACGGCGCCGTGGCCGCCCAGTACATGTCGACGCTGCTGTTGCGCCTCGTCGATCAGGGCCGTGTCGCTCTCGACGACCCCGTAGCGAAATGGCTCCCTGAGCTGCCGCATGCCAGGGACGTGACACTTCGCATGCTCGCGGGCATGACGTCGGGCTATCCCGACTTCGTCTCCGACGCGCTGATCGAGGCGCTGTACGCCGACCCGTTCCGCACCTTCACGCAGGAGGAGCTGCTCGACTTCGCCTTCGCACAGCCGCAGCTCTTCAGGCCGGGCACGAACTGGTCGTATGCACACACGAACTACGTGGTGCTCGGCATGATCCTTCAACAGGTCACGCGCGAGCCGCTGGACGCGGCGCTGAGCCGGGACGTCCTGAAGCCGTTGGGACTGCGCGACACCGTCGATCCAGGGTCGCCCGAGATCGCACCTCCGGTCCTCCATGCCTTCAGCTCGGAACGCCGCGAGGCGCTCCGCATACCGACGGAGCAGACCTTCATCGAGGAGTCCACGTTCTGGAACCCGTCATGGACGTTCGCCGAGGGCGCGATCGAGACGACGACCATCTCCGACATGACCCGCACCGCCATCGGCCTCGGCGAGGGACGCCTGCTGTCGCGCCAGTCCTACAAGGACCAGATCGACCCGCATCTCGGGTTCGGCCACCCACAGAACGGCTGCGCCAACTGCCGAACGCTCAACGAGGCCTACGGCTTTGGTCTCGGTGCGGTCCGAAACGGCGAATGGATCCTGCAGAACCCCGCGCTCGCCGGCTACGCCGGCGTCGAGGCGTACAACGCGACGACGAAGATCTCGGTCGCGGTCGTGACCACGTTCCGAGAGGGCAGCTTCGACGAAGCCGGGAACGTACCCAACCTCGCGATGGACCTCTTCGGCGCCATCGGCACCATTGCGTCGCCGACGTCACCACCCGTCGTGCCCTCATGAGCGGCTTGGAGTCGTCAATGTCGTTCACCGGACGTCCAGAGCGCAGCCGCCACTCAGCCGCATGGCTGGCCGGCGCCACCGCTGTCGTCGTGGGCTTGGTGAGCTCCGCTTGCACCGCTCGGAGCTCGTCGGCCGGATCCGCCCCAGCGCCCGCTCCGCCGTCTTCCGCCTCGCCGGAGCCGGTGCCGGCGTTCGCCGCGCAGCTGCGGCCGGCGTTGACGGCCAAGATGCAGGAGCTGCGCGTCCCCGGGGCGATCGTCCTGGTGGATGTTCCCGGTCAGGGGCAGTGGCTGGAGGCCTTCGGGGTGGGGGACCTTGGCGCCAAGACACCCATGCGGACCGACGACCAGTGGCGCATCGGCAGCGTCACCAAGACCATGACCGCATCCATCGTTCTCCAGCTCGTCGACGAGGGCAAGGTCGGCCTGGACGATCCTGTGGCCACGATCGTGCCGGAGGTGCCCAACGGGTCGGCCATCACAGTGCGCCAGCTGCTGAACATGACCAGCGGTCTGTTCAGCTACACCGCGGACGCGGAGTTCAACCGCGAGGCCGATGCCCATCCCGACAAGGTGTGGACCAGCGCCGAGCTGCTCGCCGCGTCGTTCCGCCACCCGCCGAGCTTTCCCCCCGGACAACAGTTTGCCTACTCCAACACCAACTACGAGCTGTTGGGCGTGATCGCCGAAAGGCTCACCGGCCAGGACCTTCCCCGGCTCTTCCAGGAGCGACTGTTCGACAGGTTGGGCATGACGCACAGCAGATTCCCGGCGCCCACCGACGCCAGCCTTCCCCGGCCGTATGCCCACGGCTATGACTTCGTCACCCTCACCGAGCTCGACCGGCTGGAAGAGGCGACAGCGGCGGGGAACACCGAGGCCAAGGTCACGGCCTCGCCTGGTGCCATGCCGGCCGATGTCACCATCTTCAACCCGTCGTTCGTATCAGCGGCCGGGGCCGTCATCTCCACGGCCGAGGACATGAAGATCTGGGCCGAGGAGATGGCCGCAGGGACGCTGCTCGAGCCCGACACCCAACGTCAGCGCCTGGATTTCCAGGAAGGGCGGTACGGACTGGGCATCGGGCAGGCGTTTCCGGGAGCCGTGGGGCACAGTGGTGCCGTGCCCGGCTATCAAAGCGTTGTCATCCATGTCCCGGCCAAGCGGGCGAGCATCATCGTGCTGACCAATCTGCAGGTAGCACCCAATGTTCCTTTCACCGAGGCCCTTCCAGCCTCTGCCTTGGCCAAGCTCATCAAGGAACGGCTCTTCCCCTAGCCTCCCGCAGGGCTGACGGGCGGCGACACAGCGTGAGACCGACACACGCGGCTTGATGGGTCGACGAACGGACGCGGGCGTGCTCGCGACGGTGCAGCCAGCGACGAACAGCTGCGTCGTGGGCTTCGTTCCACCGGGTGGTGGGCCTCGAGGGTGATCCTCGGTGTCAGTCGCCGGTGTCGAGTTCGGCGATGTGGACAGTGTCGCGCTCGGGGTAGAGAGGTAGCGCCGGTCGCCGGCTTGCCATTCGTCGTGGACGTCGGCGAGGACGGCGCCGACGAGTCGGATGACGGACGCTTCGTTGGGGAAGATCCCCACGACGCGAGCCCGGCGCTTGATCTCTTTGTTGAGCCGCTCGAGCGGGTTGGTGGACCAGATCTTGGACCAGTGGGCCCTGGGGAAGCCGGCAATCCCCGAGGTGGCACCCAGGGCGTCGACCCGATCGTCGACGGCACGAGTCGAGACCCCGTTGACGTGGGTCTCCATCACCACCGCGTAGAGGCCTGATCGATCCGTCGATCAGTACTTGCAACACCATGGTCACGGCGTCGCGGATCAGATCAACGCCCTCACCGGCACGGAACGCGTCCAACAGCTCTTCGTCACCCCCAGGACCGTCGAGGTCCACCTCTCCAGCACCTACCGCTAGCTCGGCATCACCTCCCCCAGCGAGCTGGAACCGGCTCGACGGTGACCGGTCTCACCGGGTCCAGGTTCCGAGCCCCTGGGTGTCGAAGAACTGGAGGGTCAGCTGCTTGGCCGTGTTGCCGTCCATCGTGAAGGTGGCCGACGACAGCGATCCGTGGGGTGCGTACTCGCCGACGGGGACGAACGAGAACGTGTCGCCGGCCCAGTGGTCGAGCGGGAGGCGATAGTCGGCGGGGCCGAGCTCGACGACGAGACGATCCCCGACGACGCGCACCGTGGCGGGACCGAAGTAGTCGTTGCTGTACTCGCCGACGTAGTGCTGCAACGGCTGGGGTGCGGAGGGAGCCTCTGGACGTGCTGTGCCGACGAGGTCGCCGGCCGGTGCGTAGTAGGGGGCGAGGACAGCGGCGTAGTCAGCGGTCCAGTCGCGGGTGATGGAGCCGAACTGCACCAGATCCATGAACTGGGCGGCAACGGCCTCGGCCGCGCCGACGGGCCCGGCGTTGGTCAACACGATGATGCCGATGTCCAGCTCGGGGAGCATCATGAAGCTGGTGGCGGCGCCGAGCACGAACGCCCCGGAGTGACTGAGGCTCACCCGGCCGCTCGGCTGGACGCCAACGCCGAAACCGAAGCCGTACTGCCCGGTGCGCTGGGTTGGCGAGGCGACCGGTCCGGTGATCATCTGCGCGCTGAGCGCCGGAACCAGTGCGTCAGGCTCGATCAGCTGCTTTCCGTTGAACACGCCATCGGCCAGGACCAGCTGCATCCACTTGGCCAGATCGTTGACGTTGGAGGAGATGCCGCCGGCCGGCGACTGGGCGTCGGGGTTGCGCTCGTAGAGCGCTTGGAACGAGTCGCCGACCTTGGCGTGGATCGTCGCTCGGTTGCTGCGAGCCATGAAGTCGTCGTACCGGGCGCTCGTCGACGTCATGCCCAGCGGCTCGAACAGCGCGTCCTCGGTGAGGTCCTCCCAGCTCGAGCCGGCTGCCGCCGCGACGGCCTCGGCGCCCGCCGTCATGCCGAAGTTGGCGTAGTTGTAGATCGCGCGGAACGGGTCCAGCGGTTCGTACACGAGGTGCGACAGGACGTAGTCACGGTCGTACCCGACTTCTTCCAGGTCGTCGCCGGCACCGGCGGGCAGGCCGGATCGATGCGAGTAGAGATCGCCGACCGTCACGTGCTTGGTGACCCATGGGTCGGCCAACGCGAAGTCGGGGAGCAGTTCAGCGACAGGGGTTGACCAGTCGACAACGCCCGCCGACACCTGTGTGGCCACCACCGTCGCGCCGACCGACTTCGAGACCGAGGCGATCTGGAAGACCGTGTCCGCGTCGACGGCGTCGTCGCGGCCGAGCGTCTTGACGCCATAGCCCTCGGCGAACACCGTCTCACCTCCATGGACGACGGCGACGGCGAGTCCGGGCACGCCAGTGCGCTTCAACGTCGACTTGGCGAGGCCCGGGAGCGCATCGAGCGCCTTCTCGATGCTGTGGGGCGGTGGCGCCAGCACATCTTCGCTGGCGGCCGCGTGGGTCTCGATGCCGGGACGCTCCGCGTTGCCACACGCCGATGCTGCGGTCACCAGCAGGACGGCAGCGACCAGTCCGGATGCTCTCATGAGCAGTCCCCCTTGTCATCATCGGTGGCGTGGTCACCCGCCTCGAGGGCCTCATCGAGCGCGGTGATCAGTCCAAGTCGCCCTGAGAACCGGCGGCTCGGCGTCGTCGCCGACCTGACCACTCCGCTGACAGTGTCGCCGTCGACCACCGCGTCGACCTCGACCTGGACCGCACGCTGGACCACCCCGTCAGGATCGCTCGATCGGCCGCGGTCACACATTGGGGACCGCCCCCAATGTTGACCCGAGACCTTCCGGCCCCCAGGGCACCGCCTGGCACGACGAGCCCACGGGCCAACCCGTCCTACGATCCCTCACCGCCCACGACCACCAGCGCGCCGTTCGAGTTCGTCATCTAGGGGGTCCCACCGGCAAGTCTGGGGTGTGACCCTGATGGCCGGTCAGGGACAGGGCGTGATCATCGTCGAGCGGCGCTCGCCGGGACACGACGAGGAACCATGTGAAAGGGGACATGCAGATGAGACCATGGACGGCAGTCCTTGCTCTGCTCGTGCTCGCCGTGAGCGCGTGCGGTAGCGAGATCACCGAGGCCGGTCCGAGCGGCTCGACCGATGACACCGAGCCCTCTGATCAGCCCGATCTCAAGGCGGCGTTGCTCGCCATCGAGAACCAGGCGAAGTACAAGGCATCGGACTGGGGCTACATCGCCATCGACCAGGAGACTGGTGAGGTGCTGGTCGCGCAGAACCCGGACAAGATGTTCGATCCGGGCTCGACGATGAAGAGCTTCGCGGTCACTGCCGCCTTGGACGCGTATGGAGACGACTTCAAGATCACGACCCCGGTCTTTCGCGCGGGCAGCGTGAGCGGCGACACCCTGAACGGCAACCTCATCCTCGTCGGCTCGGGCGATCTCAGCTTCGGGCTGAGGGCGCAGCCCGATGGCAGCCTCTTCTACGAGAGCCTGCCAGAGATCGACCACAGCTACGCCACCCTCGGGATCCCCGGCGCGGTCGAGCCCCCCGGCGACCCGTTGGCGGTCCTCGATCAGTTCGCCCAGAAGGTCAAGGCCGCGGGCATCTCCCACGTCAGCGGTGACGTCGTCATCGACGACCGGCTGTTCACCCCGATCCAGTGGCCCGATGGTCTCGTATCACCCATCTGGGTGAATGAGAACCTGATCGACATCGAGGTGTCGCCAGGTTCCGCCGCCGGGCAACCGACCACCGTCGATTTCCGACCGAAGACCGCGTCGTACACCGTGGAGACCCGAGCCACCACGGTGGGGGCCAACGGCTCCACGCAGCTGTTCGCCACCGAGCCGACACCCGGTCACATCGTGGTCGAGGGGACGATCGGAGCCGGCTCCACCCCAGTGTTGGTGGTGCGGGAGATCACGGATCCGTCAGCATTCGCTCGGACCGCGTTCATCGAGGCCTTGCAGCGGGCGGGCGTCACCGTGACCGCGTCTCCGACCGGGCCCAACCCGGCGTCGCTGCTCCCGCCCAAGGACAGCTACCAGCCCGCCGACCAGCTGGCCGAGCACACGTCCGCATCGCTGGCCGCGTACGTCCAGCTGATCATGAAGGTGAGCTACAACCGAGGCGCTGATCTCATGACGTGCCTCGTCGCGGTCAAGGACGGCAGCACCGACTGCGAAGAGGGACTGGTGGCCGAGGTGAAGAACTTCACCGAGCTCGGGGTGTCGAAAGAAGCCGTCTTCCCCTTCGACGGTGCCGGCTCCAACGACCAGAACCGTTCCTCGCCTCGCGCGCTCGCCACCCTCTACAGGAACGCGACCGCCACGCCGTACGCGCAGGCGTTGTTCGACTCGAACCCGATCCTCGGCAAGGACGGCACGCTGGGCAACGTCCTCACCGACTCCCCGGCGGCGGGCAAGGCGCACCTCAAGACCGGCAACCGTGTCGTAGGTACGGCAGCCCAGCAGCTCATCGTGCTCGGCAACAGCTTGGCGGGGTACGTCGAGGGCAAGAGTGGGCGGCAGTTCACCGTGATGGTCGCCATGGACAACATGCCGTTGTCGTCGGTCGTCGAGTTCACGAAGGTCACCGAGGACCAGGCCAGGATGGTGGCGCTGATGCAACAAGCCTTCTAGCCTCGCGGCCGGCTCACGACGAGCGTGGCACACGGGAGCGCCAGCCGTCGGCCGTGAGGACGAGGTCGACGACCGCGCCGTCCGCCAGGCGCGCCACGGCCCGCAGGCCGAGGTGGGCCACCGCCGGCTCCGGCATCCACGGCGCCAACGTCGCGGCCCATCGGTGCGTGCGGTGGGCCGGGCTGGCCACGACCTCCAGCGCGCCGCCGCCGAGCTCCACGGCTCCGTGCACCTCGCCCTGCTGCTCATAGCCGTCCACCACGGCCGTCGGGGCCGACGTGGCGTACCACTCCAGGTCGAAGGCGAGCGGGGCCGAGGTGCCGAAGGCCCGTCCGAGCGCGTCGGCGGGGTCGTCCAGCGCGACCGCGTACGTCTCGTTGGCCACGGTCCACTGCTCGAAGGGCGCCTCGCAGACGTGGTCCGCCCACAGACCGTCGGAGCGCACCGCGAGCCCGACGCGCGGTAGCGGCGCCTCCCAGTCGTTCACGTGGAGCAGCGGCTGGCCGGCCCGCACGAGCGCCGCCCAGTACCAGCAGGTCCTCGACGCCGGCAGCAGACGAAGGAGGACGAGACCGCCGGCCGAGCCGCCGGCGGTCCAGAACGAGAACGTCCACTCCTCGGCGCCGGCGCCGGCATGGCGGAGCTCGTCGGCGGCCGCCCACGGCGAGGTCACGCCAGCGGGGCGTAGTACGGGCCGTCGTCGTCCACGCCGGTGTTGTCGCCCTCCATGGCCGAGACCAGCTCGTAGAGCGGGTCGGGGATGTCCCTCGGCACCGTCCAGTCCAGGTCGGGCAGGCCGGCCTCCGTGGCATAGGGCCGGAGGAAGGAGAAGTAGACGTAGGCCCCACAGCGGATCTTCTCGTGCCGGTCCATCGCGGCCACCGAGCGGTACAGGGCGGACTGCGCGGGGCGGACCGCGGCGACGATGGCCTCGAGCTCGGTCAGGGGCACGGGTCGCAGCCCGCCCGGTGGCTGGCCGTCGGTGGTGAAGAGCCCGAAGCCGACGAGGTGGTCGAGGTAGGACTCGGGCGTGGTGTACGTGGTGCCGAAGTCCGTGATGCGGTCGACCCGGACGCCGTCCAGCACGAGCGCGGCGGTCAGGTTGCGGTAGGGCACGGCCGCGGCGACGTCCGACCACCAGAAGTCGCTGTCGGCCAGCTGGTAGTAGTCCCGGACGAGCAGCACCCGTCCGTCGGGCAGGGCGTACGGACCGGTGTCGCCGGCGCCGACGCGGGTGTCGAAGTACAAGAGGAACAGGTAGGCGATCAAGGTTGCGTTGAACCTCGTGATCTGGAGCCGCGCGTCCTCCGCCACGGGGGCAACACCGTCGAGCAGCTGCGCCACGACCGACGCGTCGTACACCGCAGCCGTGCCGCTGTCCCAGGCTTGCCGGGTGCCGTCGCCGCGGAAGCCGAGGGCGGCGCGCTCCCAGAAGTCGAGGACCGTGTGGGCGGCCTCGACGTCGTCGGACGCGGACGGGTCGACCATGGCCATCACCTTGCGGCCGAGCAGCCAGAAGTTGGCGATCGACCACAGCGACACCGTGTTGATGCGGCAACCGGGGCGACGGGCCCGGCGACCGATCTCGCCGGCCGGCAGGGCGGCGTCGATCGCAGCCATCAGCGTCGGGTAGCGGAGGAAGGCCTCGACGCATGACGTCACGATGTAGGCCGAGACCGGGATCAGCCTGGACTCCAGAGAGGTGCGCTCGTCGGTGAGCGCCCGGGCGATCGGGGCGTGGTAGGCGACGAGCTCGTCGACCCGGGCGCGTCGCGCTGCCAATGTCATCGCGGTCACCTCACCCACGGACCAGCCCCGGCTCGCCGTCGGCCGCCGAGCAGTCGAGCTCGACCACCCGCCCGGTCGCCGGCTCGCCGGCCGCGAACGCGCACCCCATCACGCAGGGCACGTGGAACTCGCGGCTGACGATCCCGATGTGGCTCCGGGGCGTGCCGCCGGTGCACACGACACCGGTGAGCTCGTGGAAGATCGGCGCGAGGAAGGTCGCCCCGGCGTCGCGGACGAGGGCGATCACGCCGGTCGCACCATGGTCCATGAGCGCGATGACGTCCTCGGGAGCGTCGAGCACCCGCAGCAGGCCCTGCACGGGTGCGCTCGGGAACACCTTGGTGCCGCGGCCGATGACCTCCACGCGGCGGGACACTACGCGGCGGACGACCAGGCAGACTGTCCCGGTGATCCGGTACCTGAGCCTCGAGTGGATCGAGGCCCTCACCGCGGAGGTGGCCGCGAGCCCGGCGATGCAGGCGGCGGCCGACGGCCGCCGGCTCGGGGTCACGCAGGTCGTCATCGACGGGCCGGAGGGCGACGTCACCTACCACCTGCAGGTGGCCGACCGGTCGGCGCGCTTCGGCGCGGGCGCCGCCGAGCCCGAGGACGTCCGCTTCGAGCAGGACTGGCAGACCGCGGTCGCCGTGGCGACCGGCCAGCTCAACGCCCAGGAGGCCTTCATGGCCGGCCGCATCCGGCTCACGGGCGACCAGCAGAAGCTGCTCGACGGCCAGGAGGTCTTCCGGGCCCTCGACGGCATCTTCACGACCGTGCGAGCCCGGACCGAGTACCGGTAGGCCCGGGGGACGAGGAGGACGGTGCCCGAGCTGCCCGAGGTGCAGGCCCACGCCGAGCGGTTGACGCAGGCCTTCGGCGGCGACGCGCTGGTCCGCTTCCAGCCGATCACCTTCACCGCGTTGAAGACGGCCGTCCCGGCGCCCGACGGCGCGTACGGCCACCCGCTCGAGCGCGTCGGCCGCCGGGGCAAGTACCTGCTCATGCACTTCGCTCCGCTCACCTTCGTCGTGCACCTCATGCAGGGCGGCCGGCTGAAGGACGACGAGAAGCAGTCGGCCAAGCCGCGCGGCGGCCAGGCCCGCTGGCGGTTCGAGGACGGGCGGGCGCTGCTGCTGACGGAGGCCGGGACGGAGCGGCGGGCCGGCGTGTGGTGCGTGCCCGCCGGGCAGGAGCTGACGAGCCCGCCGCTCGTCGATCTCGGTCCGGAGGCCATGGACGTGACGCCGGCCGAGCTCGCCGGCCGCTTCACCGAGCACCCCATGCGCCTCCACACGTTCCTGCGCAACCAGCGCTGCATCGCGGGCATCGGACGCCGCCTGGCCAACGAGGTCTGCCACCGCGCCAAGCTCTCCCCGTTCGCGGCCACCGCCAAGCTGGGTCTCGACGGCGCCGAGCGGGTCGTGACCGCTATCCACGAGGCGGTCGACGAGGGCCTGGCCTTCGAGCGCAGTCGGTCCGACATGAGCTCCTCGGCCGATCGCCCCGGTCGGGTCCACAAGCGCACGGGGGAGCCCTGCCCTGTCTGCGGCGACACCATCCGCGAAGTGCAGTACTCCAGCTACACCGTCAGCTACTGCCCCACCTGCCAGACCGGCGGCAAGGTCCTGGCCGACAACACCACGAGCCGATTCCTGAAGTAGCGCGCTCGGACGTCGGTCCAGGAGGGTGGCACGTACGCTCCGCCCATGCCGATCCACCTGCGCGCCGAGCCGGGCGACTACGCCCCTGCCGTCCTCTGTCCCGGCGATCCACGGCGGGCGGCGTACATCGCTGAGACGTTCTTCGACCCCGGCGCGCGGTGCGTGAACGAGGAGCGGGGCATGCTCGGCTACACGGGGACCTTCGAGGGGCAGCCACTCTCGGTGCAGACGACGGGCATGGGTTGCCCGAGCGCGGCGATCGTGGCCGAGGAGCTCATCCAGCTGGGCGCCACGCGACTGGTCCGCGTCGGCACGTGCGGCGGGCTGCAGCCGACGATGCACATGGCCGACCTGGTGGTCGCCGTGGCCGCGACGCCGGAAGACCGGACGGTCTTCACCTACACGGACGGCGAGCCCCACGCGCCGACCGCGAGCTGGACGCTCGTCGAGCGGGCCGTCGCGCTCGCCCGCGAGCAGGGCGCGCGGCTCCACGTCGGTCCGATCGTCTCCAGCGCCGTCTTCTACGACCCTGACCCCAGCCGCTTCCGCCGTTGGCGCGAGCGGGGCCACCTGGGCGTCGAGATGGAAGCCGCCGTGCTCTACACGGTCGCGGCCATCCGCCAGGTCGAGGCCTTGGCCATCCTCACGGTCAGCGACGTCATCGAGGGCGTGGAGTCGACCCGGATCAGCGACGACGACCTGAAGCGAGGCGTCGACGCGATGATGACCCTGGCCTGCCGGGTCGCCACCTCGGACTGACGCGACTCGTCCCTACAGCAGGTCGAGCTCCTCGACCGCCGAGCGCTCGTCGACCAGCTCGGCGACCGAGGCGTCGATCTTGCCCCGCGAGTAGTCGTCGATGTCGAGACCCTGGACGATCTGGTACCCGCCGCCCGAGCAGGTGCACGGGAAGGACGAGATGATCCCCTCGGCCACGCCGTAGGAGCCGTCCGACGGGACCGCCATCGACGCCCAGTCGCCGTCCTCGGTGCCGAGTGCCCACGTCCGCATGTGGTCGATGGCCGCGTTGGCCGCGGACGCCGCCGACGAGGCCCCGCGGGCCTCGATGATCGCTGCGCCGCGCTTGGCCACCGTCGGGATGAAGGTGCCGTCGACCCAGGCGTGGTCACCGACCAGCTCGTACGCGCTCTTCCCGCCGACCTGGGCGTGGAAGAGGTCGGGGTACTGCGTGGTCGAGTGGTTGCCCCAGATGGTCATCCTGGTCACGTCGGTGACCGGCACGTCGAGCTTCTGGGCCAGCTGGCTCACGGCGCGGTTGTGGTCCAGCCGGGTCATGGCGGTGAACTGGCCCGGGTCGAGGTCGGGGGCGTTGCGTTGGGCGATCAGTGCGTTGGTGTTGGCCGGGTTGCCGACGACCAGGACCTTGACGTCGCGCTTCGCGCTGGCGTTCAGCGCCTTGCCCTGCGGACGGAAGATGCCGCCGTTGGCAGACAGCAGGTCGCTGCGCTCCATGCCCGCCTTGCGGGGCATGGCCCCGACCAGCAGCGCGTAGTCGGCGTCGCCGAAGGCGACGTCGGCGTCGTCGCTCATGACGACGTCGGCCAGCAGCGGGAACGCGCAGTCGTCGAGCTCCATCTTCACGCCCTGGAGAGCGGTGAGCGCCGGGGTGATCTCGAGCAGCTGCAGGATCACGGGCTGGTCGGGGCCCAGCATGGCTCCTGACGCGATGCGGAAGAGCAGGCTGTAGCCGATCTGACCAGCGGCTCCGGTGACGGCGACACGAACGGGTTCGGGCATGGGCCGGAGCGTAGGCCCGCCGATCACGGCCCGTCACCCTGCGGTCATGCCGAGGCGACGGGGCCGCCCGATCAGGGTGCCGGGGCGGCGCTGCTGGCCGGTGCGGCCGGCGCCGTGGGCGCCGCGGTCGTCTCGGCGACCG
>JBKPRL010000327.1:0-20828 GCA_046734535.1 bacterium | reverse complement strand
GTCCCGGACAGCGTCGTCGTGGCTGGCGACGATGACCGTGCTGCCGGCCGCGGCGCACGCACGGAGGGCGGCCAGCACCAACTTGGCGTGGTCGGCGTCCTGGTGGCTGGTCGGCTCGTCGGCCAGCAGGACGGCCGGCTGGGCGACGACCGCCCGGGCGACCGCCAGGCGCTGCTGCTGGCCGAGCGAGGTCTCGGTCGCGGGGCGCCCGGCCAAGGGGTCGAGGTCGAGGGACTCGAGCACGACGGCGGCTGCTCGCTGGGCCTCGCTCCGACCGGAGCCCGCGAGCCGGAGCACCAGCTCGACGTTCTCGGCCACGGACAGCTCGGCCAGCGGGCTGAGAACCTGGGGGACGATGGCGGTCCGGTCCCACCGGCGCCACGCGCCGCCGGCGGCCCACGGGCCGATCCGCTCGATGGCGCCTCCGTCCGGCTCGCACCAGCCCACGAGCAGTGCGAGCAGGGTGCTCTTGCCGCTGCCCGACCGGCCGCGGACCATGACGACCTCGCCCTCGGCGGCCTCGAACGACAGCGGGGCCAGGCCGCTCGTCGCATCCCAGAGCTTGGCGACGCCCCGGCCCCGCACGACGGGCACGACGGGCAGTGCCGGTCCCGCCCTCACGAGACCCTCCGGCCGTGGTCGAGCTCGACCACGTGGTCCGCGGCCTCGATGACCCGCCGGTCGTGGCCGGCCACCACCAACGTGACGCCGCGGTCGGCGGCCGTCCGCAGGACGTCGACGACGGTCGGTGCCGGCTGGTCGGGGAGGGGTCGGTTGTCGACGTCGAACACGACGGGTGCCGGCACCGTGAGGTCCAACCGGTCGCCGACCTTCACGCCGCCGATCGGTAGGTACCAGTCCGGCAGCAGGACCTGGCCGGGGCCGGGCGTGACGATGCCCGGGCCCAGGTGGTCCTCCTGGCCGTCGCGATGGGCGAGGACGATTCGGCGTTGGGGGCCCTCCGTGCCCGCCAGGTGGTACCTGTAGGCCTGAGTGGTCTCGGTGACGACGGGCGGCCCGGCGGTGTGGGCCACGGTGCCCACCGCGGCGTCGAGGCGGGGGTGGGGCTGGTCGGCCAGCACGCCGAGGTGCATGCCGTCGTCGGCCAGGCAGCCATCGTCCAGCTGGATCTGCACGGCCTGCGAGGCGGCGGACGACACGTACAGCGGGCCCCCGGCCGCGCACACCGCCAGGATGGCGGCGGCCGCCCCCACCGCTACGCGTCCGCCGATGTTCGCCCGTCCACCCGCCATCGGCCGCGCCTGCTACACGACGAGCGGGAAGCGGTCGTCGTCGAGCGGCCCACCGGCCTGCAGCGCCCGGGCCTCGAACGGCGGCGAGTGGAGCCAGGGCCGCAGGGCGAACCTCGCGTCGTCGCCGAGCCATCGGAACGACACGACCCGTCGCCGGTTGGCCAGGCCCTCGGTACCGGGCGCGTCGTGGAGCGTCCGGAAGTGGAAGGCGATCGCGTCGCCTGGTTGCACATCGAACGACAGGATCCGGTGCTCTGATCGCTCGGCGTCGAGGTCGGGCACGAGCTCGTAGCGGCCGCCGGCGTCGGCGTCGGCGTAGGGGACGTGGTCGACGAATCGCCGAGGCACGAACCACCGCCCCCAGCGGTGCGAGCCGGCGATGAACTCCACGCCGGCCGACGCCGGCACCGGGTCCAGGGGGACCCAGAAGCTGACGCTCTGGTCACCGTCGACGCAGTAGTAGGGCTGGTCGTGGTGCCAAGGGGTGATCTCCCGGGTCCCGGGCTCCTTCACCAGCACGTGCTCGTGGAAGAAGCGGGCGGTGGTCGAACCCATCAGCTGGCGGGCGACACCGGCCAGCCCCGACTCGAACGCGACCGTCCGGAACTCGGGGATGCGGTCCCAGCTGCAATAGTCGCCGAAGAACCGCCCCGGCTCGCCGTCGGGCGTGTACTGGGAGGCCCACTCGCTCGGTTCGGCCAGGTTGCGCTCGACGCCGGCCTCGAGGAGGGTCAGCCACTCCGGCCCCAGGAGGCCCGGCAGGAGGACGGCGCCGTCCTGAGCGAAGGACTCGATGGCGGCGGGGGTGACCTCCATGGAGCTCACCGTACCCGTGCCAGACTGCGCGCCCATGAGTGCCACAGCCCGGGCCGGCGCGACGGTGGTCGAGCGGTTCCCGGGCATCGGCGCGAACGGCTGGGCCCGCTTCGACGGGCCGGCCGGCACCCAGATGGTGGACACCGCCATCGAGGTCATGGCCAGCTTCTCGGCGAGCGGCGACAACGGGTGCGGCGGGGGCTTCTTCGCCGCGTCGGCCGCGTGCGAGGAGGTGCAGGCCACCGCCCGGGCCACCGTCGGCGCCCTCCTCGGCGCGCCGGCCGAGGGGATCTGGTTCGGGCCGAACATGACGACGATGACCCTGGCCTTCACCCGGTCGCTGGCCCGCGACTGGCAACCTGGCGACCGGATCGTCTGCACCCAGCTCGACCACGACGCCGACGTCTCGTCGTGGCGCCTGGCCGCCGAGGACCGGGGCGCCGAGGTGGTGATCGCGCCGATCGATCCCCGGACCGGCCGGCTGCCGACCGAGTCCGTCCTCGCGCTGCTCGACGACCGGGTGCGTTGGGTGGCGGTCGCCGGCGCGTCCAACCTGCTCGGCACCATGCCCGACCTCCCAGCCATCGCCCGGGCCGTGCACGCGGCCGGCGCCCGGCTGTTCGTCGACGCGGTCGCGCTCGCCGTCCACCGGGCCATCGACATCGCCGCCATCGGGTGCGACGCCCTCGTCACCTCGGCCTACAAGTGGTACGGGCCGCACGCCGCGGCGATGTACGTCGAGCCCGGGCTCCTGCGCACCATGCGCCCGTACAAGCTGACGGCCTCAGCTGACTCGGGGCCGTCCCGGCTCGAGACCGGCATGCCCAGCTTCGAGGCACTCGCCGGGGTGACCGCATCCGCCCGGTTCCTCATGGAGGAGGGCATGGAGGACCTCGCGGCCGCAGAGGCGGAGGTGTTCCAACCGCTGCTCGACGGGCTCGTTGCCATACCCGGGGTCAACGTCTGGGGACCGCACGACCTCGTCGACCGCGTGCCGACCGTGGCCTTCACGATCGACGGCTGGACTCCGGACGAGGTGGCGCGCGCCCTGGCCGGCGAGCGGATCGCGGTGTGGAGCGGACACAACTACGCCCTCGGCCCGGTCGAGGCGCTCGGGCTCATGGCGTCGGGCGGTGTGGTGCGGGCCGGCGTCGTGCGCTACGTCACCGACGAGGACGTCGCCCGCCTGCTCGCCGCCGTCGAGCGCCTCGTTCCTCGCTGACCGGCCGCCGCCCCCGCGGGGGCGGCACGCGCCCTCAGGGGTCGAGGGTCGTCATCTGGAGGGCAACCAACGCCTCCAAGGCCGCCGTCGTGCGGGGACCGGGACAGCACGGGAAGGGGATCCCGTCGAGGTGCGACACGGGCAGCACGTCGCGTGTGGAGCTGGTGATGAAGGCCTCCTCGGCACTCCCCAGCAGCTCGACGGGGGCGTCGGCCACCATCACGTCGACCAGCTCCATCACCAGCGCGCGGGTCACCCCGGCCAGGCAGCCCGTGGCGAGGGACGGCGTCACCAGGTGCCGGTTGACGAAGTAGAAGATGTTCGACCCCGTGCCTTCGCACACGCGGCCACGGGTGTCGAGGAAGAGGGCCTCGTCGGCTCCAGCGTGATGGGACGCCCGCAGGGCGACGACGTTGTCGGCGTAGCTGGTGGTCTTGAGGCCCGCGGTCGCCCCGCGCTCGTTGCGCGGCCAAGGCACGGTGGCGAGGCGGGCGGCCGGGGGCCACGGCGCCGCTTCGGTGTGAGCGACGACCACCGTCGCCGGTTGTCCACCTCGCCCCGAGCCGAGCGGTCCGACGCCGCTCGACACCGTGATGCGCAGCCGGCCGCGCGCGATCGCCGTGTCGGCGAGGACCACGTCGATCGCGTTCCGGATCGTGGCGTCGTCCGGGACGATCAGGTCGAGGCCGGCCGCCGAGCGTCGCAGGCGGCCCAGGTGACGGCTGAGCGCGAACGGCACGCCATCGACGGTCTTCAACGTCTCGAACACCCCGTCACCGACGAGGTAGCCGTGGTCGAGCGGTGAGATCGAGGCGTCGACGCGCTGGCCGCCGACCCACACGGTGGTGGAGGGCATCGGCGGAGCGTAGGCGGGTGCCGTGGTCGTGGCCCGGGCCGGTCGCCCTCGACGCCGTCCGGGCCGGCGCCTTGACGCCGTCCGGGCCGGCCGCCACGCTCCGGGCGTGCAGGACCTCGACGTCGCCCCGCCCCGCCTCGATCCCCACCTCGGCGGTCAGCGCCCCTTCGGCCTCAGCTACTGGCCGCTGCCGGAGGACGATCCCGGCGTCGAGCTGCCCCGCGAATCGATCCGGCTGGTCAGCCCGGACGGCGCGCTCGTCCGCGGGCTGCTGTGGCTGCCGCCGGCCGGCCGCCCGTGGAAGACCGCGGTGATCCTCTCCCATCCCCGCGGCGACTTCAGCGTCCACTACGCCTGCCCGCTCCTCGCCGCCGCGGGGTACGCGGTGCTCGGCTTCGGCACCCGGTACATGGGCAACGACACGGACTGCCTGCACGAGGCCTGCATCGTCGACGTGAAGACCGTGCACGACGAGATGGTCCGGCGGGGAGCTGAAGCCGTGGTCCTGCTCGGCAACTCCGGCGGCGGATCCCTGATGGCGCTCGCGCAGGCCGAGCTCGGCATCGGGGACGGCTGGGTCGGCATGGCCGCCCACCCGGGCGAGGGCGTCTTCATGCTCCAGGTGATCGACCCGTCGGTGGCCGACGAGGACGATCCGCAGAGCCGCGTGCCCGAGCTGGACATGTACGACCCCGACAACGGCTGGCGCCCATGGCCGGAGCCGTGCTCGTACGACCCCGAGTGGCTCGCCCGCTACCGGGCAGCGCAGGTGGAGCGCGTCGCGCGCATCGACGCGGTGGCCAAGGCCGCGCTGGCCGACAGCGAAGACGCGCGGCTCGCACTGGCCGGCGTCGACAAGGCGGCCGAGCCCCGCCGCTGGCGCGACCTGAGGACCCGGACCGTGGCGATGCGCTACCTCACCATCTACCGAACGCTGGCCGACCCGGCGTACCTGGACCTCTCGATCGATCCTGACGAGCGTCCGCTCGGGAGCCTCTTCGCCTTCCCCGACCCGCTCGACGCGAACTACGGCCGCGGAGGGCTGGCCCGCACGATGACGGCCAGGGGCTGGCTGTCCACCTGGTCAGGCCTGTCGAGCGCGGCGAAGCTGGCCGACACCATGCCCCACGTCCGGGTGCCGACCCTGCTCGTGCACCCGACGGCCGACACCGAGATCCGGGTGCGTCAGGCCAACGAGATCGTCGCCAACGCGGGCGCCGACGACGTGACGTACGTCGAGATGAAAGGCGCGCCGCACTACCTCGAGGGACACCGCCCCCAAGCCCTGGCTCACGTGGCCGAGTGGATGGCCGGCCGCTTCCCGTAGCTTCGTCGTCGCTATCTTCGTCGCCATCCACCGCTGCGCTTCGGCTGGCTCCTACTCGCTTCGCTCGGCAATGCCTCGGGCGTCGCTGCGGTGCGCCGGACGCACCGGACGCACCGGGTTCGGCCGGTCTCGGCTGTGTGGAGCGTCAGGCAACCGGTGGCACGGCGAAGGCGTCGATCATCGCCCGAACGTCGCCCAGCGGGTAGAGGATCGGGCAGGTGCAGCCGGCGCGGATGTAGTCGCCCACCCGAGCCCGAGCCTCGTCCGGCGTGCCTGACGCGGTGAGCATCCCCACGATCTCGTCCGGCACGAGCTGCGACGCGGCCTGCACCTGCTCGTGCGTGGCCGGCCACGTCAGCACCTCGCCGACGGCGTCGAGCAGCGACTGGGGCACGCCCGAGGCCTTCATGATGTGCGGCTGCTGGCCGAGGTACTGCGTGACCATGAGGCGGGCCATGTCGAGCGCGGTGTCGCGGTCCTCGTGGACGGAGCAGACCACGAGCTGCGGGCGATCGATGCCGTCCACCGACCGTCCGGCACGCGCCGCTCCCGCCGCCAGGTGCTCCATGGCCCGCGCGTTGTAGTCGGGCGAGACGAGGTAGTTGAGGACGACCCCATCGGCGATCTCGCCCGTGAGCTCCATCATCTGCATCCCGGTCGCACCGATGTAGATCGGGACGTCCTTGGCTCGCCGCTCTTGGTAGACGTAGTCCAACTCGACCCCGTCCAGGTGCACGTAGGTGCCGTCGACGGTCACGGTCTCGTTGTGCAGCAGGGCCCGCACCGCGGCCACGACCTCCCGCATGACCGTGAGCGGGTGCGCGCGGTCGATCCCCACCTTGCGGGCCAGCGGATCCCACCACGCACCCAGACCGAGGAGAATCCGGCCGGGGGCGAGGTCGTCGAGGGTGGCGAAGGTGGCGGCGAGGCGGGCCGGGTTGCGGCTCCAGCAGTCGGCGACCCCGGAGCCGACCTTGATGCGCTCGGTCACGGAGGCGAACGCGGCCATCGGCACCGTGGCCTCCCGCACCAGACGGCTCTCGGCCTGCCAGACGGCCTCGAAGCCGCGGGCCTCCGCGTAGCGGGCGTGCTCCATGCCCTCCCGGATGGGATGCGCGTCCTGCAGATACAGGGCCACTCGGTCGGTCATGGGCGCTCCTTCGGCGGCTCAGCGTTCATGGCCCGCCCGGCCGTACTGGTTGCGGCCAGATCGGCCATGAACGTCCAGGGTGAGCGGGCGGGCGGTCACAGGCGGGCGTGGAGGCGGGCGGCCTGCTCCGCTGCCTTGGCCCGCACCTCGTCGACGTCGACGCGGGTGGGCCGCCCGTCGTCGAGCAGGACCTCGCCGTCGACCTCGACCCGCAGCGCCCGCACCCCGGGGGTGAAGGCGAGGTGCCACGGCGAGTCGGCGTGGTCGTAGCTCCACGTGACGCGGTCGCCCGCCACCTCGGGGAACCAGCGCTGGCCGGCGGCCAGCCACCCCCACGGCACGTCTGCCGTCGCTTCGACGTCGTCCTCGCGGAGGCGGGCGTAGGCCAGGCGAACCTCCTCGAGCATGTCGGCGCCGATCCCATCGGTGCCGAGCACGACCGGGTTCGGTCGGACGGCGGGCCGCGCGTAGCCGACCGCGTTGTTCATGTTGGAACGGGGGTTGTGGGCGATGGTCCCGGAGAGCTCTCGGTCGAGGTGGACGCAGTGCACGAGCAGCCAGTCGTCGCGGGCCAGGTCGACCAGGCGGGCGCCCGCGTCGCGGTCGACGATGCCCTCGGCGACGTGGACGTGGACGCCGACGCCGAGGTCCTGGGCCAGACCGGCCGCTGCGGCCAGCGTGTCGTCGCTGCACGTGAACGCGGCGTGGACCCCGACCATCCCCCTCCCACCACCGCGGAGGAAGCGCTCGTTCTCGGCCAGGCCGCGGCGGGCGCCGTCGGTCATCTTCGGCGGCGGCCAGTCGTCGTGCTGCAGCCGGCCCCCGTCGTCCCAGCGGTCGGTGACGCCGTAGGCGGTGGCGACCCGGACGCCGACCTCTTCGCACGCATCGGCGATGACCGACAGCGAGCCCTCGATGGCGGCGGGCGACTCGTGGTGGTCGATGATCGCGGTCGTCCCGCTCATGAGCGCCTCGGTGGCACCGAGGAGAGCCGACCATCGCACCATCTCGAGGTCGAGCGCGACGTCCACCCGCCACCAGACCTGCTCGAGGATCTCGAGGAAGGTGGTCGGGCGGAGCGGGGGCGGCGGCATCCCCCGGGCGAGGCTCGAGTAGAGGTGGTGGTGGCCGCAGACCAGACCGGGCGTGACGGCCCCCAACGCGCTAGCCCTCGTCGGCCGCGCTGTCGGCGCTGTGCTTCGGCTTCATGGGCAGCTGCGAGCGCCAGATCCCATCGGCGGCGTGGAGCGCCGCGGCCACCGCGGGCGCGGTCGGTACGAGGCCGATCTCGCCGACACCCTTGATGCCGTAGGGCGCGCGTGGCTGCGGGCACTCGACGAGGCGGACCCGGATCGGTGGCACGTCCTTGGCCCGGAGGATGCCGAGCGAGCGCAGCGTCATGTTCGTCGGATGCCCGGTCTCGGGATCTGCGGGGAAGTCCTCCGTCAACGCGTAGCCGAGGCCCATGTGGACTGAGCCCTCGACCTGGCCCTCGCACAGGAGCGGGTTGACCGCCCGGCCGACGTCGTGGACGGCGACGACCTCTTCGATGGCCTGCGTCTCCGGGTCCATGACGACCAGCTGTGCGGCATAGCCGAAGGCGGAGTGGATGACGGGCTGCTCGACCTCGCCAAGGTGGTGGGTCCAGTCGACGCGGTACTCGCCCTCGTAGTCGACGCCCGGCCGGCACCCGTCGGCGAGCGCCCGGCGGCACGCGTCGGCCACCGCGCCCGCGCCCATCAGGGTGCCGCGGGACCCCGTGGTCTGGCCGGCGCCCAGCTCTCGGGTCGTGTCGGTGATGACGCGGATCCGCTCGGCGTCGATGCCGAGCTCGGTGACCGCGACCTGGAGGGCGACGGTGTGGACGCCCTGGCCCATCTCCGTCCAGCAGTGGCGGACCTCGACCGTCCCGTCAGGGGCGAAGTGGACGACGGCACGGATGTGCTCCTTGAAGCCGTTGCCCAAGCCGCTGTTCTTGAGGCCGAGCCCGAGCCCAACGGCACGGCCCGCGGCGACCGCCTGGTCGTAGTCCGGGCGTATGTCCTCCAGGCAGCGCTGCGCGCCGAGGCAGCCATCGTCCATGACCTGGCCCGGCCCCCAGACCTGGCCGGGCTGGATGACGTTGCGCTGACGGATCTCCCAGCCCGAGATGCCCACCCGCTCGGCCAGCCGGTCGAGGCAGCCCTCCATGGCGAACTGGGCCTGGTTGGCGCCGAACCCGCGGAAGGCCCCGCAGATCGGGTTGTTGGTGCGGACGGCGACAGACCGGACGTCGATGGCGGGCACGTGGTACGGCCCGCTGGCGTGGCCGGCGGCCCGCTCCAGCACCTTCATGCCGACCGAGGCGTAGGCGCCGGAGTCGCCGATCATGCGGGCGTGCACCGCGGTGAGCCGACCGTCGGCGTCGCACCCGACGCGGTACGCCATCTCGATCGGGTGGCGCTTGGCGTGGAGGCGCAGGCTCTCCTCCCGGGAGAGCACGCTCTTGACGGGACGCTGGAGCAACCAGGCCGCCAGCGCGGCGTGCGCCTGGTTGGCCATGTCCTCCTTCCCGCCGAAGGCGCCGCCGTTGGACACCAGCTCGACGGTGAGGCGCGACGTGTCGACGTCGAGGACGGACGCGATCTGGTTGCGGTCGTCCCAGACGCCCTGACCGCCGGAGTACACGTGCATCGTCCCGGCGTCGGGATCGGGGACCGCCAGGGTCGCTTCGGGCTCGAGGAAGGCGTGCTCGATGCGCTGGGTGCGGAAGACCTCCTCGACCACGTGGGCGCTGGCGGCCAGCGCGGCCTCCACGTCGCCCCGGCGGTATTCGGACACCGAGAGGGTGTTGGAGTCGGTGCCCCAGACCGCCAGCTCGGGATCGTCGAGCGCGGCGGCCGGATCGGTCAGCGGCCGCAGCACTCCGTAGCTGACGTCGACGAGCTCGGCCGCGTCGCGAGCCTGCTGCCTGGTCTCGGCCACGACGATGGCGAGCACGTCCCCGGCGTAGGACGTGCGCCCTCCCTCGGGGATCATGATCGGCCAGTCCGTGTGGATGATGCCGACCCGCAGCGCGCCCGGGATGTCCGCCGCGGTGTAGACGGCGACGACGCCAGGTGCGCGGCGCGCCGATTCGACGTCGATTCGGTGGATGTCGGCTCGGGCGTGGTCGGTCAGGCGGAGCGCGGCGTGCAGCAGCCCCGGCACGCGGAGATCGTCGACGTAGCCCCGGTCGCCCAATGTGAGGGCGGCCGCCTCGTACCGGGCGCCACTCGTGCCGATGCCGCCCGGTTGCTCCGGCACCATCTCCTTGCCGGCGGCGACGGCCTCGATGGCGTCCAGGACCTTGACGTAGCCGGTACAGCGGCACAGGTGGGCGCCGAGGTGGCGGGCCATGTCCTCGCGGCTCAGGTCGGCGCCCTTCTTGTCGACCTGCGCCTTGGCCCGCACGACGATGCCGGGGATGCAGAAGCCGCACTGCAGGCCGCCGCAGGCGGCGAACGCGCCGGCGTACCGGGCGCGCTCGTCGGCGGCGAAGCCTTCGAGCGTCGTCACCGACCGACCCTCGATCTTCGTCAGCGGCTGCTGGCAGGAGACGACGGCCCGGCCGTCGACCAGGACCGTGCAGCAGCCGCACTGACCCGACGGCGAGCAGCCGTCCTTGGGCGAGGTGATGTCGAGCTCTTCGCGCAGCGCGGCGAGCAGGTGCGGGTGATCAGACCGGACGGCGACCAGCACGCCGTTCACCGTGAAGGAGACCGTGTTCGTCTCGAGCGCGGTCATCGTGACACCCCCCGTTGCGAGGCGATGCGGCCGTAGAGCTCCGGCCGGCGGTAGCGGTCGAAGTCGAAGAGGGTGCCGGTGTAGCGCCGGCACCAGTCGAGGTCGCAGTCGGCCGTGACCAGCTCGTCCGCGGTCGTGAGGGCCTGGGCGACGATCTGCCCGCTGGGGGCCACGATGCACGACTGGGCCAGCGAGTCGACGCCCTCCTCGACGCCACCCTTGGCCACGCCCACCACCCACGTGCCGTTCTGGTACGCGCCGGACTGGAGGACGAGCGCGTTGTGGAAGCCCTGCAGGATGTCCTGGCTCGGGTCGGGCGGGTAGTGGATGGGCGTGTTGTAGCCACAGAGGATCAGCTCGACGCCTTGGAGTCCCATCACGCGGTAGGTCTCCGGCCAGCGCCGGTCGTTGCAGATCATCATCCCGATCCGGCCGCCGAACGCCTCCCACACCCCGGGCTCGTCCGGGCCCGGCTCGAAGTAGTGGCGCTCCGCGTGCTGGAAGGGGCGTTCGGGCTCGTCCTGCTCGTGGCCGGGGATGTGGACCTTGCGGTAGCGGGCGACGATGCGCCCGTCCCGCTCGACGAGCACCTGCGTGTTGTAGTGGTGGCCGTCGGGGGTGAGCTCGGCGTAGCCCAGGCAGAAGCCGATCCCGAGTCGCGCGGCCTCGTCGAACAGCGGCTGCGTCTCCGGTCCGGGCATGGCCTGCTCGTACCAGTCCTCGGCGTCCCGCAGGTCGGCCACGAACCAACGGGGGAAGAAGGTGGTGAGGGCCAGCTCGGGGTAGACGACCAGCTGACAGCCGGCCGCGTCGGCGCCGTGGAGGAGGTCGATCAGCCGTTCGACCACCTCCTTGCGGCTGTGGTCGCGCTGGACCGGCCCCATCTGCGCCGCGCCGACCCGCAGCACCCGGGTCACGGCCGCACCTCCGCCGCGGCAGCGTCGAGGTGCCCGTTGGCCAGGTCGAGCAGGACGTGGAGGAGGACGTCCACGCCGGCGGCCAGATCAGCCGGATCGGTGTGCTCAGCCGGGTTGTGGCTGATGCCGTCGTGGCTGGGGACGAACACCATCCCGGTCGGGCAGACGCGGGCCAGCATCTGGGCGTCGTGGCCCGCGCCCGACGGCATCCGCCGCACCGTGTGGCCGAGACGGGCCGCGGTGGCCTCGACCAGGTCGACCACGCAGGGGTCGAACTCGACCGGCTCGAAGCGGGCGAGGACCGTCCGCTCGACGGTGACGCCTTCCGCCGCGGCGAGCTCCTCGGCCCGCGCCGCGAGGCGGTGCTCGGCCTCCTGCAGCGCGGCCTCGTCGGTGTTGCGGAGGTCGACCGTGAAGCGAGCCGACACCGGGACGACGTTGACGAGGTCGGGATGGAGGTGCATCCGCCCGACCGTGCCGACCTGGTGGCCGCCCATGTCCAGCACCATCCGCCGCACCTCGACCGCCAGCGCCGCGGCGACGTAGCCCGCATCGTGGCGGTGGTCCATCGGCGTCGTGCCCGCGTGGTTGGACTGGCCGGTGATGGTCAGCTCCTGCCACGAGATCCCCTGGACCCCGGTCACGGCGCCGATGGTGGTGGCCTCGGCCTCCAGCACCGGTCCCTGCTCGATGTGCAGCTCGACGTACGCGGCCGGCGTCAGGCTGGGGCAGGGCAGCGGCCCGGCGTAGCCGATGCGCTCCAGCTCGTCGCCGAGGCGGGGGCCGTCGATGGCCCGCACGTCGAGCGCCTCCTCCAGCGGCATCCCGCCCACGTAGACGAGGGAGCCGAGCATGTCCGGCGCGAAGCGCGAGCCCTCCTCGTCGGTGAAGAAGGCCACCGCCAGCGGCCGGGCCGGCTCGATCCCGGCCTGCTTCAACGTCTCCACGACCTCGAGGCCGGCCAACACGCCGTAGTTCCCGTCGTAGCGGCCACCGGTGCGCACGGTGTCGATGTGGGAGCCCGTCATCACCGGTGCACCCTCACCGACCGCCCACAGCCCGACGACGTTGCCGATCGCATCCACGGTGACCGACAGGTCCAGGTCCTGCATCCAGGCAACGACCAGGTCCCGGGCCGCCCGGTCCTCGTCCGTCAGGGCCAGCCGGCAGCAGCCACCGTCGCCGGTCCCCCCGATCTCGGCCAGTGCCTCCAGCCGGGCGGCCAACCGGACGTGGTCGGCGTGCAGGGCGGTGGCTGGCGAAGGGCCCATCGCCCCGAGCGTGGCCCGGCCTGTACGTTTCGTCAAGGAGGAGGCGATGGCTGACGACTCGACCGCTGACGGCAGGGTGAGCGCCCCGCTGTCGACCGAGCTGTCGTTCACGCTGCCACCGTGGGCGACCGAGCCCCTCGAGGGCGTCGGCCCACTGGGCGACCTCGACGCTCGCATGGCACTCGTGCTCCGGCTGGCCGAGGCGACGCTGCAGAACTCCCATGGCGGTCCGTTCGCGGCTGCGCTGTTCACCCTCGACGACGGCCACGTCGTGAGCGCGGGCGTGAACCTCGTGCTGGCCACGCGGGCGCCCGTGGCCCACGCCGAGATCGTGGCCATCGCCCTCGCCGGGCACCGCCTCGGCACGCACGACCTCGCTCAGGGTGGCCCGATCGAGCTGGTGACGTCGTGCGAGCCCTGCGCGATGTGCATGGGCGCGCTCCCGTGGGCCGGCGTCAGCAGGGTGGTGTGCGGCGCCCGCGACGAGGACGCCCGCGCCGTCGGCTTCGACGAGGGCGACAAGCACCTGGACTGGCCCGAACGGCTGCAGGCCCGCGGCATCACGGTCGTGCGGGACGTCCGCCGGGACGAAGCCGCGGCCATCCTCCGCCGCTACGCGACCGCGGGCGGGGTCATCTACAACGGGATGTCGACCTCGACGCCGCCCAGGCAGGGCTGAGCGGTGCACGACCTGCAGCGCCGCGGGCAGCGCATCCGCCGCCACGAGTCGCCGGCCACCCTCGACGACGCGCTCTCCGCGCTCGATCGGTACGGCCCGGCCGCGCGCCCGGTCGCCGGCGGGACCGACCTCCTGGTCGAGCTGGACCGCGGCGTCCGGCCCGGCGTGGAGGTGCTGGTCGACCTGAGCCGGCTGCCGGGCCTGGACGGCATCGTGGCCGACGGCGACCGCATCCGCCTCGGCGGGCTGGTCACGCACAACCAGGTCATCGCCTCGTCGCTCCTCGTCGACCGGGCGCTGCCGCTGGCGCAAGCCTGCATGGAGATCGGTTCGCCGGCGCTGCGCAACCGGGCCACCGTCGCTGGCAACCTGGTCACGGCCAGCCCGGCCAACGACTCGATCTCGGCACTGTGGGCCCTCGACGCCACCGTCGCCCTCCGCTCCACCCGCGGCCACCGCTCCGTGCCCGTCCGGGAGCTCTTCACCGGCCTGCGGCGGACGGTGATCGAGCCGGGTGAGCTCGTCGTCGGACTCGACGTGCCGATGCTGCGCAGCGGTGAGCGCGGGATCTTCGTGAAGCTGGGCCAGCGCCGGGCCCAGGCCATCTCGGTGGTGCACCTGGCAGTCGTCGTGGGGCGCGACGGCGACGGTCCGGACGCGCCCGTCACCCGGGCCAGCCTGGCGCTGGGCAGCGTGGCGCCGACGGTGGTCAGCGCGGTCGCGGCCGAGGAGCGCCTGCTCGGCGGGCCGCTGGACGACCGGGCCATCGCGCACGCCGCGGCCCTGGCCGCCTCCGGCGTCACCCCGATCGACGACGTTCGCGCCACCGCGACCTACCGATCGGAGGAGATCGCGGAGATGGTCCGCCGCGCCCTCGAGGCGCTGCGAGACGGGCGGGAGCGCGCCCGGTGGCCGAGCCGCCGGGTCTACCTCGGCGGCCCTTCGGTGCCCGGCGGTCCCGCGGTGGCGGACGGCCACGAGGACGCCACGCCGATCGAGTGCACCGTGAACGGCGCGGCCGTGGCCGTGGCGGGCGGGGCCGGCGTGACCGTGCTCGACTGGCTGCGGGACGGGGTCGGCCTCACCGGCACCAAGGAAGGGTGCGCGGAGGGAGAGTGTGGTGCGTGCACCGTTCACCTCGACGGTGTCGCGGTCCTGTCCTGCCTGGTACCCGCGGCCCGGGCGCACGGCACTGCGCTCACCACGATCGAGGGACTCGCCCCCGCCCCCGGCGAGCTCCACCCGCTCCAGCAGGCCTTCGTCGACCAGTTCGCCGTGCAGTGCGGCTTCTGCATCCCCGGATTCCTCATGTCGGGCGACCGCCTGCTGCAGGAGTGCCCCCACCCGACGCGGGAGGACGCCGCGCTCGGGTTGTCCGGCAACCTCTGCCGCTGCACGGGCTACTACCGCTTCTACGACGCCGTCGAGCAGGCGGCGGGAGCCCGGTCGTGACGCGGACGGCAGACGCCGGTGCGGCCTCCGGCGCGGCCATCGGCCGGTCGACACCACGGCACGACGCCGCAGCGAAGGTGACGGGAGCGGCGCGCTACCCGGCCGACCTGCGCGAGACAGCGGTGCTCCACGCCCGCGTCGCCTTCACCGGCCGGCCCCACGCCCGCATGCTGGCCATGGACGTGCGGGCCGCGGAGGCCACGCCGGGAGTGCTGGCGGTCTTCACCGCCGCCGACGTGCCCGTCAACGAGTACGGCCTGACCATGTTCGACCAGGCGGTCCTCGTCGGGCTGCACGACACCGGGCGGTCGGCGGTCGCGGCGGACGTGAGCCGGTGGGAGGGTGACCAGATCGCGATCGTCGTGGCCGAGACGGCGGACGCGGCCGACCTCGGCGCGGAGCGCCTCGACGTGGAGTGGGAGGACCTGCCCATCGTGGCGGACATCGACGCCGCCCTGACCGGTGACGTGATGGTCCGGCCCGACCTCCACCCCGACTCCAACATCTACGTGACCTACCGGCTGCGCAAGGGCGACACCGCGGCGGGCTGGGACCAGGCCGACGTCGTCGTCGAGGGCACCTACGACCTGCCGTACCAGGAGCACGCCTACCTGCAGCCGGAGGCCGCGGTCAGCTGGATCGACGAGGAGGGTCGCATCACGGTGGCGGTCGCCGGTCAGTGGACCCACGAGGACCAGGAGCAGATCGCCCACGCCCTCGACCTCCCGGCCGAGCGGATCCGGGTCGTGTACGCGGCCATCGGCGGTGCGTTCGGCGGGCGGGAGGACATGTCGCTGCAGATCGTCATGGCCCTCGCATCGTGGCGGCTGGCCGACCGGGGCGAGCGCCGCCCGATCCGGTGCCAGTGGAGCCGCGAGGAGTCGATGGTCGGCCACCACAAGCGCCATCGGGGCCGGGTCCACGCCCGCTGGGGCGCCACCGCCGACGGGCGGGTCGTGGTGGCCGAGGCCACCGGTCACCTCGACGCCGGCGCCTACAACTACACGACCAACAAGGTCCTCGGGAACCTCCACCTGTGCGTCTCGGGCCCCTACGAGATCCCCAACCTCGCCGTGGACAGCTTCGCCGTGCTCACCCACGCCGTGCCAGGCGGTGCCTTCCGCGGCTTCGGCGCGCCTCAGGGCGCGTTCGTGGCCGAGACGCAGATGAACAAGCTGGCCGAGCGCCTGGGCATGGATCCGGTCGAGCTGCGCCGGCGCAACCTGCTGCGCGACGGCTCCCTCGGCCCGACCGGCACCGAGATGCCCCCCGGCGTCAGCCTGCCGGTGGTCGTCGAGCGCTGCGCGGACGCCGCCCGCTGGACCGAGTCCCTCCCTCCGGTGGAGGAGTCCTCGCCCTTCGCCTCCCTCCCGCCGCAGCCGGAGGCCCTTCGTCGCGGCCGGGGCTTCGCGTGCGGGTTCAAGAACGTGGGCTTCTCCTTCGGCTTCCCGGAGCGCAGCGAGGCCCGCCTCGTCCTCCACGGCGACGACGACGTCGAGCGCGTCGAGCTGTTCCACGCCGGCGCCGAGGTCGGGCAGGGCTGCCACACCGCCTTCCTGCAGATGGCGGCGGAGGCCGTCGGTGTGCCCGTCGAACGGATCGAGCCGACCTTCTCCGACACCTCGTCGGCGGGTGACGCCGGCTCGGCCTCGGCCTCCCGGCTGACGTTCATGTCCGGCAATGCCATCCTCGGCGCCGCGGAGGAGGCCGAGAAGCGGTGGCGGGCCGGCGACCGCCCCGCAGTCGGCCACTTCCGGTACGTCCCGCCCCCGACCGAGCCCCTCGACGCCGTCGACAGCCTGGTCACCCCCAACTTCGCCTACACCTACGGTGCGCAGGCCGTGGCCCTGACGGTCGACATCGGGACCGGGCACATCGTGGTCGACGAGGTGGTCTGCGCGGTCGACGCCGGCCGGGCCATCAACCCGGACCTGGTCGCCGGGCAGATCGAGGGCGGCGTCGTCCAGGCCCACGGCTACGCGATCACCGAAGACCTCCAGGTCCGCGATGCCCGGATCCTCAACCCCCGCCTCTCCACCTACCTGATGCCGGGGATCCTGGACATCCCCCGCAAGGTCAGGTCGGTCATCGTCGAGGAGCCCGACCCCCGCGGCCCGTGGGGCGCCCGGGGCGTCGCCGAGATCCCGATGATCCCGTACGCCCCGGCCGTCGTCGCCGCCCTGCACGACGCGACAGGGGTGTGGTTCGACGCGTTCCCGCTCACGCCGGACCGGGTGGTGGCCGGCCTCCGGGCTCACGGCGTGGGCGGCGCACCCGACGTGGGCTGAGCACCACCCCGGGCGGCCGGAGACGCTCGGCGTGCGCTCCGCGGGCTCCCGGGTCCGCCGGGTCCTTGCCATGACCTGGGACAAGACCTCAGTGTCCGCACATGCACGAGACCGACGTCCCCGCTCCTGACGCTGCCCCCTCGCGACGAGGCGTGCTCACCGGGCTCGCCGCTGCCGCGATCGGCTCGGTCGTCGCCGCCGACGTCCTCCGCCCGTCACCGGCCGCGGCCGCCGACGGCGGAAACCTGAAGCTCGGCCAGGACAACCAGACGTCCAGCCTGACCACCATCACCGGTGGACGTAACGGCGGCCTTGCGGCCTTCACGACGACTGACGACGGTTCGCTCGTGGGCGTGAACACCGCCGCCGACGGTTGCGGGCTCCGAGGAACGGGGGAGTACTGCGGGGTCGATGCCATCGGCCAGGTGATCGGCGTGTCCGCCAACTCGGACCACGGCGTCGCCCTCCAGGCCGCCACCTTCGACGGGATCGCCGTCCAGGCGACCGCCTCGGTGCCCTCGGCCTGGGCCCTCGACGCACAGGGCCCCGTCAAGTTCAGCTCGTCGGGCCGCACCCGCATTCCGGCGGCCAAGGCGAAGGTGGTGCTGACCGGTCTGGCGCTCAAGCCGACCAGCATGGTGCTGGCCACCCTCCAGACCCGCCAGAGCGGCGTCCACGTCGAGGCCGCCGTGCCGGACGCAGCCACCGGCACGGCCACGGTCTACCTGAGCAAGGCCACGACCGGGGCAGCCGACCTGGGCTGGTTCGTCATCGGCTGAGCAACCCCGTGACCACCTCGGAGGTGGGCAGGCGAGATCGCGCCCAGCGCGACGTCACCCGCCTCCTTCCGAGGTGGGCAGCCGGCGAGAACCGGCCGAGCCGCCCCGCGCGACCGTCATCCCCGCTTGGCGCGGCCCCTCCCGCCCGATAGCATCTCCTCTCCGTGCGCCTGGGGACTTCCCAGGTCACGAGGTTCGACACGAGGTCCGGGTGCGCCCGCCTCTCCGGCTCGCCCACAACGGGGTCGGAGGCGGGGACCAGCCGGCACAACCGATCGCCCCGCTGGCCGGCATCGGCTGGCGGCACAGGGCGGTCGTCCAGGGAGACGGCACCAGGTCGTCGGCCCGAAGGTTCACAGTCCAGCAGCAGCAATCAGAAACGACGGCGCCGGCTTGGCCTGCGCCCGGACACAGAGGGATCGCCATGGCGACCAAGGCCATCGTGGGTGAAAAGATCGGCATGACACAGGTCTGGGACGACGACAACCGCGTCGTGCCCGTGACCGTGCTCAAGGTCGCCCCCGCCCGCATCGTGCAGGTCAAGACCACCGAGCGGGACGGCTACAGCGCGCTCCAGGTGACCTACGGGCACCAGGATCCGAAGAAGCTGACCAAGCCCGAGGCCGGCCACTTCGCCAAGGCGAACGTGCAGGCCGGCGTGCGGTTGGTGGAGCTCCGCCTCGAGGACATCGACGGCTACGCGGTGGGCCAGGAGCTCACGGCCGACATTCTCGAGAAGGGGGAGCGGGTCGACGTCACCGCGGTCAGCCGAGGCAAGGGCTGGGCCGGTGTCATGAAGCGCCACAACTTCAAGGGCCAGGGCGCCAGCCACGGCAACCACAAGCACCACCGTGCGCCCGGCTCGATCGGCGCCTGCGCCTTTCCGGCCAAGGTGTTCAAAGGAACCCGCATGGCCGGCCACATGGGCGCCGAGCAGGTCACGACCCTCAACCTCGAGGTCGTGTCGGCCGATCCCGAGCGCGAGGTGATCCTCGTGAAGGGCTCGATTCCCGGTCCCCGCGGTGGCGTGGTGATCCTGCGGGACGCCGTGAAGGCTCCGAAGAAGGAGGCCCGCTGATGGCGTCGGTGAAGGTCCTCGACCTGGCCGGCAAGGCCAAGGGCGACGTCGAGCTGGACGAGGCCGTGTTCGGCATCCAGCCCAACATCCCGGTCATGCACCAGGTGGTGACCGCACAGCTGGCCGCCCGTCGGTCGGGCACCCAGAGCACCAAGACCCGGTCCGAGGTCCGTGGTGGTGGGCGCAAGCCCTACAAGCAGAAGGGGACCGGCAACGCCCGCCAGGGCTCGACCCGGGCCCCGCACTGGAAGGGTGGCGGCGTCGCCCTCGGCCCGAAACCGCGCAGCTACGCCCAGCGCACCCCCAAGAAGATGGTGCGCCTGGCCCTCCACTCCGCCCTGTCCGATCGGGCGGCCGAGGGCAAGGTCCTCGTGCTCGACGGCTGGGGGTGGGAGACGCCCAAGACCAAGGACGCCGTGGCCGCGCTGAAGGCGTTGAGCATCGACGGCCGGGCCCTGATCGTGGTGCAGCGCTCGGAGGTCGCGGTCGCCCGCAGCTTCCGGAACCTCCAGCACGTCCAGGTGATCGAGGTCGGCGAGCTCAACGCCTACGACGTGCTCTGCAGCGACGTCGTCGTCTTCACGACCGCCACCCTCCCCGCGGCCGAGCCCATCGGCAAGACCGCCCGCCGCGCCTCGGCCCTCGAGGGCGACGCGGCCGAGGGGGCCGCGTCGGCGCCGGCTGCGGCCGAGATGCCGGCCGAGGAGGCCGCCACCGACGATGCGCCCTACGGCCCCGGCAGTCACGCGCCGCTCGAGGACGACGAGCAGCCCGAGGGCTTCCCCATCAAGGGCAACGCCGACTCGATGCTCTACCACGTGCCCGACAGCCGCTTCTACAACCAGACCAAGGCCGAGGTGTGGTTCGCCACCGAGGCCGATGCCGAGGCCGCCGGCTTCTCCCTGCCGGCCTCGCAGCAGGCCGAGCACGACGCGGCCGAGCAGGACGAGACGGCCGAGCATGACGAGGAGGAGTCGTGAAGGACCCCCGCGACATCATCGTCGCCCCGGTGGTGAGCGAGAAGAGCTACGCGCTCATCGAGGCCAACGTCTACACCTTCGTCGTCGACAAGCGGGCCTCCAAGCCCGAGATCCACGACGCCGTCGAGGCGATCTGGGGCGTCCGCGTCCTCAAGGTCAACACCCTCAACCGGAAGGGCAAGACCCAGCGCACCCGCCGCTCCAACCGCGAAGGTCGCCGTCCCGACACCAAGCGGGCCATCGTCACCGTCGTCGCCGGCGACCACATCGAGCTGTTCGAGAGCTGAGGGACGAGCCATGGCCATCCGCACCCGCAAGCCCACGAGCGCCGGCCGGCGCTTCCAGAGCGTCTCGGACTTCGCCGAGATCACCAAGAGCACGCCCGAGAAGAGCCTGCTCGCCCCGCGATCCGGGACGGGCGGCCGCAACTCCGAGGGCCACACGACCGCCCGTCACCGCGGCGGCGGCCACAAGCGCCAGTACCGCCTGGTCGACTTCAAGCGCACCAAGGACGGCGTCGGCGCCAGGGTGGCGGCCGTCGAGTACGACCCCAACCGCACCTGCCGCATCGCCCTGCTCCATTACGAGGACGGCGAGAAGGCCTACATCCTCGCCCCGCGCAACGTGAAGGTCGGCGACCGGGTGATGAGCGGCCAGGGCGCCGACATCCGGCCCGGCAATGCGCTTCCGCTCCGCTACATCCCGGTCGGCACCGTGGTCCACAACGTCGAGCTGCGCCCCGGCCAGGGCGGCAAGATGGCGCGCTCGGCCGGCTCGAGCGTCCAGCTCGTGGCCAAGGAGGGCGACTATGCCTCCCTCCGCCTCCCCAGCACCGAGATGCGCCGCGTGCTGATCGACTGCCGGGCGACGGTCGGCGAGGTGGGCAACGCCGAGCACGAGCTCACGAAGGTCGGCAAGGCCGGCCGCAACCGGTGGAAGGGCGTCCGCCCGCAGACCCGCGGTGTGGCCATGAACCCCGCCGACCACCCCCACGG
>JBKPRL010000326.1:0-4622 GCA_046734535.1 bacterium | reverse complement strand
GTGGCCGGGCTGGCCTTCGACGACGCCGGACTGCAGAACGAGGCCAAGGTCGGGATCCTCGCCGCATCAGCGATCGCGGCGACGGCGGGCTCGTTCGTCCTCCTCCGCGCCGGCGACGCACCCAGCGCCGTGGGAGCCGCGGACACCCCCGTCGAGTCCCGCCGCTGACGGTCCCGGCCCGTGTTCGCCACCCTCCGCCCCTACCGTTCGGCTGGCTGACGGCCGACCTCCTCGCCGGCCTCACGGTCTGGGCGGTCCTCGTGCCCGAGTCCTTGGCCTATGCCTCCATCGCCGGCGTATCGCCCGTGATCGGGCTCTACGCCGCGCCGCCCGCGCTCGTGCTCTACGCCGCCTTCGGCAGCTCCCGCTACCTCATCACGGGCCCGATGTCGGCCACCGCCGCGCTGTCGGCCGCCGCCGTCGCCGACCTGGCCACCGGCGGTTCGGCCAGCTTCACCGCCTACACGAGCGTGCTGGCCCTGGTCACCGGGGTGCTGGCGCTGCTCGCCGGACTCCTGCGACTCGGCTTCCTGGCCAGCTTCATCTCCGAGCCGGTCCTCAAGGGCTTCATCGTCGGGCTGGCCCTGACGATCATCATCGGCCAGGTGCCCAAGCTGCTCGGCATCCCCAAGGGCAGCGGCAACTTCTTCCACCAGCTCTGGTCGGTGCTCCGCCACCTGGGTGACGTCGACGGACCGACCCTGGCCGTGGGGTTGACGTCGCTGGCCATCGTGCTCGGCTGCCGCCGGTTCCTCCCCGTCGTGCCGGGCCCCCTCGTCGCCGTCGTCTTCGGCATCGTCGCCGTCCGCGTGCTCGACCTCGCCGCGCACGGGGTGGCCATCGTCGGCCCGATCGCCGCAGGGTTGCCGAGCATCGGGTTGCCGGAGGGCATCCGCGTGCGCTCGTACTTCGGGGTCATGGCGTCAGCGGCGGGCATCATGCTGGTCGGCTACGCGGAGGGCCTGGGCGCGGCGCGCTCGTACGCGGCGCGGACCGGCGAGGACATCAACGCCAACAAGGAGCTCGTCGCCCTCGGGGCCGCCAACGTGGGGAGCGGGCTGTGCTCCGGCATGGTCGTCAACGGCAGCCTCTCGAAGACCGCGGTGGACGCCTCGGCCGGCGGCCGCAGCCAGCTGTCGTCCATCGTCTGCGCGGGGCTGACGGTCCTGACGCTGCTCTTCCTGACCTCGCTCTTCGAGGACCTGCCCGAAGCGACCCTGTCGGCCATCGTCATCGCCGCACTGATCGCACTGGTCGACCTCGGCGCCCTGCGGGAGCTCTACCGCATCTACACCGGGCACCTGGGCCGCATCTACGGCGTCGCCGCCCGCCCGGACTTCATCGCCGCCGTGGCCGCGCTCATGGGCGTCCTCGTGTTCGACACCCTTCCGGGGCTGTTCATCGGGATCACCGTCTCGGTCCTCCTGCTCCTCTATCGGTCGTCCCACCCCCACGTCGCCGAGCTGGGCCGGGTGCCTGGCACCGTCGGCGAGTTCGGCGACCGCGAGCGCCACCCCGCCAACGTGCTCACACCGGGGGTCGTGGTGCTGCGAGTCGAGAGCGAGCTGTTCTTCGCCAACGCCGAGGGGGTCCGCCGCGTCGTGCGCGACCACGCCCGCGCCCCGGGCGTCCACGCCGTCGTCATCGACGCCGCGGCTATCGGATCGGTCGACGTGACCGCGGCGCGGATGGTCATCGACCTGGCCCGGGAGCTGGAGCGGGGCGGGGTCCGCCTCGCACTGGCGCACGGCGTCGGGCAGGTCCGCGACATGCTCGAGGAAGCAGCCGTCGAAGGCACCGGCCCCCTGCTGCTCTACCCCACCGTGCAGTCGGCCGTCGCGGCCCTCCGCCCGGACTGAGGAGGCCCGCAGGGCGCCCATGCCACCATGGAGCGGGTGAGCGAGACCACTGGCAAGCGGACCACGCGGGGCTTCGTGCGCCCCCTCCTCGCCCGCTCGACGGACGAGGAGCACCGGGTCTCGACCCCGCTGGAGCTGTTCTTCGACCTCTGCTTCGTCGTCGCCGTGGCGCAGGCGTCCAACAGCCTGCACCACGCGCTCGCCGAGGACGACCTGCACCAGGTCCTCGTCGGCTACCCGATCGCCTTCTTCGCCATCTGGTGGGCGTGGATGAACTTCACGTGGTTCTCCTCGGCGTACGACAACGACGACGTCCTGTACCGCAGCGGCGTCTTCGTGCAGATCATCGGCGTGCTCATCCTGGCTGCCGGGGTGCCGCGGGCCTTCTCGGGGGCCAGCTTCGCCATCGTCACGCTCGGGTACGCGGTGATGCGGGTCGGGCTGGTGTTCCTGTGGCTGCGGGCGGCACGGGACGACGTGCCCCGACGCCAGACCGACGCCCGCTACGCCGTCGGCATCAGCGCCTGCATGGTCGGGTGGGGGCTGCTGCTGCTCCTCCCTGACGGGATCCACGTCGCCGGCATCGTCGTGATGGTGGTCGCCGAGCTGCTGGTGCCGGTGTGGGCGGAGCAGTCGACGCCGACGTCGTGGCACCCGCACCACATCGCCGAGCGCTTCGGGCTGTTCACCCTGATCGTGCTGGGCGAATCGGTGGCCGCCGCGACCATCGCCATCCAGAGCGCGGCCGACGCCGGTGGGGCGGTGGGTGATCTGCTGGACGTGGCCGCCGGCGGCGTGCTCATCGTGTTCGCCATGTGGTGGATGTACTTCGCCCAGCCCGTCGGTCCACTCGTGGAGCGGGCCCGCGGGTCGTTCGACCAGAGCTCATGGCGCCAGGCGTTCCTCTGGGGCTACGGCCACTACGTGGTGTTCGCGTCCGCAGCCGCAGTCGGCGCCGGCCTCGCGGTCGCCGCCGACCAGGCCATCGGGCACGCCGACCTCTCCGCTCGCGGCGCCACGACCTGCGTCGCCGTCCCCACCGCGCTGTACCTGCTCAGCGTCTGGGCGATCCATCTGACGGCCAAGCCGGCCGGGCCGGTCAGGGCCGCCGCGCCGTGCGCGGCGATCCTCGTGATGGTGGTGGCCGTGGCCGGGCTCCCCGTCCTGGCCGTCGGCCTGATCCTGGTCGCACTGGTGGTCTTCTCCGAGCTCGCCACCCGCCCGGCGTGACCCGTCGCGCGACCGCAGGAGGTCAGGCGCAGACGGTGCCCGGCGCGGGGACGGTCAGGTCGAGGAGGTAGCGGTCGACGACCTCGCCGGAGCACCGGTTGAGCCGGTAGCCGGTGTGGCGGAAGCCGTCGACCGTCAGGAGCACGCCCTGCTCGAGCGAGTCGGCCAGGCCCCGCGCGCCCTCGATGGGGGTGATGCCGTCTCCGGTGGTGCCGACGACCACGACGGGACCGGCGCCCGCCGCCGTGAGGTGCAGCGGCGGACCCTGGCGGACGGGCCACTGGGCGCAGGCTGGCTGCGACGCGAAGCCGATGCCCATGTGCGGCGCGGCCTGCCGGATGCGGGCATCGATCGCTGCGAGCTCGGCCGGATCGGTGGGGCCGGGATCGTCGAGGCAGTCGATGGCGATGAACGCCTCGACCGCGTTCGAGAAGGTGCCGTCGGCGGCGCGGCGCACGTAGGCGTCGTACATGGAGAAGAGGCCGGAAACGTCGCCCGTCTGGGCCGCGGCGAGCGCCCGGTACAGGTCGTCCCATCCGTTGGCGTCTCGCAGGGCGACGATCGTGGCGTAGAAGAGGACGCTCTGGTTCGCCGGCGGGCGCCTCGGGTCGCCCTTGACGGGGGACCCGTCGAGGGACGCTGACAGCGCCTCGTACGCCGAGACGGGATCGCCCCCGTTGTAGAAGGGGCAACCCGGGTCGGCCGCGCACGACTGCATCACCGTGAGGAAGGCCCGCTCCAGGCCGACTGCCTGCTCAGTCCTCTCCGCCTCCCAGCCCGCGTTGGGGTTGGCGGCGCCGTCGAGCACCGCGGCCCGGACCGTGGAAGGGAACATCGTCGCCCACGTCGCTCCCAGCTCGCTCCCGTAGCTGAAGCCGAAGTACGAGACCTCGGACTCGCCAAGCGCCTGCCGGAGAGAGTCCATGTCGCGCGCCGTCGCCTGGGTGGAGAGGTACGGCAACGACGGTCCGCTGCGGGTCTGGCAGCCACTCACGAAGGCGGCGGCCAGCGCGGCGGCCTTTTGCTGGTCCTCCGGGCTGTCGGGGGTGGGATCGGCGCCGATCAGGAACGGGTCGAGGTCATCGACGCAGTCGAGCGGGATGGAGCGCCCCGTTCCCCGTGGATCCCACGAGACGATGTCGAACCGGTCGCGCAGGGCCTGCGAGAAGTAGAAGCTGGCCTGGTCCACGAGCTGCGTGCCGGCCACCCCCGGACCCCCCGGGTTCACGAGCAGCGTCCCGATGCGCTGGCCCGGCTCGAGCGCCTTGCGCCGCTCGACGTAGAGGTCGATCGTGCCCTTCGAGGCGTCGGCGTGGTCGAGCAGGACCTTCATCGTCCCGCACTCGAGGCCCTCGCCGCAGGCCTGCCACGCCACGGCCGGGGCCGGGCCGGGGGCCACGGTGGTCGTCGGGGCGGCGGTGGTCGGCGCGACGGTGCTCGACGGCAGCGCGAACGTCGACGACGGCACGTCGGAGACGGGCGGGCGCCGCAACGTGAGCTCCGGTCGCTTGTCGCTGCAGGCCACGAGCACGG
>JBKPRL010000325.1:0-5872 GCA_046734535.1 bacterium | reverse complement strand
TGTTCGTCGCCCGGCCGCGCAACGTCAGCCACGGCGCGCTGCGCGCCGCGCTCTGCAGGGCATCGGGGCGCGCCGTAGCCGGGGGACGCACGACAACAGGCCGGCGGCGGACCGCGTCGGCCGCAGCCGAGCGTGTGGTTGCTCCTACAGCAGGTCGCTGTCGGGGACGTAGATGCCGCTCAACGGCCGGCCGAGCTCGTCGGCACCGAGCAGCGCGGTGGGCACGGTGCCGCGGGTGAAGAGCGGTGCGAACGGCCTCGCGTCCGTGAGAACGGGCGCGGCGTCATTCAGGACGCGGTCGGTGAGCTCGCGGCAGGCGGTGACGGGGTTGCGCATGACCTCTTCTCCTTCGCTGGATGGGGTGGGCGACGCGCCGCCGGCCAGGGGCGGTGCGTCGCGGGTTGGGGAACAGGCAGAAACGGCCGAGGGCCCGGGGGCCGCCCGCGCGAACCGGGCGGCCCTCCAGGCCCAGGCGATGGTCAGAACAGGTCGAACCCGCCGCCGTCCGACAGCGCGACGAACTCGCCGACGCCGTGCGGCATCCGCGCGGTGAAGCACAGCGCGTGACGGCCCAGCTCGCCCTCGTAGCCGGCCAGCAGCTCCGGAACGAAGTTCACCCGCGGGTCCAGCAAGTACGAGCACGGCTCGCGACCGTCAAGCCACGCCATCGAACGCAGCTGCCCGACTGTCGGCCAGTGCTCCAGCCGCCGGTGACGGCGCACCAGCCGCGCGGCGGCTCGTGCCGTCCTGATCGCTCCGATCCGCTGCTTGCGGACTGCGGGCGGCTCGCCAAACGGGTCGTACGTAGCCGCGCCGCCCAGGGCGGTGCTACGGTTTCGCTTGTTCATTCAGGAGCTCCTTTCTGAGCTCTTCGGTCGGCCCCGGAGTTGCGCCTCTGGGGTCGACGCGTTTGTAAGGACGTAAAGACGCCCGGCGCCGCTCGACGCCGGGCTCACCTCAGCCCATCCGGGCCTCCTCTCATCGTCATCGCACCGGCCGGTCGGCCGGTGAAGATCGGTCCGTCGCGGCAGCCCATCCGCGCCAGCCCAGCACACACGCCGCGGCGCCTCGTCGAGCCGCGATCGTCTAACGAACTCGTACGCTGCCCGGCGTGAGCCATCGGTGGACCGAGGACCGCATCCGCCGCGAACTCGAGGCGTTCCTGCCCGCCTTCTACGCCTGGCCGCCCTACCCGTGGTTCCGCAGCACCGGCCGGCGCGGGCTCTGGAACGCGATCGTCCAGCGCGGCGGCCCCGCGCGATTCGCTGAGGAATACGGCCTTCCCTACAAGCCCTACGCGTGGGGCATCACCGAGACTGAAGTCCGCATGCGCCTGCGAGCCGCCCTGAGGGGCTCGAACCTCGAAACGTAGCCGTCACGATCGTGGCTGCGGGAGCGCGCCGGCGAGGATCTGGTCGAGGCCGCCGAGCGGTTCGGTGGACCGAGCCGCTGGGCGCGTGAGCTCGGCCTCCCGCTCCGGCATCGTCGAGGGCATCGCTGGACGCCCGAGACGACCCACCTCGCTCTGGACGATCTGCTCGCCGGACGCAGCACTTGGCCCAACCAGCGCGAGTTCGCGGCCGCCGGTCTCGCCGGCCTCTATCAGACCATCACGAGAACCGAGAGCCACACCGCCATGGCGGCCCGCCATGGGCTGCCGCTGCAGCGCCCTTGGCGACAGCGCACGCCGCGAGCGCATTACTCGGCGGACGCGCAGTGGGCTTCGGGAACGACCGGCGGGGGCGAACCCCGGCCGGTCACGTAGCGCGCTGCCCGAACACCGATCGCCGCCAGAAGAGTGAACGAGACACATACGGACCAGCCGCAAGGGCAAACACCACTGTTCCGTAAACCATTGGTGACGCTGTTCGGGCCGCTCGGAGCACTCCAGAAACAGGAGGCCGCGCTATGTCTCGTACTCGAGCCCCGTCAATGCGGGGAGGTCGCCGCACCACGGCGAGCCAACAATCGAGAGCCGCACCGTACCAGCCGAACCCGACGGCGCTGGCCGCAAACTCCCTGCAACGGCGGAAATACCGTGCTCGGCGCGACAGCGCGCTCTCGATCTGCCGGCGCCGAACGGCACGGCCCCTCCGCACCTGAACGGCAATGCTCACCCTGGCGGTCGAGCGGCACGCGGGCACGAGCTGAACCGCGACACGGCAGGTCATGCCGCGGGGCGGCTTTGGCCACCTACCCAAGTCACCGTGTGAGACCGTCGCCAAGTTTGGATTAGGGCTCGCGAAATGCCTGCAAAACGACGAATTCTGTGCAGTGGGCATCCCTGAAGCCCATGTCACAAAGTCCAGAGTTGCGCGCAGACGCCGCCGGGCGTGGATTAGGTCACGAAATTCGCGGTCGCAGGCGGATCGCGGCTTCTCCCGCGCGTTGACCTAGTCCAGAGTCGTGGCCACCTAATCCAGATCTCCGGCCACGTAGCCCCAGGACACGATCATCGGTCCAGCACGCGATAGCGACGAAGAGGAACGCGCGTCCGAGGCGGCAGCGAGTCGCGTGTCGCGCCGGCCTTCCGCCAGTGCCGGTTTCGTCGCGGAGCCGCAGTCTCGACGTGGCCGCCGGACGCGGTTTGGGGCAGGGTCGCGGGTGTTGACCTCGAATTCGCCTCACGTTGTATTTCACGATTCGCGGGCGGGCCGTCGATGGCCGTACGGTGGCGGCGTGCGCGGCTTTGGCGATCGCGACCGCAGCGTGCGCCCGCTTAGCTTTTGCGTGGGGCGGAGCGGAAGGGGCGGCGGTGACGCGCCAGCCGGAGGCCGACGCGCGGGTGATCACCATCGTCTGGGGCGGCGACGTGACGCTCGGCTCCGCCCTGGGCCAGCCGCCGCGGGCCGGCTGGCCGCTGCTGGCGCCGCTGGCCTCGACCTTGAGCGCCGCGGACCTTGCCGCCGTCAACTACGAGGGGACGTTCGGACCCGGAGGCGCATCCAAGTGCGGACGCGTGGCAGCACCGGGCTGCTTTGCCCTCCAGGCTCCCGCGCGCAACGCGCACAGCCTCGCTCGCGCCGGGATCGACATCGTCAATCACGCGAACAATCACGCGTTTGACTTCGGCCCGGTGGGCTGGCACGCGACGCGCGCCGCACTGGCCGCGGCGCGCGTGGCCGCGACGGGTGCCCCCGGCGAGATCGCGAGATTCCGGCGCGCCGGAAGGGTGATCGCGCTCATCGGCTTCTCGACCTACCCGTGGACCGCGCCGATGAGTGACGAGGCCGCCGTCCGAGCGCTCGTCAAAACGGCAGCGGAGCGGGCCGACATCGTCGTCGCGTTCTTGCACGCCGGCGCCGAGGGCGCCGATCGGACCCACGTGCCGCTCGGCCCGGAGCGCGCACTCGGCGAGGACCGCGGCAACAGCCGCCGCTTCGCGCGCATCGCGATCGACGCCGGCGCCGACCTCGTGCTCGGCTCGGGCCCGCACGTGCTACGCGGTATCGAGCTCCGCCACCGGCTGATCGCGTACTCCCTCGGCAACCTGGCCGGATACCACAACTTCAGCACCGCGGGGTTGAGCGGACTCAGCGCGCTGCTCACAGTCGCCGTCAACCCCGACGGACGCTTCGCGGGAGCGCGCATCCACCCGCTCGCGCTCGACGGCTCAGCGCGTCCGCACCGTGACCCCCGGCGGCGCGCGACGAACCTGATTCGTCGACTGACGCTGGCCGACTTCGTCGGCGGCGGCTTGCGCATCGATGAGCGCGGCCGCGTGAGCGCCACGACACGTCATCGCGTCGCACTCTGAGCGGCCCCACGCAGTCGCTGAAGGGGCGGTGCTGACGTCAGGCACCGTAGCCCGCACTCACTGCGTTGTATGTCCGGGCGGTCCGCGCATGCGGCGGCTGATCCCAACGACGAGCAACTCTGACGGAACCGCCTCGTTATGTGCGGTGATGGCCCGGGGACGTACGGCAGGCCTCCTGCTCGCGGCACTCGTGCTCGGACGCGCGCTCGCGCCGGCGACGGCGGACGCGCGCCGGCATGCCCCGCCGCGCCTGACGCGGGTGCGTTGCGTGCCAGCGGCGACGCCGCTTTGTCGCGGCGGGGTCCGCGTGCCGATCGGGCGCCAGCTCCAGTTCAGCGGCCGCCGCCTGTACCGCGGGATGCGCGTGTCGTTCCGCTGGCCACGCGGAGCGATCGCGACGCGCATGCTCCGATCGCGCGTCGGCTACGTCGTTCGCGTGCCCGCCGGGACGTCGCCGGGGACGGTGTCGGTCAGGGTTCGTGACCGCGCCGGGCGTCGCTCGAACGCGATTCGCGTCCGCGTCGTCCCGGTGCCGCGGGTTGGTGCGCCGCCGGCCGCACGCGGGCCGTTACCGCCGGTGTTCGCGGGCAACGGCATGTGGATCTGGCAGCTGAATGCCAGCGATGGCGGTGACCTGGCGGCGATCGCCGCGCGGACGCAGGCCGCCGGGCTGACGACGGTCTTCGTGAAGAGTTCGGACGGGCCCGCCGATCGCTGGGCGCAGTTCAGCCCCGGATTGGTGCAGGCGCTGCACGCCTACGGCGTGCGCGCGTGCGCCTATCAGCGGGTGTACGGAGCCGACCCGATCGGCGAGGCGAGTCTCGGCGTGGACGCCGTCGCCGCCGGCGCCGACTGCCTGGTGATCGACGCCGAGACCGAGTACGAGGGCCGCTACGCGGCCGCGCAACAGTACCTGCAGACGCTGCGGGCGGGGATCGGCCCGGACTACCCGCTCGGCTTGACCTCGTTCCCGTACGTCGACTACCACCCGCGACTGCCGTACTCGGTGTTCCTCGGCCCGGGCGGTGCGCAGGCGAACCTGCCGCAGGTCTACTGGAAGGCGATCGGCGGAACCGTCGACGCGGTCAGCGCCCACACTGTGGCGCACAATCGCCTCTACGGCGTGGCGATCGCGCCGCTCGGCCAGACCTACAACCACCCGAGCCCGGCGGACATCGCGCGCTTTCACGCGCTGTGGACGGGGTACGGAAGCGCCGGGATGTCGTGGTGGTCGTGGCAGTCCACGGCCCCGGAGGGGTGGATCGCACTGGCCACTCCGACCGCGCCGCTGGCGCCGCCGGATCCCGGCTGGCCGACCCTGGCGTCCGGCAACAAGGGCGACGAGGTGATCTGGCTGCAGCAGCACCTGAAATCGTTCGATCCGACCGTCCTGCCGACCGCCGCCTTCGACGCCGCGACCGATCGGGCTTTGCGGGCGCTGCAGGTCGCGCGCGGACTCCCGGTCACCGGCACCACCGACGCCCGCACCTGGCAAGCCGTGCTGTCGTTGCCGCTGAGTCCCGTCGACTGGACGGCCGCAGGCTAACCGCGAGCCGTCCGAGCCCCCGACGCTCAGGTGCGGCCGATGTAAGCGACGCGAATGGGACGAGCCGCTCGACGCCCGACTGTGCTGAGCGCGTCAAGCGAATGCGTCAGGTCGGGCCGCGTCGGATCGGATTCCCTCACAGGACCGAGTGCGAATCGCCACACGGAGGTAGTTCCGGCGTCGCCCCGCGCCGGTGCTCGCCGGCCGTTCGCTCCGCAACAGCTGCGCCACTCCCATGCGGTCGAACTGGCTCACGATGGCGTGGCGCTCATCGTCATTCAGCGCGGCCACAGCAATCTGGGCATCACGAGCGTCTACCTCCGAGGGATCGACAGCGCCGAGATCATCGAGACCGTCAACGCCCGCCGCGCGCCGATGATCCGGTCAGCGGGTCACGACGACTCTGATCGACGAGCCCAGTGTCGCAACTCGCGCGAAGCACAAGGCCGCCTGCGCATGTGCCGAGCCAGAGCAGATGGACTCCGTGCCTAGGCAGGTTGGATCTGCTGGCTGTGGTGTCCACCCTGGTGTCTCGCGTGGCGGTTCGCTTGGCCGGTTGTGGGATTACG
>JBKPRL010000324.1:0-15609 GCA_046734535.1 bacterium | reverse complement strand
GGCCAGGAGGGCCCGCCGCCGGCGTGGGGGACGGCCCGCCCTCGCGGGGGACCCGGAGGTCCCCCGCTCGGACGCAGTGGCCAGCACCATCAGCTGCCGTACCCGCTGGCCGGGGCGGCCAGGTACGGGAACGAGCTGGTGAACGGCTGGTCGTTGGCGTTGACACCGTCACCCAGGTCCTTGTTGGGTGAGATGTTGAAGGCCGGGGTGAACGCCGTGGCTCCGGCGAGCGCCCTGATCTCGGTGTCGGTCACGTCGTCGGTCAGGAGCCGCCCGTTCGGGAAGCCTGAGGCCGTCGACGTGTTCAGACGCAGCATCTCGGACGGCACCACGCCCTCCGGCTTGTTCACGCCGGGGATGCCGGTGAGGAAGATGGTCGCGATGTCCTCGCGGCCACCCAGCTTCAGCCCGGCGTCGACGTTGGTCGGCACCTTGACGCCCGGGTACAGCACCGGGATGAGGTTCGCCAGCTCGGGCTTCAGCACGCTGGCCGCGAACTGACCGTCGTTCGCAGGCTCGGAGCCGTTGAACTTGTCCTTCTGGCCCACCGGGATGACCACCTCGTTGACGAGCGGCATGCCCAACCGGGCGACCTGCACCCAGTTGCCCTTGTGGCTCAGCACGCCCGGCTTGGTCGAGCTCAGCACCCGCTGCGCCCGCCGGTACGTCGTCGCCCACACGCCGATGGTCTTCTCGTCGCCCTTGGTCAGCGAGGACTTCGGCACCTGGATGGCGATGCTGTGGACGTTGTACCCGGCGACGTAGTCCTTGCCCGGCGCAGCCGGGAGCGGGATCAGGTGCGCAGGGTTGAACGGCCGCAGGCCGCCGAGGTCGAAGATGCTGCCCAGGTCGACGAAGAAGGGATCGTCACGAGGACCGGCGAAGACCTTCATGCCTCCGCCGAGGCTCTTGACCCCTGCCGAGCCGAGGTTGGCCTCGTAGCTCGGCGTCGACCGCGGGCCGATGTTGACCGGCGGCACCGGCAGGTTCTTGCCGAGCGTCGTGCTCTTGCCCGTCGCCGTGTTGACCTCGGTCACCGAGTACGTCTGGCGGACGTTCAGGTCCTTGTCGTCGAGCGACGTGACCTGGCCGGTGTTGTAGAGGAACGTCGCCGGGTTGGCGTAGGTGGTCGTGAAGCGGAACTGGAACTGCAGCTCGGCCTGCGGATCACCGTCGTTCGAGACGTTCAGCTGGTAGAGGACGTCGTCACCGAACTTGTAGAAGTTCGGTCCTCCGGCCGGCGACTCGAACGGGACGACGTCGGCGATCAACGTCACCTTGCTCGCGTCGTCCGGGCTGACGAACGCGTACACGTCCGTCAGGTCGGCCACCGGGTCCTCGGTGATGAGGGGCGCCTCTCGGTGTGACGACGCCCCCGCGCCGGACACCGTGCCGGCGAGTAGGGCTCCCATCACCCCGAGCGCCGGCAGACCGCGCCGGAGCAGCTTTCGGGATCTCTTCATGCTTCTCCTCTGGTTGCAGCCGGCCGTGCCGGCCTCTCTGGTCGGTGGTGCGCCCTGGTTGGACGCACCGCCGGACGGGCCGGTACCTGGCCCCTCCGGCGCTGCACCCACCCTGTGGAGCTGACGGTCCTCGTCTCCCCCTGGCGGCGCCGCGGCGCGATCAGACCTGCATGACGCCGATCACCTCCCAGGCGTCGGCGAGCGGGGCCAGCGCGAGCTGGAACGGCGTGGGCCCGGCCACGGGGACGACCCGCACGAAGGTCGGAGCGTCGGCGCCAAAGGCGTTCAGCACGAGCGACGGGTCCCGGAACCGGTCGAGACCGACCGGCGCGCCGGCCGTGAAGGACCCACTCGCGCGGCACAGCTCGTCGGCCAGCGACGGCTGCCCGAGCAGGTTGCCGTCGTAGGAAGCGCCCGCCGTGCAGGCCTGCTCGTCGTCCACCCAGGCCTGCGCGGCCGCGCGGGCGCCGTCGTCGGCCGGCAGCACCGGCGCCGTGGTCGAGTCGGCGAAGGCGACGCGGTAGCCGCCGTCCTCGCCGACCGTCGCCCACGTGATCTGGGCGCGGGCCGGCACGAAGCCGACCACCTCGTCCAGTCGCGGCTCGGTCGTCACCTCGGTCGTGACCGTCGCGCCATCGGTGGTGGTCACCTGATAGGTGAGGTAGTGGGGCAGCTCGGTCATGCGGGCCTGCCATCCGGCGACACCGCCGACCGTGGCGCGATCCTCGGCCGCCAGGAGCGAGTAGCTGTGGCCGGCATCGCCCGCGATCAGCGCGTCGAGGAGGCCACGGACCGCGGACGCCGGGTCGGCGGCCGGCGGGAGCAGCATCTCGGGGGCGGGCGCGAAACCGGCGGGGCTGGCGCCGTTCGGGATCGAGGGATCGATCTGGTCGATCACCTTCGAGGCCCCGGGGCTGTTGTGGAACGAGCCACCGGAGGAGTGGGCCACCGCGGCACCTCCCCCGACGGCGACGGCGGCGGTCACGGAGAGCAGAGCGATCGTGCGGCGTCTCACGGCTCACACTTCGGTGACGCGGCGAGTCTGGATTGTTGCTGAGAGCAGATGCGAGCAGCTCGCACGACGCCGCGTGGTCGGTCAGGGGTGGGATCTGCCGTGACCCGGCGGCCTGACTTGTCCGCGCTCACTCCGAGCAGTGGACTGGCGGGATGTCCGCGGTGTGGCGCGCGCTCCTCACGCTCGGTGCCGCGGTGCTCGTGTCCGGCTGCTCGAGCTCGGCCGCGTCCCACGGCGCGGTGCCGTTGGACGAGCTGCACGGCTCGTCGACCCCGACGGTGAGCAGCGAGGCGGAGTCACCCGACCCGACGGCCGACGGCGCGGCTCCCGGCAGCACGCCGAATGGGACCGATCCCGTCGTCGCCGCGGTGGCCGACGTGCTCGGTGGTCAGGCCTCGATCTCCCGACCGGTCGGTGACGACGGCAGCCGGCCGGAGGTCGACGACGACCGCGTCTTCATCCTCGGTGACTCGATCGTCGAGTCGGCCGGACCGAGCTACTACGACACCATCCGCCAGCAGCTCGTGCCGTTGGGTTGGAGGCCGACCATCGACGCGCAGCGAGGCCGGACGACACCGGAGGGCCTGCGCGAGCTCGAGCAGCGGAGCCGCGATGTCCACGACGTGGTCGTCGTCCTCCTCGGTCACAACGACGCCGTCGACCCGACCGCGTACCGGGCGCGGATCGACGCGATCGTGCGGGATCTGGCCGACGTCCCGCTCGTCCTCCTGCTGACCAACTACGAGTTCGAACCGGGGCGGGACCGCATGAACGACCAGCTGCGCGTGGTCGACGCGCTGCACGACAACGTCGAGCTCGTGGACTGGAACGCAGTGGTGAAGGCCGTACCCGACGCCATCGGTCCCGACGGGCTCCACCTGACCCGCACCGGCGCCCGGGCCCTCGGCGCCACGCTCGCCGTCGCGCTCGGCCTCGCGCCGGGTGGCGCCGCGAAGGCGGTGTCACCGACCACGACCTGACCGTCCCGCGACGGGAAGTCCGTCGAAAACGCGCCGGGAACAGCGCGTTTCGCGCGCACTTCGGCCCCGGCGCGCCGACCCCTGTCCGGGCGGTTCCACCGTGGGCGCGCTCGTAGCATGGCCGGATGACCTCCGTGGCCTACCTCGACCACGCCGCCACGACGCCGATGCGGCCCGAGGCGGTCGAGGCGATGCTGCCGTTCCTGACCGACCGCTTCGCCAACCCGAGCGGCTCGCACGCCGCGTCCCGGGATGCACGGCGGGCGCTGGACGAGGCTCGCGACACCGTTGCCGAGGCGCTCGGCGGCTCGCCCGGCGAGGTGGTCTTCACGGGGTGCGGGACCGAGGCCGACAACCTGGCCATCCTGGGCACGGTGCGGCGCCACGGCGGTGTGGCCCTCTGTCCGGCGGCCGAGCACCACGCCGTGCTGCACTCGGTGGAGCACCTGCGCGGCCGGGTCGTGCCCGTCGACGCGGCCGGCGCGGTCGACCTCGACGCGCTGGCCGAGGCGCTCGACGACTCCGTCCGGGTGGTGTCGGTCATGGCCGTCAACAACGAGGTCGGGACGATCTCGCCCCTTTCCGAGGTCGCTGCCGTCGTGCGCGAGCGGGCCCCGGGCGCGGTGCTCCACACCGACGCCGTGCAGGGGGTCCAGTGGCTCGACCTGGCCGCCGCCGCGGCAGACTTCGACCTGGTGGCGGTGTCCGCCCACAAGTTCGGCGGACCGAAGGGCGTCGGGGCCCTCCTGGTGCGCGGCGCCACCTCCGTCGAGCCCGTCCTGATGGGCGGGGGCCAGGAGCGCGACCGGCGGAGCGGCACCCACAACGTTCCCGGCATCGTCGCCATGGCCGAGGCCATGCGGGTCACCGTCGCCACGCGGACCGAGACGGTGGCGCGGGTGGAGGCCCTGCGGGACCGGCTGGTCGACGGCCTCGTCGCGCAGGTCCCTCGCCTCCGGGAGACCGTGCCCCGCGATCGCAAGGTGGCCGGGTCGGCCCACGTCTGCGTCGAGGGCGTCGAGAACGAGTCGCTACTGTTCCTGCTCGATCGAGCGGGCATCTGCGCGTCGGCCGCGTCCGCCTGCAGCAGCGGGGCCATGGACCCGTCCCACGTCCTCGCCGCGATGGGTGTGCCGCGAGAGGTCGCCGCCGGCGCGGTGCGGCTGTCTCTCGGCTGGGCCTCCCGGGACGAGGACGTGGACCGCGTGCTGGAGGTGCTGCCCGCCGCCGTGCTCCGACTTCAGCCCGAGGTGCCCGTGGCATGAGCACGCGGATGCGGATCGCACCGTGAAGGTGCTGGTGGCCATGAGCGGCGGGGTGGACTCGTCGGTCGCCGCGGCGCTGCTGCGCGACGACGGCCACGACGTCGTCGGCGTCACGATGAAGCTCTGGGGTGGCGAGAGCGACACCGGCTGCTGCTCGGTGGCTGACGTCGACGACGCGCGGCGGGTGGCGCAGCAGCTCGGGATCGACCACGTGGTGTTCAACTTCGGCGACGACTTCGCCACCCACGTCGTGGAGCCCTACCTCGCGGCCCACGTCGCCGGGCGGACGCCGAACCCCTGTGTCGAGTGCAACCGACACCTGAAGTTCGCGCGGCTCGCGCAGCGGGCCGAGCAGCTGGGCTTCGACGCCCTCGCCACCGGTCACCACGCCCGTGTCATCCCCCCGGCCGGCGGCCGCGGCTGGCGGTTGGCTCGCGGGGCGGACAGGGCCAAGGACCAGAGCTACGTGCTCCACATGCTCGACCGGCGCGATCTCGCCCGGACCCTGCTGCCGGTGGGTGAGCTGCAGAAGACCGAGGTCCGCGCCCGGGCGGCTGCGCTCGGACTGCGGACCGCCGGCAAGGCCGACAGCCAGGACGTGTGCTTCATCACGTCGCAGCACGGTCGCCGGGCCTTCGTCGGTTCGCGCCGGCCCTTGCACCCCGCCACCGTGGTCGACACCGGCGGTCGTCGGCTGGGCGTCGTGCCCGCGGTCGAGCTCGTCACGGTCGGCCAGCGCAAGGGCCTGGGCGGGCCAGGCGGTCGGCCGGCCCAGTACGTCGTCGACGTCGACGTCGCCGCCCGGCTGGTCACGGTCGGGCCGCGGGCTGATCTGCTCGTCGAGGAGCAGGTCGCCCAGGGCTGGCGGTGGGTGGACGGCACGGTCGACACCCCGGTCGACGGCCCCGTCCTGGTCCAGGTCAGTGCGCACGGCCAGCCCCGAGCAGCCACGCTCGTGCCCGCCGACGGCGGGGCGATCACCGTCCGCTGGCACGACCCGGAGCGACGGGTGGCGCCCGGGCAGTCCGTCGTGGCCTACGACCCGACCGACGCGTTCGTGCTCGGCGGCGGCCTGGCCGCCTGACGGCACCGGACCTCAGCGTCGGGCGGCGCGTCGCGTGGTGGCCTCGGCCAGCGCGTCCTCCAGCAACGTGGGGCGGCAGAGGAACGCCGGCGCCGTCACCTGCTCCGGGGTCCGGGCCCGGCCGGTCGCCCGCACGACCGTCTGCTCGCCCTCCAGCATGACCTCCAGCGCGGCGCCGAGCGCCCCGCCGGTGAGGTCGAGCGCGGTCGTGTCGGACAGCGCCCGCTCGACCGACCGCACCTCGACCCAGCGGAAGAGTGCGGTCTCGGCGAGGACGAGGTGGTCGTGGACGACCAGGCCGGCGGGCACGAAGACGAGGAACCGGCGCGACAGCAGGTGGAAACGGCGGGGGAGCACGGCCAGCGCCAGCGCCGCGATCAGCGTGACCACGACGCCGGGGCCCCACTGCCGGGCGGCCAGCAGCAGCGGACCGCCAGCGACCGCGGCGGCCATGAAGACCCACAGCACGGGGAGGGGGCCGAGGACCAGGGCCCCCGGCGGGCGGAGCGGGAAGCGGTCCTCGTCGCCGTAGGCCGAGCCCTGGCAGAAGATCCGCCCCAGCCCGGGGCGGAAGACGGCGACGACGACGACCGCGCCGACCACCACTCCCAGCACGCCGACGAGGTCCGGGTGCGCCACCAACGCGACCGCGGCGACCAGCAGCGGAACGGGCGCGAGGAGGCGGAGGATCGTGAGACTCGCCGTCGTCGGGACCAGCGCGGCCACCAGGCCGACGGCCCAGAGCGCCCACAGCTCGACGGCGGCAACCGTGTGGATCGCGGTGCTCGTGTCCGACCCGGCGCGGGTCGCTGCGATGCCGACCGTCACCGGCAGGAGCAGCCACGCCACGCGGGCCACCCAGAGCGTGGTCCGGTCCATCCGGGCAGATTGGCCGACAGCACCATCCACTCGCCACCATGGGGCACCCGCGCACTACGGTGCGGTGAGCGCACGGAGGGGGGTAGCGCGATGGAGGTCCATGGTCCCGCGGGCGTGGCCACGGCGGTGGGGAGCCTGCCCCACACCGATGCCGACGCGGCCGCGGACTTCGTGCTCGAGCTCCTGCCGGACCTGCCCGCCGTCCCGTCGCTGCCCCGCCGCTCACCGGCCGAGCGGATCCTGGCCCACGGGCTGGTCGGCGTGCGGGGCATCGCCATCGACGACGACGGCGATGTCCGGGTCGACGTCGACCGCCTCGATCCGCTGGCTGCGGTGGTGCTCGACCCCGGCCACGACGCGTTCGGCGGCCTGCGGGCCTTTCTCGCCGCGGCCGTCGGGCGGCGGGGCCCGGTCAAGTGGCAGGTGGTCGGTCCGGTCACCCTGGGGCTGGCCCTCGTCCACCGCGGTGCGCCGCCGGCGTTGGCCTTCGACGTGGCCGTGCGGGCCGTCCGGGAGCACCTGCGGACCGTGCGCCAGTGGGTGGCCGACGCGCTGCCGTCCTGCCCGCAGATCGTCGTGCTCGACGAGCCCGGGTTCAGCGGTGTGATGGAGCCCGGCTTCCCGATCCCGCCCGACACCGCCATCGACCTGACCTCGGGTGCGCTGGCCGCGATCGAGCAGCAAGCGGTGATGGGCGTGCACTGCTGCGCCGAGGGCGACTGGGCCGCGGTGGCCGCGACCGGGCCGACGATCCTGTCGGTGCCCGCGGACGTCGCGCTGGTCGACGTGGCCGGGCACCTCAGCTCGTTCCTGGACGCCGGCGGCTGGATCGCCTGGGGCGCCGTGCCGACCGATCGCCCCGTCGCCACCGCGTCGGACCGCTACCTGCGGGACCTCTCCGCGCTGTGGGGCCGGCTCGTCCAGCAGGGTTGCGACCCGGTGCGGCTGCGGAACCAGGCGTTCGTCACACCGGCCTGCGGGCTGGCGCTCCACGACGAGGCCCAGGCCGCGTTGGTCCTTCGGTTGACGAACGAGGTGGCGGCGCGGGTGCGCGAGCAGTCGACGACGAGCGTGACCGTCGGCGTGTGAAGGCTGCCGCGCGACCAGGGCGGCGACCCCGGCCTACTTCTCGCTGACGCCTGCGCTGTCGAAGGTGGCCATCTCCCGCAGCAGACGGGCCGCGGCCTCGATGACCGGGAGGGCGAGGCAGGCGCCACTGCCCTCCCCGAGGCGCATCCCGAGGTCGAGCACCGGGACCAGGCCGAGGTGATCGAGCGCGGCGGCGGCGCCGGGTTCGTGCGAGCGATGGCCCGCCACGCAGCACGCCAGCACGTCAGGGACCAGCGCGGCAGCCACGAGGAGCGCGGCGTCGGCGATGACCCCGTCGACCACCACGGGCACTCTGGCGGCGGCCCCGCCCATCACGAACCCGGCGAGTGCAGCGATCTCGAGGCCGCCGAGCGCGGCGAGCGTGGGGAGAGGGCCGGCGGCGATGGCGCCGCCGTGGAGGGCGAGGGCCCGCTCGACGACGCCGACCTTCGTGGCGAGCATGCGGTCGTCGATGCCCGTGCCGCGCCCGGTCACGTCGGCGGCGGATCGCCCGGTGAAGGCGGCGATGAGCGCGGCCGCTGGGGTGGTGTTGCCGATGCCCATCTCGCCCGTCACGAGGGCCGCGGCGCCGTCGGCGATCAGCTCGGCGGCCACCTCGGCGCCGACGTCGAGCGCGGCCGTCGCCTGCTCGACCGTCATGGCTGGTCCGGTCGCCAGATCGCCCGTCCCGGCCGCGACCTTGCGCAGGGCGAGGCCGGGACGAGGCTCGAGCGGTGACGCCACGCCGACGTCGACGACCAGGACGCGCGCCCCGGTCTGACGGGCCAGCACGTTGATGGCCGCGCCGCCGGCGCAGAAGTTGGCCACCATCTGCGCGGTGACCTCCTGCGGCCAGGGCGTCACACCTTCGGCCACCACGCCGTGGTCGCCGGCGAAGACCGCGACGGCGGCCGGGGTGGGGAGCGGCGGCGGACACGTGCCGGCGATGCCGCAGAGCTGCGCACCCAGTGCCTCCAGGCGTCCCAGCGCGCCGGCCGGCTTGGTCAGGCGACGGTCCAGCGCCGCCGCCTCCGCCACGGCCGCGGCGTCCACGGGGGCAACGCGCGCCAGCGCGGCGGTGAACGCACCTGACTGCCCATCGTCCATCGCTCGCCTCCTCGGGCCTTCGCGGCCCTACGCTCTCGTGGAGGGGGAAGCCTTGCACGTGCACGGCCCGGGACCCTCGCCCGAAGGAGAGCTCGCGAATGACGTTCCCGTCCGACCTCGAGATCGCTCAGCACGCCGCGCTGAAGCCACTGCCGGACATCGCCGCGGAGATGGGCATCGGGCCGCACCTGCTCGAGCCCTACGGCGACTCGGTGGCCAAGGTGAAGCTCGACGCCATCGAGGAGCTGGCCGATCGGCCGCGGGCACGCTACGTGGTCGTCTCGGCCGTGACACCGACCCCACTGGGGGAGGGCAAGACGACCACGACGGTCGGGTTGGGTCAGGCCTTCCGCCACATCGGCAAGAAGGCGACCATCGCCATCCGCCAGCCGTCGATGGGCCCGACGTTCGGGATCAAAGGCGGCGCCGCCGGTGGCGGCTACAGCCAGGTCATCCCCATGGAGCTGCTCAACCTGCACCTCACCGGCGACTTCCACGCCGTCACCGCGGCGCACAACCTGCTGGCCGCCATCCTCGACAACCACCTCCACCAGGGCAACGCGCTCGACCTCGACCTCCACAACATCACGTGGCGCCGCGTGCTCGACGTCAACGACCGCGCGCTGCGCAACATCGTCATCGGTCTCGGCTCGCGGGAGGACGGGGTCACCCGCCAGAGCGGCTTCGACATCACGGCCGCGTCGGAGGTCATGGCCGTGTTGGCGCTGGCGACCTCGCTCGGCGACCTCAAGGCCCGGCTGGCCCGCATCGTCGTCGGGTACACGAACCGGGGAACCCCGATCACGGCGGAGGACCTCCAGGGCAGCGGCGCCATGGCAGCCATCCTGCGGGATGCCACGAAGCCCAACCTCCTGCAGACGCTCGAGCACACGCCCGTGCTGGTCCACGCCGGCCCGTTCGGCAACATCGCCCACGGCAACTCCTCGGTCCTCGCGGACCTGATCGGCATCCACAGCGGGGACTTCCTCGTGACCGAGGCCGGCTTCGGCGCCGACATGGGCGCCGAGCGGTTCTTCAACATCAAGTGCCGCAACTCCGGCCTCACGCCCGACGCGGCGGTGGTCGTGGCGACCGTGCGGGCGCTCAAGGCCCACTCGGGCCACCATCGGATCGTCGCCGGCAAGGCGTTGCCCGACGCGCTGCTGGCCGAGAACCCGGACGAGGTCCACATCGGCGGGGCCAACCTGCGCAAGCAGATCGACAACATCCGGATCCACGGCGTCTCGCCGGTCGTCGCCATCAACGCCTTCCCGACCGACCACCCGTCCGAGTGGCGGGCGATCGAGGAGATCGCGGCGGAGATGGGGGCCCGGGCCGCGGTCTGCCAGCACTTCGCCGAGGGCGGCCGCGGTGCGATCGACCTGGCCGAGGCGGTCGCGGAGGCGGCGGAGGAGCCCAGCCACTTCGCACTGCTGTACCCGGACGACGCCACGCTGCAGGAGAAGATCGAAGCGGTGGCCACCAAGGTCTACGGCGCTGCCGCGGTGACCTACCTGCCCGTCGCCGCCCGCCAGCTCGAGAGCTACGAGCGCAACGGGTTCGGGCACCTCCCGGTGTGCATCGCCAAGACCCACCTGTCGATCTCGTCGGACCCCGCGCTCAAGGGCGCGCCGACGGGCTGGACCATGCCGGTGCGCGAGGTCCGCGCCTCGGTGGGCGCCGGCTTCATCTACCCGCTGTGCGGCGAGATGCGCACCATGCCCGGTCTCGGTGGGCACCCGGCCGCGTTCAGCATCGACGTCGAGGACGACGGCACGATCGTCGGTCTGTCCTGAGCGCCCGACCGGGCGCAGCCGCCGTGGGCGCGATCATCATCGACGGCCGGCAGCTGGCCGCCGACCTCCGCGCGCGGGTCGGAGGCGAGCTCGAGGTGGCCCGGGAGTCGGGCGCGCGCCCGGGTCTGGCCACGATCCTGGTCGGCGACGACTATGCCGCGCTGGCCTACGAGCGCCGGTTGCGCCGCCACGCGGAGGCCATCGGGTGCACGTTCGTGGCCGAGCGGTTGCCGGAGGACGCCGAGCTGGCCGATGCGCTGGCCACGGTCGGCAAGCTCAACGCCGACCCCAGGGTGACCGGCATCCTCGTGCTCAGGCCGCTGCCCCCGCACGTGCCCGAGGTGGCGCTCTACGGCATCCTCGATCCGGCCAAGGACATCGAGGCCGTCCACCCCGCCAACGCCGGGCTGATGGCCCACGGGCTGCCCCGCTTCGTCCCCTCCACCCCGGCCAGCTGCTTCTACGTCCTCGACCACTACGCCCACAGCCGGGGCCGGTCGCCCGTGGACTTCCTCACCGGCCGGACCGTGGTCATCGTGGGCCGCTCGCACAACGTCGGCAAGCCCGCGGTCTGGCTGGCGCTCGACCGCGGCGCGACGGTGATCTCCTGCGACGTCAACACCGATGAGGCCGGTCTCCTCGAGCACTACACGCAGCAGGCCGATGTGCTCATCGTCGCCGCGGGCGTGCCTCGCCTCATCACCGATCGGCACGTGCGGGAGGGCGTCATCGCCATCGACGTCGGGATCAACCCCGTCCGTGATCCGGCGACCGGCGCCGTCCACCTCGTCGGCGACCTCGATGCGGATCGCGTCGCGACCAAGGCCGAGGCGCTGACGCCGGTTCCTGGTGGCGTCGGGCCCATCACTGACGTCTGGCTCGTGCGCAACGCGGTGATCGCGGCCATCGCCCTGCACACCGACCTGCCCTTCTCGCCGCTGCTCACCGTGTGATTCTTCGTCGCCGCTCTCCGCCTCGCTTCGATCGGCTCCTACTCGCTTCGCTCGGCAATGCGTCGGGTGTCGCTGCGGTGCGCCGGCCAAGCCGGACGCACCGTCTGCTTTGCTTCGGCCGCGGCGCCGTGCACCGCGACACCCCCTGAGTAACGTCGATCCCAGTGCCACCGCCCACTGAGACCTCACCCACCGTCGCCTCGCCGACCGTCCACGACGTCGATGCGACGCATCGCGTCGAGGAGCTGCGAGCGCTCATCGCGCACCACAACCAGCGCTACTACGAGCTCGACGCGCCGGAGGTGTCCGACGCCGAGTACGACGCGCTGCTGATGGAGCTGCGGGCGCTGGAGGAGCAGCACCCCGACCTGATCGTCCCGGACTCGCCGACGCAGCGGGTTCAGGGATGGGCGTCGGCCACGTTCGCGCCGGTCGTCCACCGGGTGCCGATGATGAGCCTGGACAACGCGTTCGATCGGGCCGAGCTGGCGGCGTGGGGCGCGCGCGTCAACCGGGGGCTCGGGGGCGCAGCGGCCGGCTACGTCTGCGAGCTCAAGATCGACGGGTTGGCCATGAGCCTCCGGTACGAGAACCGGCGCCTGGTGCAGGCCGCCACCCGCGGCGACGGCCAGGTCGGCGAGGACGTCACGGCCAACGTCGCCACGATCGCCGTCGTCCCCAAGCGGTTGCCGGCCAGCGCCCCTGACGTGCTCGAGGTCCGGGGCGAGGTCTACATGCCCGTCGCGGCGTTCGAGGAGCTCAACCGGCGGCAGGAGGAGGCGGGTCAACGGCTGTTCGTCAACCCCCGCAACTCGGCCGCGGGCTCGCTGCGCCAGAAGGACCCGGGGATCACGGCCCGCCGCGAGCTGGCCTTCTGGGCCTACCAGCCGGGCGAGGTCGTCGGCGGGCCGGAGCTGACCAGCCACCACCAGACCCTGGAGCTGCTGGCCGAGCTGGGCCTGCCCGTGAACCCGGAGATCCAGGTGCTGTCCTCGCTCGAGGAGGTGATGACCTACTGCGAGCGCTGGCAGGAGCATCGCCACGACCTGGGCTACGAGATCGACGGCGTCGTCGTCAAGGTCGACGACCTGGCGCAGCGGGAGCAGCTCGGCTTCACGTCGAAGGCGCCCCGGTGGGCCATCGCGTACAAGTTCCCGCCGGAGGAGCGGACCACGCTGCTCAAGGACATCATGGTGTCGATCGGGCGGACGGGGCGAGCGACGCCCTTCGCCATGTTGGAGCCGGTGTTCGTCGGCGGCTCGACCGTCGGCGTGGCCACCCTCCACAACGAGGATCAGGTCAGGCTCAAGGACGTCCGCCCTGGCGATACGGTCATCGTCCGGAAGGCTGGCGACGTGATCCCGGAGGTCGTCGGCCCGGTGCCCTCGTTGCGGCCCGAGGGCATCGAGCCGTGGGTCTTCCCGACCATCTGTCCGTGTCCGCTCCGCTCCACGCTGGTGCGGGCCGAGGGCGAGGCCGACACCAGGTGCGTCGAGCCGGCGTGCCCGTTCCAGCGCGACCAGCGCATCATCCACTTCGGCTCGCGCGGGGCCATGGACATCGAGGGCTTGGGTGAGCGGACGGTGATGCTGCTGTCCGAGCTCGGCCTCGTGAAGGACGCCGCCGACATCTACTCGCTGCAGCGGTCGGACCTGCTCGGCCAGGAGGGCTGGGGCGAGACCAGCGTCGGCAACCTGCTGGCCGCCATCGAGGCCTCGAAGGCCCGGCCGCTGCCCCGGCTGCTGACCGCGCTCGGCATCAAGCACCTCGGGCCGGCCGCGGCCGAGGCGCTGGCCCGCGGGTTCGGGACGCTCGACGCCGTCATGGGCGCCAGCGAAGCCGATCTGGCCACCACCGAGGGGGTCGGTTCCGTCATCGCGGCCTCGATCACCCGCTGGTTCGCGGAGGATGGCAACCGGGACATGGTCGAGCGGCTGCGGGCGGCGGGCGTGGAGTTCGGCCGTGTCGAGGTCAGCCGGCAGCCCCAGGTGCTGGCCGGCAAGGCCGTCGTCGTGACCGGCACGCTCGAGGGCTTCAGCCGGGAGGAGGCCGAGGCGGCCATCAAGGACCGGGGCGGCAAGAGCCCGGGCAGCGTCAGCTCCAAGACGTTGGCGGTGGTCGTCGGGCGGGAGCCGGGGGCCAGCAAGGTGACGAAGGCCGAGAGCCTCGGCGTGCCCGTGCTCGACGAGGCGGGCTTCGTCGCCCTCCTCCAGACCGGCGAGCTGCCCCCGGGCTGATGCAGCCGGCTCCAGGCGGTCTGCCCTCCCGCGAGTCAGCCGAAGCGCAGCGGAGAGTCTGAGCGTTCTGGTCGCGATACTGCCCTTCAGAGGGGCAATTTCGCGACCAGAAGCGACAGGAACGGCCGAGTACACCTACGCGACGCGGAACGACCAGGTGTACTGGTGCGCGGTGTCCTCACCCTCGTCCAGCTTCCAGAACCGGGCCGTGATGGTGTGGCGGCCGGGGTCGAACTGCTTGATCGGCGCGCCCGCGACGTCGAGCGGCTGGTACAGCAGGGTGTTCTCGGCCCGGTCGAAGCGGACGTTGAGGATGCGATCCACGGTCCCCGGGGTGGGACTGTTGGCCGCCACGACCTCCTGCGTCAGCAGCGCCTTGCCGTCGATGATCAGCTGGCCCGTGTAGCCCGTCGCCAGGTCGATGCCGACCTCGGACTGGCGTAGGACGAGGTCGTCCGGACTGGGGATCAACCGGTCGATGGCCGGGTTCTTCACGCCCTGGGCGTCGCTGCCCGTGCGGGCCGACGTGAAGGCGTGGGCGACCAGGATGACGCCCACGGCGAAGCCCGCGCTGACCAGCAGGGTGCGGGGATCGATCCGGCGTCGGCGTCGACCGGTGGAGGCCACGGGGACAGCATGGCCGACGGCGCCCGGATGGTCCTGTCGCGATGCCACGCTCGCGCCGGCGACGGTGCTGCAGGCTGCCGGCTGCCACCGGCGCCGATCTACCGAGCGGTAGGTTCGTCGTCCGATGTCAGTGCACGGCGACGAGCAGATCGGACGCGTGCTGGGCGGGCGCTACCGGCTGGTGGCGGCCGTCGGCACGGGCGCGTCCGCGACCGTGTACCAGGCCGACGACGTCCAGCTGCGCCGTCGCGTCGCCGTCAAGGTCCTGCACCCCTACCTGGCCGAGGACCGCTCGTTCCTGCGCCGCTTCCAGGCGGAGGCGCAGGCCGCGGCCGCGCTCAGCCACCCGAACATCATGGCCGTGTTCGACTGGGGTGCCGACGAGCACATCCCGTACCTCGTGCTCGAGTACCTCGGCGGCGGGAGCCTGCGGGCCATGCTCGACCGCGGCCGGCTGCTGAGCCCGTCACAGGCGCTGCTGGTCGGGCTGGAGACCAGCCGGGGACTGGACTACGCGCACCGTCGCGGCGTGGTCCACCGGGACATCAAGCCCGCCAACCTGCTCTTCGGTGAGGACCGCCGCCTGCGCATCGCGGACTTCGGCCTGGCCCGGGCCATCGCCGAGGCGGCGTGGACCGAGCCTTCGGGCGTCCTCGTCGGCACCGCCCGGTACGCGTCGCCGGAGCAGGCCAAGGGCGAGCCGGTGGACGGCAAGTCGGACGTGTACTCGCTGGCCCTGACGCTGGTCGAGTCGGTCACGGGCGAGGTGCCGTTCGCGGGTGAGACGACGGTCGCCACGCTGATGAACCGGCTCGATCGGCTCATGCCGGTGTCGGCCGATCTCGGACCCCTCGCCGCGGTGATCGAGCGGGCCGGACGGCCGGATCCCGCCGAGCGCTCGACCGCGGCCGAGCTGGGCCAGGGCCTGATCGGTGCGGCCGAGAAGCTGCCCCGGCCGGCCCCTCTGGCCCTCGTCGCCACGAGCGCCGCGCTGAGCACGGGCGACGTCACGGCCATCGGCGCCCGAGCCGGAGTGCCTGCGGGTGCGGCGATGGCGTCCGTGCCGGTCGTGCCCGCGCCGGCCCCCGCGACCCCCGCGGCCGCAGGCGGCGCC
>JBKPRL010000323.1:0-14795 GCA_046734535.1 bacterium | reverse complement strand
TACCCGGCGGGATGGGAAGGGGCACAGCCATGTCCTTTCGCGAGGGCGGTAGTGGAGGTCCGCACGCTAGGCGTTCGCAGTGGGGCGAGAGCGCGCCGCGTCGAGGGTTCCACCTGGGGCGCGCGCCGAGGTCATAGTCTCGCGGGCCAGCCGACCGAGGAGGGTGTGTCCCGATGTTCTCGCAATCCATCACACGCGAAACGAAGGAGGTCACCCGGAGCTGGGGCTGGTTCCTCGCCGCGGGCATCGCCTGGATCGTCTTCGCCTTCATCGTCCTGTCGTTCAACTACCGGACCGTCTGGGCCATCGCCATCTTCTTCGGCGTCGGCTTCATCATCGGCGGCATCATGGAGTTCGCGATCGCGGCCATGAGCCCGGGCTGGAAGTGGTTGCACATCCTCATCGGCATCGTGTCGATCATCGCCGGGCTGTTCGCGCTCATCTGGCCGGGCGAGACGTTCCTCATCCTCAGCGCCATCGTCGGCTGGCTGTTGCTCTTCTACGGCATCATCGACATCGTCTTCGCGTTCAGCACCCGGGGCATCGACAACCTGTGGTGGATGCAGCTCATCGCCGGCATCATCATGGTCCTCCTCGGCTTCTGGGCGATCGCCCCCGACAGCGCCACGGTCTCCACCTATCGAGGAACGGTGCTGCTCGTCGTGTGGATCGGCGCCGCCGCCCTGATCCGGGGCATCTCGGACATCGTCGTCGGGTTCCGCCTCCACTCGGCGGGCAAGCGACTTGACACCCTGGCCGCGGCCTGATCGCCGTCGTCAGGCGGCGGTGAACCCGCCGTCGACCGGGTAGACGCCACCGGTGCAGAACGAGGCGCGATCCGACGCGAGGAACGCGACCAGCTCCGCGACCTCGGTGATCTGCCCGATCCGACCGATCGGGTGGGTGGCCACGATCTGGGCCGAGACGTCCGCGGGAGACTTCAACAGCAGTGGTGTCTCGATGACCGCGGGGGCGACGGCGTTCACCCGGATGCCCTGCTGAGCGTACGCGAGGGCCGCAGATCGGGTGATCCCGACCACGCCATGCTTGGCCGCGGTGTACGCGATGTTGACCGGCACTCCGACGAGTCCGTAGATGGACGCCATGTTGACGATCGATCCGCCGTCGCCCTGCAGCATGGCCTCGATCTCGGCTCTCAGGCTGTAGAAGACGCCGCTCAGGTTCACGTCGAGCACGTCGCGCCACGAGTCGAGCGGGTAGTCGACGGGCAGCGCGCTCGCCCCGCCGATCCCGGCGATGTTGAGCGCGATGTCGAGATGGCCATGAACCGCGACGACGCCGGCGACGAGCTGTTCGACGGCGGCCGGATCTCGTACGTCCACGGGTACAGCCGAGGCGGCGTCGCCGATCTCGGCCGCGACGCGTTCGGCGGCGACCTGGTCGAAGTCGGCGATCACGACCGTCGCGCCGTCCTCGGCCAGCCGGCGGGCGCAACCGGCGCCGATGCCGGAGCCGCCACCCGTCACCAACGCGACCCTCCCCTCGAGCTCTCCCATGGCCTCTCCTCTCACCGCGCCCTGGGATGCGCATCGGCGGCAGCCTTCAAAGGACGTTAGGGACTAACTCGTGCTCGGTCAAGAAAGTGCCGTAGCGCGGAGGACCTGGCAGCGCGGTTCCGAAGGCCAGAAGTCCGACGGGCGAGCCGGCCGCGCCGCGGGGTCAGGCCGCTGATTCGAGCGCCGGCTTCACGTCGCTGCAGAAGATGTCCATCGTCCGCTTCGCCTCGTCGAGCGTCATGTCGCCGGTAGGGATCTGCAAGACGATGTAGTCGGTGAGGCCGGACGCCAGGATGCCGGCGAAGCGCTCCTTGATCTGTTCGGCAGTTCCGGCACCGGCGTGGATGGCATCCTCCATGTGGGACATGATGAGGCGCAGCGGTCCGAGGGCCGCATCGCACTCGTCGTCCGGGAGCACCAGGTGGTCGTGCCGGTGGACGTTGTGCGCTCGACGGACGAGCCCGTCCATCCCCCGGCGGACGATGCCCAGCGCCTCGTCCTCCGTCGGGGCGATGGCCAGGACCATGGTGCAACCGACGCGCGGCGCCGAGCGGGGACCGTCGACGCGGTGCGTGTCGCCCTTGTGGGCGTTCCACGCCTCGACGTAGACGTCGTACGACGCCTGGTCGATCGGGCCGGGCCACATCAGGTTCATGCCGTGGCGGCCCGCGGTGACCGGGCTGCCCGGATACCAGAACGGGATGGGGTCTTGGACCGGCTTGGTGGCCAAGGGGATCGTCGGGAAGTCGTAGTACTTGGAGCTCTCGCTGCTGATCTCGCCGGTCGCGAAGGCGTCGCAGATGATCCCGAGGACATCGACGAACCGCTCCCTCGACTCCGGCCAGCTGCTGCCGAACCAGTAGTGCTCGATCGGTGCGACGCCGCGACCCACGCCGAAGTCGAGGCGGCCATCGGTCAGGTTGTCGACCACGCACATGTCTTCGATGATCTGGACCGGATGGTGCAACGGCAACAGCTTCACCATCGGCCCGAGGCGGATGTTCTTCGCGATCTGCGACGCGGCCGCGATGAACACCTCCTGGTTGGGCGCCATGCACAGATCGGACCCGTGGTGTTCGGCGAGGTGGAAGCCCGCGAAGCCCGCTTCGTCAGCCTGCTTGATGAGATCGAGTCGATCTCGCAGCAGCTGTGGCGTGGGCGTGCCGGGGATGTCCTCGATGTGATCGAAGATGCCGAACGTTGGCCTACCCATCGTGTCCCCACTCCCCCCGCCGCACCACTCGCCGAACCCGGCGGGCGAGAGCGTGCCACGCCACCGCCGCGCGTGTCGAACGAGCACCGCGCCAGGCATCGGCGAACTGGCATCGAGCCAGATCTGGACCGATTCCAGGGTGGGCGTTAGGCTTCGGCTCGTGCCCGAGGAGCTGTCCGTCGACAACGACGTGCTGCTCCGACGGCATGGCCTGCAGGTGACAGCCCAGCGTCTGGCCGTGTTGCGGGCGGTGTCCGAACGGCCCCACAGCACCGCGGACGACATCTCGAACGTCGTACGGGCCGAGATCGGGGCGATCTCGCGCCAAGCGGTGTACGACGCCCTCGCCGTCCTGACTGACAAGGGCCTCCTGCGGCGCATCCAGCCGGCCGGGTCGCCAGCCCGCTACGAGGACCGGGTAGACGACAACCACCATCACCTCATCTGTCGAACCTGCGGACGGATGGTGGATGTCGACTGCGCGGTCGGCTACACCCCGTGCCTGACGGCCGCGGACGGCTCGGGCTACGAGATCGACGAAGCCGAGGTCATCTACTGGGGCCGATGCCCCGAGTGCGTCACCGCCACAGCCGTCTCGTCGGGCGGCTAGGCGGAACGAAGTGGTGCCACGGGCTGAGGACCCAGCCGTGGACCACAACGACGTCGAGATCACACCAGCCATCAGAAGGAACACGAGAGGAGAGCACCGACGTGTCTCAGAGCGGCAGCGAAAGCGAAAACCCAGTCATCCCCTCCCCTACGGTCAAGCCGCATCGGCCGAGGACGAACCAGGACTGGTGGCCGAACCAGCCGAACCTGTCGGTCCTCCGCCAGCACTCGAGCCGGTCGGATCCGATGGACAAGGACTTCAACTACGCCGAGGAGTTCAAGACCCTCGACCTCGATGCACTGAAGCAGGACCTCTTCGACGTGATGACGACGTCGCAGGACTGGTGGCCCGCCGACTTCGGCCACTACGGCCCGTTCTTCATCCGGATGACGTGGCACGCCGCCGGCACCTACCGCATCGCCGATGGTCGGGGCGGGGGCGGCGAAGGTGCTCAGCGCTTCGCCCCCCTCAACAGCTGGCCCGACAACGCGAGCCTCGACAAGGCGCGCCGCTTGCTCTGGCCGGTCAAGCGGAAGTACGGCCGGAAGATCTCGTGGGCCGACCTGATCATCCTGGCCGGCAACCTCGCCCTCGAATCCATGGGGTTCACGACGTTCGGCTTCGGCTTCGGACGGGAGGACGTCTGGGAGCCGGAGGAGATCTTCTGGGGGCCAGAGGACACGTGGCTCGGCGATGAGCGCTACAGCGGTGACCGGGAGCTCACCGGTCCGTTCGGCGCCGTGCAGATGGGTCTGATCTACGTGAACCCGGAGGGGCCGAACGGCAACCCTGATCCGCTGGCGGCAGCCAGGGACATCCGCGAGACCTTCGCCCGCATGGCGATGGACGACGAGGAGACGGTGGCGCTCATCGTCGGTGGCCACACCTTCGGCAAGTGCCACGGCGCCGCCGGCGCGGAGTACATCGGCCCGGAACCCGAGGGCTGCCCCGTCGAGGCGCAGCTCCTGGGCTGGAAGAACACCTTCGGCACCGGCAAGGGCTCCGACGCGGTGACCAGCGGGCTCGAGGGAGCCTGGACGAACAACCCGGCGCAGTGGGACAACGGGTTCCTGGACAACCTGTACAAGTACGAATGGCAGCTGACGACGAGCCCTGCGGGCGCGCAGCAGTGGACGCCGACCGACCCGGCCGCGGTGGGTGACGTGCCGGATGCTCACGATCCGTCGAAGCGGCACGCGCCCATGATGTTGACGACGGACCTCGCGCTTCGGCTCGACCCCATCTACGGACCGATCTCGAAGCGCTTCCACGAGAACCCGGACCAGCTCGCCGACGCGTTCGGCAAGGCCTGGTACAAGCTGCTCCACCGCGACATGGGTCCGGTCTCGCGCTACCTCGGCCCGTGGGTCCCGGAGCCGCAGCTCTGGCAGGACCCCGTCCCCGCCGTCGATCACGACCTCATCGGCGAGGGCGACATCGCCAGCCTCAAGGGCACGCTGCTCGGGTCGGGCCTGTCCATCTCCCAGCTGGTCTCGACCGCGTGGGCGTCGGCGGCGACGTTCCGCGGCACCGACAAGCGGGGCGGGGCGAACGGCGCACGGATCCGCCTCGCACCGCAGAAGGACTGGGACGTCAACGAGCCGGCCGAGCTGGCCACGGTGCTGCAGACCCTCGAGGGGATCCAGCAGGACTTCAACGGCAGCCAGTCGGGCGGGACGAAGGTCTCGCTGGCCGACCTGATCGTCCTGGGTGGGTGCGCGGCCGTCGAGCAGGCGGCGAAGAACGCCGGACACGACATCACGGTCCCGTTCGCCCCCGGGCGCACGGACGCCTCCCAGGAGCAGACCGACGTGGACTCCTTCGCAGTCCTCGAACGGGCCGCGGACGGTTTCCGCAACTACGTCCAGGCCGGGGAGAAGCTGCCGCCGGAGACGCAGCTGCTCGAGCGGGCCAGCCTGTTGACGTTGACCCCTCCCGAGATGACGGTGCTCATCGGCGGCATGCGGGCCCTGGGCGCGAACTCCGCCGGGACCAGGCACGGCGTCTTCACCGACCGGCCGGAGACGCTGACCAACGACTTCTTCGTGAACCTGCTCGACATGAGCACGGAGTGGTCGACGTCGACCTCGTCGGAGAACGTGTACGAGGGTCGCGATCGCTCCACGGGCGAGGTCAAGTGGACCGCCACCGCGGTCGACCTCGTCTTCGGTTCGAGCTCCGAGCTCCGAGCTCTCTCGGAGCTCTACGGCTGCGACGACGCGAAGGAGAAGTTCGTCCGCGACTTCGTGGCGGCCTGGGACAAGGTCATGAACCTCGACCGCTTCGATCTCGCCTGAACGGAGCGCGATGGACAGGTGACCGGTACCCGCCGAGCCGGTCACCTGTTCGTGGCGTGCGGACCCGCACGCGTCAGCCGGTGTTGCGCAAGCCGGCCGCGATCCCGTTGACGGTCAGCAGCAGGGCGCGCTCGAGGTCGCTGCTCTGATCTCCGGCGCGTCGCCTGGCCAGCAGCTCGATCTGCAGCTGGTGCAGCGGTGCCAGGTACATGTCACGAACGGAGAGCGTCCGCTGGAGGAGCGGGTTGGCGTCGAGCAGCTCGGCTTCGCCGGTGAGCCGGAGCACCTCGGCGACGGTCAGGTCGTGCTCGGCGGCGATGAGCTCGAAGGTCCGCGCGAGGTCGGCATCGCCCAGCCGCTCGACGTAGCGCCGCGCGATCGACAGGTCCGACTTCACGAGCGTCATCTCGACGTTGGAGATGAACGTGGCGAAGAAGTGCCAGCCGCGGTGCATGCTGTCGAGCACGTCGCCGAGGCCCCCAAGGCGGACGGCAGCCAGGCCCGTGCCGACACCGAACCACCCCGGGACTATCTGGCGCGACTGGGTCCATCCGAAGACCCACGGGATGGCCCGCAGCGACGCGAGCCCGGCCCCGCCGTCGGGTCGGCGGGCCGGGCGCGAGCCCAGGTTGAGGGCGCCGAGCAGCTCCGCCGGCGTCGTGGTCCAGAAGTACCTGGGCAGATCGGGGTCCGAGACGAGCTCCTGGTACGCCCGCGCGGCGGCGTCGCTGATGGCGTCCATGGCCGCACTCCAACGAGCGAGGTCGTCCTCGGGCTGGCGGGGTGAGGTGTGCAGCACGGAGGCCTGCAACACCGCCGCGATGGTCAGCTCGAGGTTCTCGCGGGCCAGCACCGGGAGCAGGTACTTGTCACTGATGACCTCGCCCTGCTCCGTCACCTTGATCGCACCGTCGAGCGTGCCCCACGGCTGGGCGAGGATCGCATCGTGGGTCGGGCCGCCTCCTCGGCCGACCGTGCCGCCGCGGCCGTGGAACAGGAGCAGCCGCACGCCGTGCTGAGCGGCCGCGTCGCGCAGGATCCGCTGGGCACGGTGGATCTCCCACTGGCTCGTGGTGATCCCGGCCTCCTTGTTCGAGTCGGAGTAGCCGAGCATCACCTCCTGCACGTCGCCCCGGGCCCGGACGATCGAGCGGTACTCCGGGATCGACAGCAGGTCGTTCAGGAACGCGCCGGCCCTTCGCAGCTCGCCCACCTGCTCGAGCAGCGGCACGAAGCCGATGCGCGCCCGCCCGGCGTGGACGTCGACGAGCCCGGCTTCGCGGGCGAGCACGACGGCGGCCAGGACGTCGTCGACGTCAGCGGTCATCGACACGACGTACGACTCGATGACCGAGGGGCCGAACCGGTCGAGGGCCCGGCGGATGGTGCTGAACACCTCGAGGACCTCGGCGGCCCGCCCGGCAAGGCCGGAGAAGCCGCCGGCGAGTGGACGGCGACCTCCCAGCTCGCGCACCAGCCACGCCCGACGTTGCGTGCGGTCGAGCTCGCCGTAGGGGACCTCGGTCTCCTGCAACGGGTCGGCGAGGGCGGCGATGGCCAAGTGGTGCGCATCGGCGTGCTCCCGCACGTCCATGGTGGCCAGGTGAAGGCCCATCGCGCTGATCGTGCGGACGATGGCCGCCAGGCGGCCCTCAGCGATGAGCTCGCCGTGGTGGACCGCGAGGGACCGGCGCAGCAGCTCGAGGTCGGCGACGAGGTCCGCCGATCCGAAGTAGTCAGCGCCGGGCTCGTGCTGGCCCGCCCCGCCGGCCGCGAGGCGGGCGCGCGTACGGCCCAGCTTGGCCCTGATGCACGAGATCTTGAGCCGGTAGGGCTCCTCCGCGTTGATCCGACGAAAGCGGGGATCGACCTCGGGCAGACGCTCGAGGTCTGCGTGGAGGGACGCCATCAGCTCGTCCGAGACGCCACCGATCCGTGACGAGACGCTCAGCTCCTCGACGAGGGCCTCGAGCGCACGCTCGACGACCCTGATGCCCTGGTCGTGCTGCAGCGTCAGCACCTGCATGGTCGCCGCCGGCGTCACGTTCGGGTTGCCGTCGCGATCGCCGCCGGTCCAGGTGCCGAAGCGCAGCGGCGCCGCCGTCACGGGCAGGTCGACACCGAGGCGAGCGAAGACGGCGGCGACGTCGGCCAGCACCTCCGGGACGGCCAGCCGCTCGGCGTCGACCAGGTGGAACACCGCGTTCCGGGCCTCGTCGACCGGCTCGGGCCGCTCCCGCCGGAGCTCGTCGGTCAGCCACAGCAGGTCGATGACCTCGGAGAGGTGCCGGTCGGTCCGTTCGGCGAGGTCGGGCCCGGGCGCGCGGGCGGCCTCGGCCGCCTCCGCGTCGAGGAGGTCGGCGAGGGCATGCAGCTTGGTGAGCGTCGATCGCCGCGCCGCCTCGGTGGGATGAGCGGTGAACACCGGCCGCACCTCGAGCTTGCGCGCGACGCGCTGCAGCTCCTCGACCGGCACGGAGCGCTCGGCGATGAGCAGCGCGGTGCGCCGCAGCCATCCACCATCCGCGGCCCGGCGGCGCTGGAGCTCCCGCCCCCGGTGCACCTGTTCGACGACGTTGGCCAGGTGGAAGTAGGCGTTGAAGGCGCGCACCAGCCGGGCCGCGGTCTGCTCGTCGACGTCGCGCAGCAGCTCGGCGGCCGCGGCCGGATCGGCACGGGTGAGCGTGCGGATCGTCTCGACGAGCTCGAGCAGCGCTGGACCCTCCTGGCGCACGAGGGAGTGGCCCAGCAGGGTGCTGATGCGCCGGACGTCGACGCGCAAGGCAAGGTCCGCGTCATCTGCTGAGGGGTCCATCGCACAAGGATCGCACCGACGCACCGACGCACGGCCGTCCCGGGCGTGCGCACCCGGGCCGTCCGCGCGTCAGCGAGGGCGGTCGCGGGTCGGTTCGGCGCGGGCCTGGAGGACGCTGACCAGGGCGGCGAGCGCCGGTGGCACGTCAGGGTCCGCGGCGCGCAGCACGGTCGTCTCGTCCCCGCGCGCCACCGTGACCTGGTACTGCTGGTCATCCCGCATGCGGTCGTCGCGGCGCGACGTGCTGGGCTCCTCGGCGAGCGCGGCATCGATCGTGGCCTCCAGCGCCTTCGCCTCCGACGTCGAGAGCTCGGAGGTGTCCAGATCGGCCACCAGCTTGAGCCCGGCGAAGCCGCCGGTCTGCACGTACCCCAGGCGGGTCACGAGGACCGCCGCCCGGATCCCGCATCCTGGAGGCATCGGCGACTCACAGGACCTTCACCTTCTCCCAGCCGTGGCGGCAGGCCAGGGCTTCCTTGCTGGTGTTCCCGTAGAGGATCCCGGCCTGACGGATGGTGGCGTTGGCGAACGAACGGAAGCCGCTGTTGGGCCTGATGCGTGGGTCGCGCAGCGCCGCGTACCAGATGGGGCCGGCCTTGTCCCACGAGTGCCGACCCAGCTCGATGGCGGTGGTCGCGAACGCCAGGTTCGGGATCCCGGAGTTGGTGTGCACGCCGCCGTGATCCTCGGTGGTCCTCACGTAGTGGTCCATGTCGGCCGGCTGGTCGTCGAAGGAGTTGGCCGTCCCAGGAGCCTTCATCGAGCGCAGGGCGGGCTTCAGCTTGTCACCGACGCAGTCCGGACCGATCAACCAGTCGGCCTTGGCGGTGGTCTGCCCGAGCGCGTACTGCTTGACCATGGAGCCGAAGACGTCGGAGATCGACTCGTTGAGCGCGCCGGACTGGCCGGAGTACACCAGGTTCGCCTCGAACTGCGTGACCCCATGGGTGAGCTCGTGACCAACGACGTCCAGCGACGCAGTGAAGTCGTGGAAGAGCACACCGTCCCCATCGCCGAAGACCATCTCCTGGCCGTCCCAGAACGCGTTGTTGTACTTCGATCCGAAGTGCACCATGCCCTGGAGAGCCATGCCGGCGCCGTCGATCGAGTCGCGGTTGAAGGCCTTCCAGTAGAACGCGTAGGTGTGACCGAGGTTGTCGTAGGCCTGGTTCACGGCCGCGTCGGCGGTGGGCGGCTGGCCCTCGCCCCGCACCACCGGCCCGATGGTGGTGGTGGAACCCTCTTGGTCATGGATGAAGCGGTTGGGCGAGCCGGCCGACGTCAGCAGGGATCCGAGCGCGCGCTGCGCCACGCTCCTGCGGCCCGCCGTCTCCGCTCGGGCCTGGCGAATGCTGGCGTCGATCGCCAGCGTGTCGATCGCGGTCCGACGCTCCCTCGCCGTGCCCTCCATGGCAAGGCGCTTGAGGAGTCCGGGCGGCACGATGCAGGCCAATGGTGATCTACACACCGGGGGTGCCTCCATTTCGGATGTCGGTCGACCACGTCGCTCCATGAGCGACGGTGGGCGACCTCGCTGGCCCGTTCAGGGCTCCGCCGACCGTAGACCCGTCGTGGAGGCCATCGCGCGCGTCGCGCGCCGCTCATCCGAGGCGTCGGTCCATCCGCCGGCCCAGGGCGAAGGTGCCGTTCTCGCGGGTCGGACGTACGGAGTCGCTACCCTCCGCCAGTGGTAGGACGCTGACGGCCGACGAAGGGGGTGTCGGGTGGCGCATTCCGGAGCTTTCGAGCGCACCGACCTCGCGCGGGAGGCGCATCCGTGAGCGAGGTCGTGGAGCCCGATCTCGGACGTTCGGGCCCCGCCGGGTCGCGGCTGATCGTCGACGAGGCCGCGCACGGTCGTTCGGGCCACGGGGCTCCGATGCGGCGTCCGTCAGGCGCACCCCCGCCCTTGCCCCGCGATCTGCGCACGACCGGTGTCAGCTGGCTCGTCGCCGCGGTGGTCGCCGTCGTCGCCACGGTGCTCATCTTCCGCAACGGGGTCAGCGGGGCGGCGATCAACGTCATCGTCGTGGACGACACCATCGTGCGGTGGATGAGCGACATCGATCTGCCGGGCGTCCATGGCCTGGCCAGGGGTGTGAGCTACGCGGCGTCGTGGTGGGCGATCCAGCTCACGATGCTGGCGCTCACCGTCGGGCTGATCGTCTTCCGGCGCTGGCGCCTCCTGGTGATCTATCTGGTCGCCTCCCAGCTCGCGCAGCTGGTCACCGCGGGTCTGTACGACCTGGCCACCGTGCCCCGCCCGTTCGGCGTCCCCCTGCGGGGTAGCTGGGGGGGCTGGTCGACGCCCTCGATCCAGATGATGGCGCTCGCTGGGCTGTCGGTCGTCGCCCTGTACACGTTGGTGCCCGAGGGCCGGATCCGCAATCGGCTGAAGTGGGTCGTCGCCATCGTCGTCGCCGCCGTCACGCTGGCCCGCCTCCACCTCGGCGTCGACCCGCCGAGCGCGATCGTGGTCGGCGTCCTCATCGGTGTGACCTTCGCGGTGACCGCCTTCCGCTTCTTCGCGCCGAGCGAGGTCTTTCCCGTGACCTACCGCAGGGGTCGGGCCGCGCACCTCGACGTCGGCGGTCAGCGCGGCGCGGCCATCCGCAACGCGCTCCAGGACCAGCTCGGTCTCGCCGTGACGGAGATCAAGCCGGTGGGACTGAGCGAGTCGGCCGGCTCGACACCGCTGCGCCTCCGGGTGGACGGAGCGTCGTCGACCTACCTGTTCGGGAAGCTCTACTCCCGGACCCACCTGCGGTCGGACCGTTGGTACAAGTTCGGTCGCGAGCTGCTGTACGGGCGGTTGGAGGACGAGAAGCCGTTCAACAGCGTGCGTCGACTGGTCCAGCAGGAGGACTACGCGCTGAGGGTGATCCGAGATGCCGGCGTGCCCGGTGCCAGGTCGTATGGCTTCGTCGAGCTGACGCCGGAGCGGGAGTACCTGCTCGTGACCGAGTTCCTCGAGGATGCCGTCGAGCTCGGTCATGCCGTGGTCGACGACGCGCTCATCGACGAGGGGCTCCGTCTCATCCGGACGTTGTGGCACGCCGGCCTCGCCCATCGCGACATCAAGCCGGCCAACGTGATGGTTCGCGACGGCCACATCCTGCTGATCGACGTCGCCTTTGCCGAGCTCCGGCCGACCCCATGGCGCCAGGCCGTCGACCTGGCCAACATGATGCTCTGCCTCGCGCTGCGGTCGAGCGCGCAACAGGTCTACGTCCGGGCACTGCGGCAGTTCACCGTCGAGGAGCTGTCCGAGGCGTTCGCCGCAGCCCGCGGCCTCGCGCTGCCCTCGCAACTGCGCCGGGCGCTGCGCGCGGAGGGACGCGACCTCCAGGAGCAGTTCCTCCGCCTGCTTCCCGAGCGGCCCCGCCCGATCAAGGTGCAGCGATGGACGTTCCGGCGTGTCGTGGTGGCGCTCGTCACGGCGACCCTCGTCATCCTGCTCCTGCTCAACGCGACCCGGGTGTTCGGGAACTCGGATGCTGCCCGCACCCCTGTCCACGTCGAGCCCACCTGCGACGCGATGGAGGCGATGTGGCTGCAGGCGCAGGCCGTGCCGACCGCCGAGCTCGTGCCGTGCGTGGCCCCCTTGCCCGTGGGCTGGTCATTCCGGACGCTGACCGTGAACGAGGGGCGATCGACGATCACCCTCGATCACGACCGCGCCGGAGCACGGACGATCTCCCTCCGCTTCGCCCGGTCGTGTGATGTCAACGGCGCGACCCAGGTCGCCTCGGACGTGCCCGGCGCCCGGCGGTTCGAGCGCCGCCCGTTCACCGGCAGCACCACCGTCCTCACCTGGTACGAGGTCTTCCCGGGTGGCTGCGCGACCGTGCGACTGAGCTCGCGCGACTCCTCGGCCGTGGTGGTGGACGAGATCACCGCACAGGCCGACCAGGTGATCGACTTCGCCACCCGCGCCCGCCTCGCCCAGGCCCTCGACCGCCGCTCGGACGGACGCCTCCAGCTCGACCCGTCGTCCTGACGTCGCTCGCGTGGTGTGTGCACCGCCGCTACCGGGGGCATGATCACAGGACCGGTCTCCACCGATCCGAGGAGTCGACCATGACGGAACCGATGAAGCAACGATGGGAAGACGTGGGCCAGCGCTTCGAAGCCCTGGGCCGAGCGGTGAAGGAGCGCTACCAAGCCGCCGAGAGCGCGCCCGAGGGGACTCCAGCCGCCGAGCACGACGAGGCGGGCCAGGAGCGGGCTGCGCTCCGCGAGGCGTTCGAGAAGATCGTCACGGCCGCGCACGAGCTCGGTGAGCGCGCCGCGTCGATCATCCACGACCCGGCCGTCAAGGAGCAGACCACGCTCGTGGCGCGATCGCTGAACGACGCCCTGACGGCGTCGGTCGACCAGATCGGCGACGAGGTGGGGAAGCTGCTCAAGCGGACCAAGGGCGGTGGATCATCCCAGCCGCCCGACGGACCGGAGGCTCCTGGGGGAGGGTCAGCGGAAGGCTGAACCGCGCGCCGGAGTGCGCCGGCTCAGGTTCCGACGCATCAGCCGGTTCTGGTCAGCGAATCGCACGCATGCGGTGCGAACGGCTGACCAGAAAGGATGGCCGCACGTGACCTACGTGCGGCTGCTGGAGTGACCGCGATCGGCCGCGGCCGCGGGCGCCCCCTCCTGGTCCACTCGCGGCACCGGTCAGAGCGCACCGCGGGCGTGGTCGACCGCCGCGTCCCCGTCGAGCCCAATCTTGACGCTGCCCACCACCCGTCATGTTCCGGAGACGCGCAGCGGGCACCGACGCGCCGAATACTGGCATGATCAGGCACGAACCCCGGCCGGCGCTCGTGACGCGAGAGGAGGGAGTGCACATGCCCGTTCGCGATGGGCAGACCGGCCATGCCCCTGTCAACGGTCTCCGCATGTACTACGAGATCCACGGCGACGGCCGGCCCCTGCTCCTCCTGCATGGTGCGTACATGACCATCGACCTCTTGGGACCGATCGTTCCCGGACTCGCGCGCTCCCGCCAGGTGATCGCCGTCGAACAGCAAGGCCACGGCCGCACCGCCGACGTCGACCGTCCGATCACCTACGAGCAGTTGGCCGACGACGCGGCCGCGCTGCTCGCCCACCTGGGGGTCGACCGCGCCGACGTGATGGGCTACAGCATGGGCGGCGCCGTCGCGCTGCAGGTGGCGATCCGGCACCCGGCCGTCGTGCGCAAGCTCGTGGTGGCATCGGCATCCCACGCGAGCGACGGCATGCATCCGGTGGCGTTGGAGATGTTCCCGTCGATCACGCCCGAGATGTTCGCCGGTACGCCCATCGAGGAGGCGTACCTCCGTCGCGCGCCGAACCCCGGCGACTTCCCCACCCTCGTCGAGAAGCTGACGCGGCTCGACACCACCACGTTCTCCTGGTCCGAGGATGTCCGCGGCATCTCCGCGCCCACGCTGATCGTGCTGGGCGACTCCGACGGCATCCGCCTCGAGCACGCGGTCGAGCTCTTCGAGCTGCTCGGTGGTGGCGTGATGGGTGATCTCGCCGGGCTGCCCACCTCGCAGCTCGCCGTGCTCCCGGGCACCGCGCACTTCATGCCGCCTGGCTTCGGCCTGCTCGACCGCGCCGACTGGCTGCTGGCCATGATCCCGCCGTTCCTCGACGCATCAGCGCCCGAGCGGGAGCTGGGATGAGGAGTCGCGACGAGACGACCGAGGCGTTCGAGGCGATCACGTCGGACATCGACGAGCCCTCGTACATCGTCACCGCGGCCGACGGCGAGGACCGCGCCGGGTGCCTGGTCGGCTTCACCACGCAGTGCAGCATGGAGCCGCCCAGGTTCGGGGTCTGGCTCTCGAAGCTGAACCGCACCTACCGAGTCGCCCGGTCATCGACGACGCTCGTCGTCCACCTGCTGCGAGATGGGGATGGAGACCTCGCCCGCCGCTTCGGCGGCGAGACGGGCGACGAGGTGGACAAGTTCGCCGGCCTCGACTGGTCGCCTGGCCCGGACGGATGCCCCGTGGTCGCAGGGCTCGACTGGTTCGCCGGGTCCATCGTCGACCAGCTCGACACGGGTGATCACGTCGGGTTCGTGCTGGCGCCGTTTGGCGGACGCCACCAACGCTCCTCCCGGCCGCTCGCGGAGTCCGAGCTCGGCGACCTCGAGGCCGGCCATCCCGTGCCCGACGACTGATCATCGATCACCGCGCCATGGAGGTGGACCTGCTGCTCGACCCGTACGACTCAGCCGGCGCCGCTTCATGCGGGCGTCACCGCCGTGCCGCAAGTGCGCCATCAGCGCGCCGTTGATGGCTGTCTCTTATACACATCTGACGCTGCCGACGACTTGTGTGTGGTGTGGTTG
>JBKPRL010000322.1:0-3902 GCA_046734535.1 bacterium | reverse complement strand
CCTCGGCGATCTCGGTCTCGTAGTACACCCGAACCTCAGACGGCGGCTCCACCAGACTCAAGGGTACGGCCGTCCTTCCGACGCGGCGGTTGCGTTCTCGCCCGCGGCCGCCGTGCAGTGAGCGGTCGCCAGTGCCGAGGTGCTCCGCAGTCGCGACATGGCCGCCCGACTCGCCCCGCTCCTCGCTGCCCACGATGCGGCCAGGCTGGATGATCGCCCCGTTCGTGCTACGGGGGAGTCACGCAGTGGATCAATCGGCCGCCAAGCTCGCACGGACAGCATCTGCGACCGAGTCGGCGCGGACCAGAACCGGGCGAGACGGGATGCGGGGACGCTGTCAGGGCACGTTGCGGAGTGGGCCATCCATGAGCGCGATGGCGTCTTGCCATTCCTGACCGAGAGGGTTTCCCTCGCCCAGGATCGTCACCTTCGTCGGGTCCTTCGCTGCAGCAAGCCTTTGCAAGTTGCGGTGAAGGTCGAGCGCCTTCTGGGACGACACGTGCTTGCCGACGACTCCGGCCACCACGTAGGGGTGGCTTTGTCCATCCGGTCCCTTCAGGAACATCAAGATGCTCACCTCGTCCTCCTCGCTGTCGTCAGTCCCGTAGCTCACGCCCGGTATCAGTGCGGCGTGTGTCCAATCGCGTTGGGCGGCGTGGTCGAAGATGTCGACCCCCGTTGCGCTGCCCTGGGCCTCCATCGTCTTGTCGTTTCCGAGCGAGATGGCAACGTGGCGCTTCTCAGGCATCGTCGTGAACGGGTCCGACCCGAACTTGAACAGCAGCGCACCCCGAGTCTTCAGCCCAACATCGACCGGGATCATCGTCTTCTGCTCATTGCAGAACCGCGCTTGGAGCCAAGAGCCGTCCACCATCTTCGGAACCACGTCAGCGCGGCTGCATGCCCACTCGATGAGCTCGGCACAGTCGAACGCGTGAGGATCTGTCTTGCCAGCCGCGACCCTCACGTTCTCGATGTACTCGTCTCCCGCCTGGGCGAGCGCGAAGCCAAGCACCACCTCGATGTCGACCACCGTCACCCCCTCACTTCCCGGCACGAGCATAGTAAGGACGGGAAACGTCAACGGCTGAGTGGGCGCGGTCGCCGGTCTCGCCGCTTTGACGGTGACCCAGCTGTCAGCGGCGGAGCTCGACCAGCTGCGCGGCTGTCGAGGTGTGGACGAACCGGTCCCAGATCGATTCGCCTTGCCGTCTTCATCCCACGCTCCCCCACTCTCATACGAGGCCGCGGCCACGCCCCAGTAGAAGCCATCGGGAAACCATCGGTCGGTCGTCACGCCGCACCCCCGCGTTGGGCGCGAGTGGCCCGCCGCACCTTGGGCAACGACCTCGAGTCGAGTCATGAGTCTCGTCCGCCACACTCTCAGTCTGCCGGACTACCACCTGCTCTCAGCGCGCCGATCGGCAGCTATGGCGCCTGATCTCCTAACAGGTCTGGAGGTGTAGCGGGATGGACGATCTCGACCCCGAAGTCGCGATGCTCGACGACGAGCCCGTTGGCGTCGAAGCGTAAGAGCGACACACCTGCGAGGTCTTCCCTACCGCCGTCGACCAGCTTGGTCCGAGCGCTCCATCGAACCGCGGCTCTATCGCCGTCGACGATCGGAATCCCGAACTCGCACTCGGCCGACTCCTCCTCGTCGAAGACGCGAGCGAGGTAGCCCGGTTCCGGGTCGCGAAAAGGATTCTGCTGCCAGAACGCATCAGCCGCGTACAGCGCGGCGATGGCGTCCAGATCGTGCTCACGCCAACCGCGCTCCCACACGTCAGCCCACCGCTGCGCGGCCTCTCGCGCATCCACGCGCCAAGTCTAAGTACCGATCAGCAGGTCACGGCCCACCTTCGGATGCCCCGCACGCGAGGCGAATGAAGCGGGAGTCGCCCGTCGACCTTGTCGGCGCAGAGTTCGTGATCTACTTCGCCGATGGACAGCGAACTTGCGAACGACCGCACCTTCCTTGCGTGGCTACGGACCGGGATCGCTGTGTTCGGCCTCGGGTTCATCGTCGCGAAGATCTCCCTGGTCGTGGAGCCAGACCGGACCCTTCTCGACAACAAGAACCTCTACAGCACCGTTGGGGTCGTCATCGTCTTGAGTGGTACGGCGCTCGTCGTGATCGGCTACCTCCAACATGCACACGTCTGGCGTCTCCTCGACCGGGACCCGGAGGCCGCGAAGCCGCGGTGGCCGCTGGCAATCAGCGTGACCGCGTTCGTGGTCTCGCTCGTGCTGTCCGTTCTGATCGTCGTGTCTTCGTAGGTGCGCATCACGCCCGTCAGACACATCGATCGCGCCCGATCGGCAGGTATGGACGGTCGCTCCGGTGGCCGCCTCGGGGCCCGGTCGCTGTGATCGCAGCGGCGAAGTCCAACGGAGCACGCGGGCCTCGCCGGGTCGTGGATCTGGGAAGCGGTAGCTCGGGGCGGCTGTGCCCACGTGGGGCCCAACGAGACACACCGGTTGGCGCGGAGCAGACGTCTTCTCGATGAGTTCCGCGTCCGTCGGACGTCGTCACTCACATGTACCACACGATCAGCCTGGCCACCGCCGATAGGAGCCGCTCGCTTGCGTTCTACCGCGACGGGCTCGGGCTCGAGGCCTTCGGTCCGCTCGGCGACGACGGCGTTCCCGAGCCGCTCCAGCTCCGCCTTGCGTCGAACGTGAGCCTGATGATGATCCCTACTGGCGGGTTCGGCTGGGTCGCCGGCGAGGACCGCGTCGCAGCGCCAGGCGCGAACGAGTGCGTGCTCTCCTTCTGTGCCCCTGACGAGGACGCGGTGCAGGCGCGCTACGAGACCGCCCTGGCTGCCGGCGGGACCGCCGTCTCCGAGCCCTCGCAGCGGGACTGGGGAGCCTTCGCCGCGCAGGTCGCCGATCCCGACGGGCACCTCTGGATGATCCTGATCATCCCGCCGGACTGGACCCCCTGACGCCGCTACCGTCACATCCGGCAGTTATGGACGCTGGCGGTCCGGGATCGCTGGGCGAGTCGGCCAGCTGATGTCGACGCAGAGCCCGTAGTGGTCGCTCGCGAACGTGCCCGTCTTCGGAGCATCGAAGACGACCGCCGCACTCATCACCCTCCCGGCGCCGTTGGGGCCTCGTTGTGGCTCACCGACGAACACGTAGTCGATGCGCTGCGGTGGCTGGTTGGCTTCAGCGGCCAGATCGTTCGCGGGGTCCCACGTCACGCCGGCACCGTCGCCCGTCACCGCCCAGGCGTCCTGGAAGTAGGTGCTTCGCCCGTCGATGACGGCCTTTGCCGTGAGGAAACGGATCTCGTCCGATGTGGGCTCCGCGTTGAAGTCGCCACAGAGGATGGGCGGCAGCGAAGAGGCGGGGTCGCACGTTCGTCCTACGGCGTCGTCGATGAAGAGTACTTGCCGAACGCGGTGGGCGGCCTGTGCGGGCTGCGGCTGCAAATGCGTGCTGTAGACGTCGAGGCCAGCGGTGCGGACATGCAGCAGCTCGAACGGCATGCCCAGCGGAAGGGCCGGAGGACGCATCGTCACGTGGGACGGGCCACGGTCGTCAGGGCTGACCGGCAAGGTCATGAGCTCGGCGGCATCGAACGGCCATCGACTCAGGATCGCGGATCCGAACCGAAGTGACGGATCGGCACCTACCGCCTTCGGGTCAGGGGGCGGGAACCCACCGAACTCCCACTGCCAGTCGCCCGCTGCGTACTCGGCGATCCAGCCCCCGGTGTTCGGATGGCGATCGTCTTGCCACACCTCTTGCAGGCAGACCACGTCAGGGTTCAACTCGTCGAGCCACGTCACGATCTCCTGCCGACGTTCCAGCCATCGACGGCTGACCAGCGAATCGACGTTGAGCTGCACCACCCGCAACATGACCCCTGTCATGCGCACAGAATGCCC
>JBKPRL010000321.1:0-6138 GCA_046734535.1 bacterium | reverse complement strand
GGCGACGACCGTTCCCCCGCCGGGAGCGGAGGGCCATCCGCACCGGCCTCCGCCGCGGCCCGAGCCGCCAGCCAGCTCGCGGCCCGCTCGGGCCGAATGGAGGTCGGCACGTTGCCCTCGGCCCACAGGAGGAGCAGCCCGAGGGTGTGCTTGCACGGCACCTTCCGGCTCGGGCACGAGCAGCGCCAAGCCGGGCCGGCACGGTCGACCATCACCTCGTAGGGCTCGGCCGACGTGCCGCGGTAGAGGCCCCAGACACCGACGTCGTCGCTGCCCAGGTTCGACCACGTCGTCGGCACGGCGAGACCGCGCGCCGGGTCCGCCCCCGCCGCGTCCGGTGCGAGCGCGAGCACGTCCGCGGTGGTCCAGCGCGCCCGCGCGCCGGCGGGAGCCGGTGGCCGGTGAGCAGCGGGCGGAGCACCAGAGGGCACGGCGTCGAGGGTAGCGACGGGGTGTGCCACCGATGGTGCGCTGGGCAATCGCAGGCGGCACGCCGGCGGTCGGGCGGCGGTGCGCTGGCGGTGCGCCGGCGCAGCGCAGGACCCCGCAGCCAGCCGCAGCGAGCCGCTCCGCACGGGCGCGAGCAGCCCGTCGACCAGGGGCAAGCCAACGCCGTCGCAGCGCACCAGTAGCGTGAGGCCATGCGCGAGGACGACCTGCCGGCGCCCGCGATCGCCGAGTCCGTGCTGGATCTGATCGGGAACACGCCGCTCGTCAAGCTGGGCCGCCTGGCTCGCTCCCACCGGCTGCGCCCGACCCTCGCCGCCAAGATGGAGACCACCAACCCGGGCGGCTCGTCGAAGGACCGCCCCGCCCTCGAGATGATCCTCGCGGCCGAGCGGGACGGACTGCTCCGCCCGGGCGGGACCATCGTGGAGCCGACGTCGGGCAACACGGGCGTGGGCTTGGCGATCGTCGCGGCCCAGCGGGGCTACCGCTGCCACTTCGTGACGACGGACAAGGTCGCTCCGGAGAAGATCGACCTCTTGCGCGCGTACGGCGCCGACGTCACCGTCTGCCCCGTGGCCGTGCCGCCCGAGCACCCGGCCAGCTACTACTCGACCGCCGAGCGACTGGTCCGGGAGATCCCGGACGCGTTCCGCCCCAACCAGTACGCCAACCCAGCCAATCCCCTCTCGCACGAGAAGACGACGGGGCCGGAGATCTGGCGTCAGAGCGGCGGTCGGGTCACCCACTTCGTGGCCGGTGCAGGCACGTGCGGCACGATCACGGGCACGGCCCGCTACCTCAAGCGGATGAACCCAGACATCCAGGTCATCGCCGCCGATCCGGAGGGTTCGGTCTTCTCGGGCGGATCCGGCCGGCCGTATCTGACCGAGGGCGTGGGCGAGGACTTCTTCCCGGACGCCTGGGATCCCGCGGTGCTCGACGGCGTGATCGCCTGCAGCGACGAGGAGGCCTACCTCATGGCCCGCCAGGTGGCGCGCGAGGAGGGCGTGCTGCTCGGCTCGTCGGGAGGGTTGGCCGTCGCCGCCGCCATCAAGGTCGGACAGGGCCTCACGACCGACGACCTGATCGTCGTCCTGATCCCGGACTCCGGCCGGGGCTACCTGTCCCGGGTCTACAACGACGAGTGGATGGCCACCTACGGCTTCCTCCGTGAGTGCGACCTGTGCGTCGGCTCAGTACTCGACGCGCGCAGCGAGGAGCTGCCGGCGCTCCTCTACGTCAACCCCGAGCAGACCGTCCGTGAAGCCGTCTCCCTCATGCGCCGGACCGGTGTGTCGCAGCTGCCGGTGTGCAAGAACCAGCCGCCCTTCGCGGCCGCCGAGGTCTCCGGCGCGGTGGACGAGCTGGCGCTCATGGATGCCGCGTTCCGCGACCCGTCCGTGCTCGACACCCCGGTCGAGAAGGTGATGGGGCCGAAGCTGCCGACGGTCGGGGTGGGACAACCCCTCTCCCGGGTCGTCGAGATGCTGGACAAGGCGCCTGCGCTCCTGGTCCTGGCCGGCGGCCGGCCGCTCTCGGTGATGACGAGGACCGACGTGCTCAGCTTCCTGGCCCCGTCCGCGCCAGATCCGGCCTGATGGCCGACCAGGACGAGCGCGAGGGCCTCGGCTTCGAGACCAGGGCCATCCACACCGGCCAGCCGGCGGACTCGGCGTCGGGGTCTGTGGTCACGCCCATCACGCTGTCGACGACGTTCGCCCAGCGCGCGGTCGGCGAGCACAAGGGGTTCGAGTACTCCCGTTCCGGCAACCCGACCCGGGCCGCCCTCGAGGAGTGCCTGGCCTCGCTCGAAGGGGCGGCGCACGGCTTCGCCTTCGCGTCCGGCCTGGCCGCCGAGGACAACGTGCTGCGCCTGTTGCGCCCGGGCGACCGGATCCTGCTCGGCAACGACGCGTACGGCGGCACCTTCCGGTTGATCTCGAAGGTCTACGGCGCGGTCGGCTACCCGTGGTCGTCAGCCGACCTCACCGACCTCGACGCCCTGCGCGAGGGCTGGCTGCCCGACACGCGGATGGTCTGGTTGGAGACGCCGACCAACCCCCTGCTCACCTGCATCGACGTCGAGGCGGTGGCGACGCTGGCCCACGAGAAGGGCGCGCTCGTCGTCGTCGACAACACCTTCGCCACGCCCTACCTGCAGCAGCCACTGGCGCTGGGCGCCGACATCGTCGTCCACTCCGTGACGAAGTACCTGGGCGGCCACTCCGACGTGGTCGGCGGGTTCGCAGCCCTCGACGACGACGACCTGGCCGAGCGGCTCCGCTTCACCCAGAACGCCGCCGGCGCCGTCCCCGCGCCCTTCGACTGCTACCTCGTGCTCCGTGGGTTGAAGACGCTGGCCGTCCGCATGGACCGGCATTGCACCAACGCCCGCGCCGTCGTCGACCTCCTCGTCGGGCACGCGGCGGTCGACCGGGTGCTCTACCCGCAGCTCCCCGACCATCCCGGCCACGCCGCGGCCGCCCGGCAGATGCGGGACTTCGGTGGCATGGTGAGCTTCACGCTGCGCGATGGCGAGGGCGCCGCGCTGGAGGTCGTCCGGCACACCGAGCTGTTCACCCTGGCCGAGTCGCTCGGCGCCGTGGAGTCGCTGATCGAGCACCCGGGCCGCATGACCCACGCCTCGGCCGCCGGCTCACCGCTCCAGGTCCCCGACTCGCTGGTGCGCCTGTCCGTCGGCCTCGAGTCGGCGGACGATCTCGTCGCCGACCTCGAGCAGGCCCTCGGCCGGATCTGACGGACGCGCGGCGAGCGGCCGGCTCAGAAGAGCGCGGGCTGCTCGGGTCGGATCACCCGCAGACCGGGCCAGGGCACGTAGTGGTCCATGAAGATCCAGGTCCGGCGGTGGATCGCGCTCGGCCCGTAGCCCTGCAACGCGGCCTTGTGGACCGGACAGGGGTACCCCTTGTTCGTGTCGAACGACCAGTGCGGGTAGTGCTCGGCCTCCTCGCGCATGAAGCGATCCCGGGTCACCTTGGCCAGGATCGACGCCGCAGCCACCGAGAGGCACAGCGCGTCGGCCTTCACGCGGCGATCGACGTGGGGCACCACCGTCCCGACGAAGTTCCACCGGCCGTCGACCACGGCTGCGTCGGGCATCACGCCGAGCCCCTCGATGGCGCGCTGTGCCGCCAGCTTCTGCGCGGGCGCCATGCCCAGCTCGTCGCACTCCTCGCGGGTCGCGACGCCCACTGCCCACGCCGAGCACCATCCGGCCACCCGGTCGAAGAGCTTCTCCCGCTCCGCTTCCGTCAGCATCTTGGAGTCCCGTACGCCGTTGACCCTGCGAGCGCGGGGCAGCACGGCCGCGCCGACCATGAGCGGGCCGGCCCACGCGCCTCGGCCCACCTCGTCCACGCCGACGACGACCTCATGGCCGGCGGACCACAGCTCCTGCTCGGCCGAGCGGGTCGGAGCCCGCTTCTTGGTCAGGCGGATGGGCACGGCCAGGAACCTACCGGCCGGCGCCGGACCCGTCAGCCATCCGCATCGGCGGACCAGCCTCCAGCCGGGGCCGTCAGGCCAGGTGGACACCGGGTTCGCCGGCCTCGAAGCGACCGATCACGGTGAAGCCGGCATTCACCGCCGCCCCGACCAGCTCCGGTTCCACCGCAGCGAGCAGCCCGCCCGAGGTCTGTGGGTCGAAGCAGAGGGCGTCGAGCGCGTCCGGCGCCTCGCTCAGCACATGCCCGTGCAGGTACTCGCGGTTGCGCTTGTCCCCGCCGGTGCGCACTCCCCGCTCCGCGGCGGCCAGCGCGCCGTCGTAGAGCGGCAGGCGGTCGGTCTCGAGCACGGCCCGGGCGCCCGAACGGTCGGCCATCTCCCAGGCGTGGCCGGCCAGGCCGAAGCCGGTGACGTCGGTGACCGCGTGCACCCGCTCGCCCATCGCCTGCAGCGCCTCAGACGCCGACCGGTTGAGCGTGCGCATCCCCGCGATCGCGGCCGCCTTCTCTTGCGCTGAGCCGCCAGCCAGGACGATCCCCGTGCCGAGGGACTTGGAGAGGACGAGCACGTCGCCGGGCGCGGCCCCGCCCTTGGTGAAGATGCGGTCCGGGTGGACCAGGCCCTGGACCGCGAGGCCGAAGATCGGTTCCTCGCTCCGGATGGTGTGGCCGCCGGCGATCGATCCACCCGCGGCCCGGACGGTGTCGGCGGCGGCGCGCAGCACAGCCTCGATGGCCCGGATCGGGAGGCGCTCGGGGAAGGCCGAGATGTTCAGCGCGGTCGTCACCCGGCCGCCCATGGCGAACACGTCGCTGCAGGCGTTGGCGGCGGCGATGGCGCCGAAGTCGGCCGGGTCGTCGACCAGCGGGGGGAAGAAGTCGGTCGTGGACACGATGGCGACGTCGTCGCTCACGCGGTACACCGCCGCGTCGTCGAAGGGAGCCAGTCCGACGAGGAGCGCGTCGTCGGACGAGCCGGCCAGGTCACTGACCAGGCCGGAGAGCGGCGCGCCACCCCACTTGGCCGCGCAGCCGCCGCAGGACGTCCACTCCGTGAGCCGCAGCTCGGACGGGTCGACAGGATCCAACGCGGGGTTCGGCCTGCTCATGACGCCGAGCCTAGGAGGAGACCTGCGCTGCGGCACCGCTTGCCGCGCCGCCAGCGGCACGCGCCGGTGGGCCGAGGTCCACCGGGTCGGCACGGCCGTGCCAGGCTGGTCGCCGTGCCGTCCGCACCCTCCGTGCACCTGGCCCAGGTCAACGTGGCCCGCCTCCGCCACCCCATCGACCATCCCGCGACCGCGGACTTCGTCGCCGGCCTCGTCCCGGTCAACGCCGTGGCCGACGCCAGCCCCGGCTTCGTGTGGCGTCTGCAGACCGACGACGGCGACGCCACAGCGCTCCGCGTCTTCCCGGACCCCGAGGTCATCGTCAACCTGAGCGTCTGGACGTCGGTCGAGGCACTGCGGGCCTTCATCTACCGCAGCGATCACACCGCGTTCCTCCGCCGACGGGGCGAGTGGTTCGACCGCATGTCCACGCCGTCCGTCGCGCTCTGGTGGGTTCCGGCCGATCACCTCCCCGACATCGCCGAGGCCCGCGCCCGCCTCGACTTCCTCGTCGCCAACGGCCCGACGCCCTACGCCTTCGGCCTTCGCACTTTGGAGCGACCGCTGCTCTTCGAGTGCACCGACCTCGCGCAGCCGGACGTCAACGCGCTGATCGCCGAGCTCGATCACGAGCTCGCGGCCACCTACCCGGCCGAGGTGACGGACGGGCCGGGCGTGCTGCTGCTCGGGCGGCTGGACGGCAGGCCAGTGGCGTGCGGTGCGCTCCGCGTCCTGAGCGGCGAGTGGCCCGAGCCGACGGCCGAGCTCGAGCGGATGTACGTCCGGCCTTCCCCACGGGGGCGGGGCGTGGGCGCGGCGATGGTCGCGGCGCTCCTCGACGAGGCCCGGCGCCTCGGCGTCCATCGTGTCGTGCTCGGGACCGGGATGCGCCAGGGCGCGGCGCTCGCGCTCTATCGCCGCCTCGGCTTCACCGAGATGCCGTGCTGGGGCCACGACGCCGCGGGGCCGCTGAGCGTCTGCCTCACCCGAGCGGTCGAGCACACTGCTGACCGTGAACCGTTCGCTCCGTCGGTGCGTACCGAACCGTAAGACCCACGAGAAGGGGGAAGACCCATGTCCCGATCCCTCCGCTACGCCGCCGTCACGACGGTCGC
>JBKPRL010000320.1:0-27211 GCA_046734535.1 bacterium | reverse complement strand
GTCCCGGGCGTCCGCGGCCGCGCGGCGCTGACCACCGCCCTGGCCGCGCTGGCGCTCGCCGCCTGCGGCGTTGGGGGCGGATCCACCACGACAGCCGGGGAGCCCGGCGCGAGCGGGGTCGCCGGCGCGTCGACGACGGTGCCGACCGTGCCGGCGGGCGACTCGGCGCCATCGGCCCCGCCGACCGGTCCGTCGGCGTTCACCCAGCCCGGGTCCTATCCCGTGGGCACGCTCGAGATCGACGCGCCGAACGGTCCCATCACCGTCTGGTACCCGGGCCAGCCCGGCTCCGAGGTCGGCCACGCCGCGGCGACCTACGACCTGCGCCCGTACCTTCCGCCCGCCGACCAGGGGAAGGTGGCGGACGACGCCGCGGCGCCGTTCCCGATGGCGGCCTTCGCCGACCTCCCCGCGGCCGAGCCGGAGGGTCAGCCGTTCCCGCTCGTCCTCTTCAGCCACGGGTTCTGCGGCTACCGCCAGCAGTCCTCGTTCCTCACGACGGCCATCGCCTCGTGGGGCTTCGTGGTCACCGCGCCGGAGCACACGGCCCGCGACCTGACGGCCTGCCTGAGCGGGACCATCGGTCAGGGCGCGAGCACGGACGTGCAGGACCTCCGGGCCGCGATCCCGATCCTCGAGGCGGAGAACCTCAAGGAGGACGGCCCGCTGGCCACGATCGTCGACACAACCCGGGTCGCCGTCGTCGGGCACTCGGCCGGCGGCAGCGCGGCGATCCAGATGAGCGGCGACCCGAACGTCGCGACCTACGTCGCGCTGGCCGCCGGCAGCGGCCCGGTGCCGGCCGCCACTCCAGGGCTCTACGTGGCCGGCGACGCCGACGCGATCGCCCCGGCGGCCGCCATCGAGCAGTGGTGGACCACCTCGGTCCCCTCCCCCAAGCAGCTCGCCGTGCTCGGCGGGGTGACCCACCTCGGGTTCATGGACCTGTGCACGATCGCCGCCGACCAGGGCGGCATCTTCCAGGTGGCGCAGCGCTCCGGCGTCGCCGTCCCCGACGTCATCGCCCACCTCACCGCCGACGGGTGCGACCCGTCGCACACCCTGGCCACGACGGCCTGGCCGGCCATCCGCCACCTGACCATCGCACAGCTGCGGTCGGGCTTCGGCATCGATCCGGCCCCCGTCGCCCTCGATGCATCCCTGGCCGACGCCTACCCCGGTCTCACCGTCCGCTACCAGTCCGCCTGACCGCCGTGGGATCGCCGCTTCCCGAGCACGGCCAGCCGGCCGACGCGGTGCTGGCCCGGCTCGAAGAGCTCCGGGGCGACGACGTCCGCTGGCGGGACGGCCGGGCCCTGACCCTCGCCTACACGGCGGGACCAGAGGTCCAGGCCGTCGCCGAGGAGGCGTACCGCCGGTACATGACCGAGAACGCGCTCAACACCGACGCCTTCCCGAGCCTGCGCCGCATGCAGCAGGACGTGGTCGACGTCGTGGCGGGATGGCTTCACGGTGGTCGGGAGGCGGCCGGCTTCATGACGACCGGCGGGACCGAGAGCATCCTGCTGGCCGTGGAGGCCGCCCGGGAGCGGGGCCGGACCGAGCGTGGGGTGGAACGGCCCAACATCGTGCTCCCCACCTCGGCGCACGCGGCGTTCGAGAAGGGCGCGCACTACTTCGGTCTGGAGAGCCGGCGCGTCCCCGTGCGAGCCGACTGGCGGGCCGACGTCGCCGCGATGGCGGCCGCCGTCGACGACGCCACGGTGCTCCTCGTCGCCTCCGCGCCGCAGTACCCCCAGGGCGTCATCGACCCCGTCGCCGACATCGCCGGGTTGGCGGCCGAGCGGGAGATCAGCTGCCACGTCGACGCCTGCATGGGTGGCGTCACCCTCCCCTACCTCGCCCGGCTGGGCCAGCCCGTGCCGCCGTTCGACTTCGCCGTCGAGGGCGTCACCTCGATCTCGGTCGACCTGCACAAGTTCGCCTACACCGCCAAGGGCGCCTCCGTCATCGTCCACCGCACCCGCGCCCTCCGGCGGTACCAGGTGTTCGTCACCGAGCGCTGGCTCGGCGGCACCTACGGCTCGTCGGGCATCCTCGGCACCAGGTCGGGCGGCGCCATCGCCGCGGCCTGGGCCGTCCTGCACCATCTGGGCGACGACGGCTACCTGCGCCTGGCCCAGGTCGCCCGCACGGCCACGCAGGCCTTGGCCGAAGGCATCCGCGCCCAGCCGGAGCTGGTGCTGCGAGCACCTCCGGAGGCGATGCTGCTGGCCTTCGGCGCCGCGGATCCTGCCGTGCTCGACGTGTTCGCCGTGGCCGACGCGCTGTGGCGGCGCGGCTGGTACGTCGACCGGCAGGGTCCGCCGCCGTCACTCCACTGCACGGTCAACGCCGTCCACGAGCACCACATCCCCGAGCTCGTCGTCGATCTGCGCGCGGCGCTGGACGAGGTGCTGGCGGCCGGGGCACGCGGCGAGCGCGGAGCCTACGGAACCGTCGAGTGAGCCACTCGTAGACTTCGGCCCATGCCCCGGCCGTCCCCGATCACGATCCCGACCTTCGCCTCGCCGGAGGACGAGCGCACCCACCGCAAGCAGCAGCTGGCCGCCGCCTTCCGGATCTGGGCCAGGCTCGGCTATGACGAGGGTCCCGCGGGGCACATCACGGTGCGGGACCCCGAGCGGCTCGACCACTTCTGGGTCAACCCCTTCGGCCTCCACTTCGGCTTGATGCGCGTGAGCGACCTGCTCCTCGTGAACCACGACGGCGAGGTCGTCGAGGGGAGCTGGCCGGTCAACCGGGCCGCGTTCGCCATCCACTCGGCCATCCACCGGGCCCGGCCCGACGTGATCGCCGCCGCCCACTGCCACAGCGTGCACGGCAAGGCCTTCTCCAGCCTCGGCAAGCTGCTCGATCCGCTCACCCAGGACGCCTGCGCGTTCTACGAGGACCACGCCCTCTTCGACGACTACACCGGCGTCGTACTAGACGTCGCCGAGGGCGAGCGCATCGCCCAAGCCCTCGGCTCGAGCAAGGCCGCCATCCTCCGCAACCACGGGCTGCTCACCGCGGCCGGGAGCGTCGGCGCGGCCGCCTGGTTCTTCATCGCCATGGACCGCTCGTGCCACGCCCAGCTGCTGGCGGAGGCGGCGGGCGCCCCGATCTGCATCGACCATCCGAACGCCAAGCTGACCCACTCGCAGGTGGGCAGCGAGCTCGCGGGTTGGTTCAGCTTCCAGCCCATGTACGAGTGGATCGTGCGCCAGGAACCCGACCTCCTGAGCTGAACCTCGGCACGCGGCACCTCCCCGGTGACGATGCCGGCGGCTCAACCGCCGGCCATCGCCCCGATCACGACGAACGGCTCGTCGCCAGCTGCGATCTCGGCGGGCAGCAGCGCGTCCGGGGACTCGTGGGACCAGTCCTCCTCGCCCACGAAGAAGCGAACGAACGGCCGCCGCTCCTGGCTGCGCGGGTCCCGGATCGTCCCCTTGAGCATCGGGTAGCGGGCCTCGAGGGCGTCGAGCAGGGTCCGCTGCGTCAGCGGGCCCTCGACGTCCAGGCAGACCTGCTTCGGGACACAGGCCAGCGTGCGCAGGTGTGTCGGCAGGACGATGCGGATCACGTCAGGGTCTGCACCTCGATCGACAGGACCGCCGGGAGGTCGCGCACGATCGGCGTCCAGCTGTCGCCAGCGTCCCGAGAGGCGTAGACCTGGCCGCCGGTGGTCCCGAAGTACACGCCGCACGGGTCGAGCGAGTCGACCGCCATCGCGTCGCGGAGCACGTTCACATAGCAGTTCTGCTGTGGCAGTCCGGCCGTGAGGGGTTCCCACTCGTTGCCACCCACTCGACTCCGGTAGACGCGGAGCCGGCCCTCGGGCGGGTAGTGCTCCGAGTCACTCGTGATCGGCACGACATACACCGTCTCGGGCTCATGCGCGTGGACATCGATCGTGAAGCCGAAGTCGGTGGGGAGGTTCCCGCTGACCTCCGTCCACGACTCACCACGGTCGTCACTACGCATCACGTCCCAATGCTTCTGCATGTACACGACGTCAGGCCGTGAGGGATGGCTGGCGAGATGGTGGACGCAGTGGCCGACCTCGGCGTCAGGGTCGGGGATGCCCTCGGACTGGAGGCCCCGGTTCGCGGGATGCCAAGTTGCGCCGGCGTCCGTGCTGCGGAACACGCCGGCGGCCGAGATGGCGACGAGCACACAGGCGGGGTCGCGCGGATCCAACACGATGGTGTGCAGGCACATGCCGCCCGCGCCAGGTTGCCAGCTCGCGCCCGAGCCGTGGCGCCGCAGCCCGGACAGCTCGTCCCAGGACCGGCCGCCGTCGACCGAGCGAAACAGGGCCGCATCTTCGACGCCGGCGTAGACGGTGTCGGGGTCGGTCAGCGACGGCTCCAGATGCCAGACGCGCGCGAACTCCCACGGGTGCGGGCTGCCGTCGTACCACTGGTGGGTGCCGGTGACGCCGTCGTACACGAACTCGTTGCCGACCGCTTCCCACGTGCGGCCACCATCATCCGAGCGCTGGATGACCTGCCCGAACCAACCGGTCGACTGGGAGGCGTAGATCCGGTCCGGCGCCGCCGGTGATCCTTTGAGGTGGTAGAGCTCCCATCCGCCGAAGAGCGGCCCGTTGACGTCCCAGCGATCGCGCCCGCCGTCAGCGGTCAGGACGAACGCACCCTTCCGCGTGCCCACCAGCACCCGCACACGGCTCATGTGTGGCCTCCTTGCCTGTCGCGTCGAGACGGTACGACGTCAGACGACGACGCCCCAGCGAACTCATCGCGACGGCTGCGCCGGCGACAGCGTGTGAACCGGCTAGCTCAGCACGCGTCGCTTGAAGGTGTTCAGGCCGACCCAGGTGAAGACGACGGTGAAGCCGATGAGGACCGGGTAGATGGCCCACAGCGACATGTGGCGGACGGGCGTGAGCGCGGCGCGGAAGCCTTCGCTCATGTAGACGAGCGGGTTGACGAGCACGAGGATCTGCAGCCACCTGATCGACTCGAGCTGCGCCCACGGAAAGTAGATGCAGCCCAGGAAGGTGAGCGGGATGACGACGATGCCGAACAGCAGCGGCACCGTGCGGGGATCGAACAGCGTGCCGAACATCAGCCCCAGCGCGGCGGACATGGTGCAGGCGATGGGCGCCACGGTGAGCAGGACCGGCCAGTCGACCTGGAGGTGCACCGGCGTCGCCGGCACGAACTTGGCGATCGGGAACACGATGAGCGCCGCGATGAGGCACTGGATGGCACCGGCGACGATCTTCTCGAGGCCGACGAGCTCGATGGGCAGCGGCGCGAGCACGCGGTCCTCGATCTCCTTCGTGTAGCCGAACTCCTGCACCATCGGGAGCGCGACGGCCTGGATGCCCTGGAACATGACCACCGACGCCAGCACCCCCGCTACCAGCATGGTCGAGAACTGCGCGGCCCCGGCGTCCCCGCCGATGCCCTGTCCGATCTTCGGGAAGACGTACGCGAACACGAAGACGAGCAGGAGCGGTTGGAGGACCGTGCGGGGGATGAACTCCTTGAGGTTTCGACTGAGCACATAGAAGTCGCGGTACAGCAGCGCTCTGAAGGCAGAGGCTGCACCCGCCTCGGTCCGGTCAGTCGCCACAGGGTCGGTACGGGTCGTGACGCTGGTCATTCGCGGAGGTCCTTCCCGGTGAGGCTGATGAACACGGTCTCGAGCGTCGGCTCGGTGATCGACAGGTCGGTGACGTTGAACCCGGCCCGTTCCGCCACCTGCACGACGGCGGGCAGCACGCCCTCGGCCCCCTTCACGCCGAGCCGAACGGTGTTGTCCATCACGATCGCGGTGGCGCCATCGATCTCCTTCTCGAGCAGGGTTCCGAGCGCATCGAGGTCGCCGCTGGACGTCACCGTCACGCTGGTGTCGATCCCCGTGGATCGCTTGAGGTTCTCGGGCGTGTCGAGCGCGAGCACGACGCCGTGGTCGATGATCGCCAACCGCTTGCAGAGCTGGTCGGCCTCCTCCATGTGATGGGTCGTGAGAAGGATCGTCTGTCCTTCGACGTGGAGATCGTCGAGGATCTCCCACAGCGCGATGCGACTCTGTGGGTCGAGACCGGCTGTCGGCTCGTCCAGGAACAGCACCGCCGGCCGGTGCATCACCGCTCGGGCCACCATGAGCCGCTGGGCCATCCCGCCCGACAGCGCGCGCACCGGCATGGTCGCCCGCTCGGTGAGCTTGAAGCGCTCGAGCATGTCGTCGGCCTCTGTGGATGCACGGGCAGAGCTCATCCCGAAGAACCGGCCGTGGAAGTACAGGTTGTCGCGGACGCTGAGCGCGCGATCGAGCGTGTTGGTCTGCGGCACCACGCCGATGAGGCGCTTCGCCCTGGCCGGCTGGGCCCACACGTCGATGCCACCGACATACGCCCGACCGGACGTCGGGACGACCCGTGTGGTCAGCATGCCGGCCGTGGTCGTCTTGCCGGCGCCGTTCGGCCCGAGCAGGCCGAAGATCTCGCCTCGGTAGACGGTGAGGTTGAGCCGGTCGACGGCCTTGACGTCGCCGGGGTACACCTTCGTGAGGTCCACGGTGCGGATCACCTCCTCCGCCGCCAGCGGGGAGGCCGCGTGGACGGCCGGGTGGGCCGCGGCGTCGGTCATGGGACGTGCCACCGGTGGTGAGGACCGAGCGAGATGGGATCAACCGTATTCACCGACGACCGCCCGTGGGCCGCGCGAGCCGCTCGGTCCACGCCGGCGGTCCCACCGATGCCCGACCGGGTGCGTGCGTCCGCCCGCTGTCGCGCGCCCGCCGACGTCGTCGCCGACTATGAAGGGTGGGTCAGCGCCGCCGTGTCCCGCTGACGGAAGTCCCTGTTGCCGAGCCAGGAGGAGGCGCCGTGGGTGCCACGACCGACAGCAACCAGGCCGACACCTTCGGGCTCGGCGGAGACCTCACGGTCCATCGGCTCGGGTTCGGAGCGATGCGGATCACCGGGCGGGGCATCTGGGGCGAACCTCCCGACCACGATGAAGCCGTCGCCGTCCTCCGCCGCGCCGTCGACCTGGGCGTCGACCTGATCGACACCGCCGACTCCTACGGCCCCTACGTCAGCGAACGGCTGATCGCCGAGGCGCTCCACCCCTACCCGTCCGATCTCGTGATCGCCTCCAAGGGCGGACTGCTGCGCGACGGTCCGGGCCAGTGGCGTCCGGACGGCCGGCCGCAACGACTGCGGGAGGCCTGCGAGCAGAGCCTCGAACGCCTGAAGGTGCCGCAGATCGCGCTCTACCAGCTCCACCGGCCCGACCCGAAGGTGCCCCTCGAGGACTCGATCGGCGCGCTCGTGGCGTTGAAGGACGAGGGCAAGATCCGCCACATCGGCCTCTCCAACGTCACCGAGGAGCAGCTCGCGCAGGCCCTGGCGATCACCCCCATCGTGTCCGTGCAGAACCGGTACGGTCCCGGGGCGCGCGAATCCGAGGACGTTCTCGATCGCTGTGAGCAGGAAGGGCTGGCCTTCCTCCCGTGGGCACCGCTCGACCAGGGCGGCGTGGCGCGGGACTCGGCGATCATCGGCATCGCCGAGGCGCACGGTGCCACGCCGCGTCAGATCGCGCTCGCCTGGCTGCTGGCCCGCTCGCCCAACATGCTGCCCATCCCGGGTACCGGGTCCGTCGCCCACTTGGAGGAGAACCTGGCCGCACGGTCGATCACGCTGACACCGGAGCAGATCAGCGAGCTGGACCGCGGCTGACGCCGCCGGCCTCGCCACCGGTTCTGGTCGCGAAAAAGCCGCTCAGGGCGGCAATCTCGCGACCAGAACGTTGGCGGGATGCTCCCTCGCTGCGCTCCTGCCCGTCAGGCGCTCGCGGGTGCGGCCGTGGGCGGGTAGACGGGCCATCCGGGCGCCCCGAGCTCACGCGAGATGTTCCGGGCCGCCTCCCGCACGTCGTCGTGCGTCGACGCCGAGAGCGGCCAGTCGGATGAAGGGACGACGATGCCGATGGCGCCGACGGCGCTGCCGATCGCGTCGAAGACGGGCGCGGCGATGGAGGACTCGCCGAGCAGCGCCTCGTCGTGCTCGGCGGCGATGCCGGTTCGAGCCACCTCGACGAGATGGCCTTCGAGCGCGGCGAGATCGACGATCGTCTCGCCGGTCATCCGGCGCAGCTCGCCGGGTCGAGCCGGACGAGCATCGGGCCGGAACGCGAGCAGCGCCTTGCCGAGCGCGCTGGCGTGGGCGGGCATGACGAAGCCGACCTCTGGCATCTGCCGGCTCCCGTCGGGCCGGGCCTCGTTGTGCACGATGATGACGTCGTCCAGCAGCAGCACCCCGACGCGGACGGCTGCCGCGCTCCGGCGGGAGAGCTCCTCCGCCCACTTGATGGCGCGGCTGCGGAAGTCGAGGCTGTCGAGGTAGACGCTGCTCAGGCGCAGCACGGCGGGGCCGAGCATGTAGCGCGACGACCCGGCTTCCTGCTCCACCATCCCGTGGGCAGCGAGGGTGGCGAGGATCCCGTGCACGGTCGAGGCCGGCAGCTTCAGCCGAGCCGCCAGGTCCGCCAGGCTCAGCCGGCGCGCCCCCTGGAGGGCCAGGAGGATCCGGACGGATCGGTCGACACTCTGGATCACAACGGCGCCCTTCCGCGAAATGACTCCTTGACGACGCTACCAGACTCCCATACTCTCGACATCTATTCGACAATGTCGAATGATATTCGGCGCTCTGCTCGCCGCTTCACACGATTGGGGGCTCCATGGACGAGAACACCAGGCCGCAGAAGCTGGCCGCCGAGCTGCTCGGAACAGCACTGCTGGTCTTCATCGGAGTGGGTTCGGTGCCCGCAACGCTCATCGTCAACGGTGACGCACCGTTCACGATGGCTGACCTGGGCATGATCTCGCTGGCCTTCGCGACCGTGGTCGTCGCGACGGTGTACGCGCTCGGTCACGTGTCGGGCAACCACATCAACCCGGCGGTGACGATCGGACTGGCGGTCACCGGCAAGTTCCCGTGGAAGCACGTGCCCGGGTACCTCGCCGCCCAGCTCGTCGGCGCCACGATCGGCGCGTTCGCAATCGTCGGCGTGCTCGGCCCGCGAGCGCACGAGGTCGGCCTCGGCGTGGCCCAGTTCAACACCTCGCTCGGTGTCGGGAACGTGCAGGGCTTCTTCGCAGAGTTCGTCGGTACGTTCATCCTGGTCTTCGTGATCTTCGGCGTGATCCACCGGAAGGCGGCGCCGGGTTGGGCCGGTCTGGCGATCGGGCTCGTCGTGTTCGCGGCCATCGTCCCGGTGGCGCCCGCAACGTCGGCGGCCATCAACCCGGCGCGCGTCGTCGGGCCCATGCTCGTGCTGCAATCCTTCGGTGGTGCGGTCCACTGGGCGCAGCTGCCCGTCTACGTCGCCGCCGAGATCTCGGCCGGGGTGGCGGCGGCGGTCGCGTACACGCTCCTCGCCCGCACCGCGCTCGACCGCAAGATGGACGCCACGACCGCCGAGGACTACGTCCCTGGTTCGCTCGTGGTCGAGACGGCCGCCTGACCCACCACGATCGACCGAAGGAGGAATGTCATGAAGAAGCTGATCAACGATCCGGGAGCCGTTGTCAACGACGCGCTGGCCGGACTGGCCGCGGCCCATCCTGAGCTGCGGGTCGACCTCGACCGCAAGATCATCGCACGAGCGACGGCGCCGATCTCGGGCAAGGTCGGCCTGATCTCCGGCGGCGGGTCCGGGCACGAACCGCTCCACGGCGGCTTCGTCGGTCTCGGCATGCTCGACGCCGCCTGTCCCGGCGAGGTCTTCACGTCGCCCACCCCTGACCAGATGTACGAGGCGACCAAGCTCGTCGACGGGGGCGCCGGTGTGCTGCACGTCGTGAAGAACTACACCGGCGACGTCATGAACTTCGAGATGGCCGCCGAGATGGCCGCCGAGGACGCGGGCGTGAAGGTCGAATCGATCATCACCAATGACGACGTCGCCGTGGAGGACAGCCTGTACACCGCCGGCCGCCGTGGGGTCGGGGTCACCGTCCTCGTCGAGAAGATCTGCGGCGCGGCGGCCGAGGCAGGGCAGGACCTGGCCAGCGTGGTGGCGATCGGCCGGAAAGTGAACGGGTGGGGTCGCAGCATGGGGATGGCGCTCACATCGTGCACGGTGCCCGCCGCCGGGAAGCCGACGTTCGAGCTGGGCGAGACGGAGATGGAGATCGGCATCGGCATCCATGGCGAGCCGGGCCGTCACCGCGAGCCGCTTGGCTCCGCGGCCGAGATCGCCGAGCGACTCCTCGATCCGATCGTGCACGACCTTCCCTTCGAGCGCAACGACGCGGTGCTGGCCTTCGTCAACGGGTTGGGCGGCACGCCGCTGCTCGAGCTCTACGTCGTCTTCGCCGAGGTGGCGCGCATCTTGGGCGGCCACGGGATCACCATCGAGCGCTCCCTGGTCGGGCCCTACATCACCTCACTCGAGATGGCCGGCTGCTCGATCACGCTGCTCAAGCTCGACGACGAGCTCATCCGGCTGTGGGATTCGCCGGTGAGCACGCCCGCCCTGCGCTGGGGAGCATGAGCCGTGTCCGACGACCTGGTCGCGGTCGAACGGCTCGACGCATGGGTCCGTCGCTTCGGTGAGCTGATCGCCGAGCACCGTGCGTACCTGACGGATCTCGACTCGGCCATCGGGGATGCCGATCACGGCATCAACATGGACCGCGGCATGCACGCTGTGCGCGAGAAGCTCGACACCGTCCGGCCGGGCACGGCCGACGAGCTCTTCAAGGCCGTCGGCATGACGCTCGTGAGCAACGTCGGCGGCGCCAGCGGGCCGTTGTACGGCACCTTCTTCCTCCGCCTGGGCGCGGCCTGCGGGCCTCGCGATGCAATCTCCGTCGACGACCTGGCCAAGGCGATGCGCGCCGGTGTGGAAGGGCTCGTGGCACGGGGACGCCCCGAGCTGGGCGACAAGACGATGTACGACAGCCTCCAGCCCGCGCTCGTGGCGCTCGACACCGCGACGGCCGAGGGTCGCTCGGCCGGCGATGCCTTCTCGGCGGCCTGGCGAGCAGCCGTCGCGGGCCGGGACGCCACGATCCCGATGGTCGCCCGCAAGGGTCGGGCCAGCTATCTCGGGGAGCGCAGTGCCGGCCACCAGGATCCTGGGGCGACGTCGTCGGCGTTGCTCTTCGAGGCGGCGGCGACCGCGTTCGCTCCCGTGTCGTAGGGGCTGGCCGTGGTCGGCATCGTTGTCGTCTCCCACAGTCGACGGTTGGCAGAGTCTGCCGTCGAGCTTGCGCTCCAGATGGTGCGCGGCGCGCCGCCACCGATCGAGATCGCGGCCGGTCTCGACGACCATGTGCTCGGCACGGACGCGGCGCGGGTCAAGGAGGCGATCGACAGGGTCGCGTCGCCTGACGGCGTGCTCGTGATCATGGATCTCGGGAGCGCCGTGCTCAGCGCCGAGCTGGCGCTCGAGCTGAGGGGCGACGAGGCCGGCGAGTGCCGTGTCGTGCTCTCCGACGCACCCCTGGTCGAAGGGCTCGTCGCCGCCGTCACGTTGGCCGCTGCGGGGGCTCCGCTGGCCGAGGTGGCGGCGGACGCGGGACAAGCCGGCCACATCAAGACCGCGCTGCTGAACATCCCGGACGCCGAGCCAGGCCCGACCGCCCAGGGGGCCGAGCTCGGCGGCCCGGTCATGGGCATCGAGCTGGCCATCCACAACGAGCACGGCCTCCATGCCCGTCCGGCCGCTCGGCTCGTGGAAACCGCCCGCCGCTTCGACGCCGAGGTCACGGTCCGCAACCTCACCCAGGCCGGTCCGGCGGTCAGCGGGCGGAGCGTCAGCGCCCTGTCGACGCTCGGAGTCCTCGCCGGCCATCGGGTCCACGTCGCGGCGTCAGGTCGCCAAGCCCGCGAAGTGCTCGCCGCCGTCGCCGCGCTGGTGCGCCGCAACTTCGACGAATCGGTGGCTCGGGGGACGCCGACCGCCGGCGTCGAGGTCGCCACTGGGCCGGTCAGCGCATCGCCTGGCATCGGGATCGGTCCCAAGACCTCGCTGACGCCCACCGTTCTCGACGACGGCGCCGACGCGCCACCAGCGAGCCCGGATGTCGAGCGAGAGCGACTCCTCGAAGCCATCGAGGAGACTCGGGCCGATCTCGCGGCGACCTGCGACCACGTGACCAGCACCGCTGGCCGAGCCGAGGCCGAGATCTTCACGGCGCACCGGCTGCTCCTCGACGACGACGAGCTCGTCGGAGAGGCCATGAGCACGATCGACCGCGAGACGGTCACCGCCCAACAGGCCTGGCGGCGAGCGGTGACCGGCCTCGCGGAGAGGTTCGAGGATCTCTCCGACCCGTACCAGCGCGCCCGAGCGGTTGACGTGCGCGCCGTCGGCGACCACGTGCTCGGCCGGCTGGTCGGCGTCACGGCCTCCGTCGACGCCGAGGCGACCGGCGTTGTCGTCGCCCACGACCTCCTGCCCGCTCAAGTGGCTGCCCTCGATCCGGCGCGGGTCGTCGGCATCGTCACCGCCTCGGGCACACCCGTCTCCCACGGCGCCATCCTCGCCCGCTCACTCGGCATCCCCGCCGTCGTCGGCGCGGGCGCCTCGGTGCTCGAGGTGCCCGACGGCACGATCATCCTGGTCGACGGCACAGACGGCGTCGTCGTCGTCGATCCCCCGCCGGAGCTCTGCGCACGTGCTCGGGATCGATCGGCGGGCGAACGAGCGCGTGCCGAGGACCTGCTCGCCCGCAGCGCCCGGGCCGCCATCACCGAGGACGGCACGCGCGTCGACGTCGTCGCCAACATCGCATCGGTCGAGGACGCCGTGCAGGCCGTACGCCACGGCGCCGACGGCATCGGGCTCCTCCGAACCGAGTTCCTCTTCCTCGATCGGACCGAGCCGCCGTCCGAGGACGAGCAGCTCGAGATCTACTCCTCGATCGCGAAATCGCTCGGAGGCCGCCGCCTCACCATCCGGACACTCGACGTCGGCGGCGACAAGCCCGTGCCCTACCTGCCCTCCGCCGGCGAGGCGAACCCCTTCCTGGGGTGCCGTGGGCTCCGGCTCAGCCTCCGGCACCCAGACCTGTTCAAGGCGCAGCTCCGGGCAATCGTGCACGTCGGGAAGGAGCACCCGGTCACCGTCTTGTTCCCGATGGTCACGACCGTCGACGAGCTTCGGGCCGCACGCGCCCTGCTCGGCGAGGCGGCCATCGAGGCCGGTTGTCCGGCGGCCCGGCTGCCGGAGGCCTTCGAGGTCGGTGCCATGGCGGAGGTTCCTGCCTTCGCGCTGCGCGCCCGTGCGGCGGTGCCGCTCGTCGACGTGATCAGCGTGGGCAGCAACGACCTGACCCAGTACACCGCGGCGGCAGACCGAGGGGATCCATCGGTCGCGGCGCTCGCCGACGGCCTCGACCCGGCGGTGCTTCGCCTGGTCGCCGAGATCACCCACGCGGCCGCCTCGGTGACCCGCGTCGCCGTCTGCGGCGAGATCGCCGCCGATCCCGGTGCGGCCGCGCTGTTGATCGGCCTCGGTGTGCGTGAGCTCAGCGTCAACCCGCGATCGATCCCGGAGATCAAGAGCACCGTGCGATCGCTCTCGATCGCGCGGGCACAACACCTCGCCGGCCTGGCCCTCCAGCGCGACTCCGCGGCCAGCGTGCGGGCCCTTCTCAGTGATCTCATCGATCGCGGAGCCGGAGCCTGAGGCGCGCCGTCCGTCAGGCCTCCGGCCGGGGCTCACTGCCGGGAGCCCCTTCTGGTCGCGAAAAAGCCGTTCCGAGCGGCAATTTCGCGACCAGAACGCTCGGGAGGCGGCACCGGTTCGGCGCTGAGCGCCGCGGTGAGCAGCGCCGTGAGCCCCCGGAACGCCGGGTCCCGCTAACGTCCGGCCCCGTGCCGACCGGGGAGCTGCCATGACGGTGAGGGCGCGGCGGGCGGTGCTGGGGATACTGGCCTTCGCCCTCCTCTACCTGGTCGCGCTGGCCTTCTCGATCCCGAAGATCGAGAACAACCTGACCGACAACGTCACCCAGCAGCTGGTGGCCGGTGGGGTCACCGGCGTCGCGGTCAGCTTCTCGGGCCGTGACGGCACGCTGACGGGCCCGCTGGCGACGAAGGACGCCGCCCTCGCCGCCGTCACTGACCAGTGGGGTATCCGGTCGCTGTCCTACGAATCGACCGGCGCCGACGTCGTGGTCCCGAGCACGACGACGGAGCCGTCCACGTCGAACGTCGAGGTCACCACGACCAGCGCAGCCCCGACCACCACCACCGCAGCAACGACGACGACGACGGTCGCGGCGACCACGACGACGGCCGCGCCGACGACGACCACCACGGCCCCGGTCACCTTCACCGATGCAACTGCAACCATGTCGAACCAGACGATCACCCTCCGCGGCACGGTTGCCTCGAACCGCGAGGCCCAGACCCTGTCCGACGCCGCCACCGCCGCGTTCGGCCTGCAGGGCACCGTCGACAACCAGCTGACCGTCAAGGCCCAGACCGCGGCCCCGGCCATCGACCGCGCCGTCGACGGCCTCGCGGCGTTCATCACCGCCGCCAGCCCGAGCCTGTTCGACGGCTCGGGCCACCTCGTCAACCAGGGCCTGGCCGTCCAGGGCCAGGCCTTCAGTGCGGCGGCGGCGGCGGCGCTCAACACCGCCGTCGCCTCGGAGGCGAAGCAGTACGGGCTCAGCGCGAGCGGCACGGTCTCGCCGGGGTCATCGTCGCCGAACGATCTTCAGCCCTACCTGACCGCGCTCGTCGGTCGGTCGGGCGTCAACTTCGCGGCCAGCTCGGCCACCCTGGACCCGCCGTCCGAGGTCGTCCTGAACTCGGTCGCCGAGACCATCAAGCAGGTGCCCACCGCCCAGGTCCAGATCGTCGGCTACACCGACAGCGACGGGAGCACCGAGTCCAACCTCACGCTGAGCCAGGAGCGGGCCGACGCAGTCAAGAGCTACCTGGTCGGCCGGGGTGTTCCGGCGGACTCGCTGACCACCCTCGGCAAGGGCGAGGCGGACCCCATCGCTCCGAACGACACGCCGGAGAACAAGGCCAAGAACCGCCGCATCGAGCTCATAGTGCAGGGGAGCTGACTGACCCATGCTGTACGTCGCCGGAGAGATCCTGATCTGGATGGTCCTGGCCGGGCTGCTGGGCCTGCTCGTGGGGTGGTTCCTGTGGGGCTACCGGTCCAAGGGCGAAGCCGAACGGGCGGAGCGGGAGACGCAGCAGCAGGTGGCCGCCGCGCAGCAGCAGGCGACCGTCCAGCAGGCGCACCTCCAGGAGCTGCTGGCGCTGCGGGCCCGGGACACCGAGACCATCGCCCGCCTGCAGGCCGTCGCCGCCGCGACCGACGCCGCCAACGCCACGGACGCCTCCCAGATGGCGGGGCTGCGCGAGCGGGTGGCCGAGCTGGAGGCGAAGCTGGCGGACTCGCAGGAGGAGCGGGCCGAGGCCGAACAGCGGGCGGACGCTGCGGAGGACATCCTCGAGGAGCACGAGGGCTGGGAGCCGGTCGGCGAGATCCCGGGCATGGCGGAGGCGCACCAGCTGCTCGGCAAGCCTGTCATCATGGACGACCTCAAGGTGGTCGAGGGCGTGGGCCCGAGGATCGAGGAGGTGCTCCACGGCGCCGGGATCGCGACGTGGGCACAGCTGGCCAGCGCCACCCCCGATCAGCTGCGCTCCGCCCTCGACGCCGCCGGTCCCGAGCTCCACGCGCACGACCCGGCGACGTGGCCCCAGCAGGCCAACCTCGCCCTCGGCGGGCACTGGGAGGCGCTCAAGGAGCTCCAGGGGCACGTCCGCGGCGGCACGGTGTAGCAGCGGGAGGTGCTTCGCAGCGGGCGGCCGAGCACGAGCCGACCACCTGATCGGGATCAGACGGCAACTGGCACCTCGACCTTGCCGGCGGCGCGGGCGGCGTCGATGCGGGCGGTCGTGAGACGACGGGTGCCGAAGGCGAGCAGGATCAGGTTCCCGACGACCGCGAGGACGTACGGCAACCGCAGCGCGACCTCGCGTGACGTGAAGCTGTCCGCCGTCGCCACGACGAGGCCCCCGACCAGGGAGCCGATCGGCATCATCCCCCAGGCCAGGAAGCGGTACACGCTGTTGACCCGCCCGAGGAGGTGGTCAGGGATGATGGCCTGGCGGAGCGAGACGGTGATGACGTTCCACATCGAGCCCAACCCGGCTTCGATGCCGAACGCCAACCAGGCGACAGGCCAGCTGGAGGTCAAGGCCAGCGCCGTCGCCCCGACCGCTCCGCCGACCATCGTCAGGGCCAGCGAGGGTCCGGCCCCGATCGCCTGGCTCACCCGAGGTGCGGCGAGGCTGCCCACGATGCCGCCGATGGCGCCCCCGGTCGTCAGGAGGGCGAAGATCCGGGGCGACGTCCCGAGCACCTCCTGGCCGAAGAGCACGAAGGTGGCCGCCGTCATCATCCCGATGGCGTTGAGGAAGCCGAGGATGACCGCCATGGGCCACAGCAGCTGGTGCCCCCGCAGCCAGCGCACACCCTCACGCAGCTGCTGCTGCCACGGCTGTTGCTGCTCGGTGGCCACACGGGGAGCGCGGAACTGGCCGGCGATGAGGAAGACGAGCCCGGCGGCCACCGCGAAGGACCCGGCGTCGAAGAGGAAGGGCAGCGCGAAGGCGATCGAGAGGAAGAAGCTGCCCACCACCGGCCCGACGAAGGTGTTGGCGACGAGCTCCGCGCTCCACATGCGGCCATTGGCCTTCTCGAGGAGCGGGGTGTCGACGAGGCTGGGCATGATCGTCTGCCCGCAGTTGTCCCTGAGGACCTCCGCCATCCCGAGGAGCAGCGTGGCGATCAGCAGCACCGCGTAGACGGCGGGGCGCGTGGTGTGCACGGACTCCAGCTGGTCCACGCCGGGCAGGCTGCCGCGGGCGGCCAGCACGACGACCGCCACGACCACCGTCAGCCCGGCCCGCAACGTATCGCAGACGACCATGGTGACCCGCCGGTCCACCCGGTCGGTGATGACACCGGCCGGCAGGCTGAAGACCAGCCACGGCAGGCGGTTGGCCACGCTGACCAGGCCGATCAGCAACGGGTTGCGGGTCACCGCCGAGGCCAGCCACGGATAGGCGATCAGGCCCATCCCGTCCCCGGTGTTGGAGATGAGGCTGGCGCTGAACAGCTTCCAGTAGTTCGCCCCGAGGCGCGCGCGGGTGCGCGTCCTGGTCGCTCGCCGCTCGCTCACCCCTCGTCCTCCCGCGGGGGCAGCACCGCGTGCGCCGTCGGGTACACCCCGGCGATGAGGCCGTAGACGACCTCGCCCTCGCGCGGCAGGCGGGTGAACTCGAGTGCCACCTCGACCAGACGCTCCGCGAAGGCGTCGGCCTGGCTGGCCGGGATGCGGGCATGGCGAATGGTGAAGCCGCCGCCGTGGGTGGCCTCCTCCTCGGGCAGCTGCTCGGCGAGTGCGTCGGCCAGCATCGACCGCAGCGGGTGCTGGGGGCCGGGCGAGCGCATGTTGATGGTCCGTCCCGTCCGGCCGTAGAAGGCCTCCGTGGTCGCCCGCACCTTCCGGGTGCGCACCACCCGCAGCAGACCGGCGCGGCGCAGCACCTCGACGTGGTGGGCCACGGTGCTCTTCGGCTTGCCCAGCGCCGCCGCCAGCTCCGTCACCGAGGCCGCCCGCTCCAGCACCAGGTCCAAGATGGCCATCCGCGTGCGGTCGCCCAACGCCTTCAGCTGGTGCGGCTGGTCGGCGAGGACGGCCTCCGGCAGGTCGTAGTCGGGAACCTCGTCGGAAGCGGGGAGCGGCTGGGCGGCAACAGACGACATTAGCCGTATGATCCGTAAAGGTGGTTTGTTTGTCAAGGGTTCCCCGTTCGCTGGGGGTGCCGCGGTAGCCTGACCTCGCTGACGACCCCGGTCGGGAGAGCCCACGGCGCGCAGGCGCACGGGGCGCCGAAGGAGCAACCTCCCCGGAATCTCTCAGGCCAACGGACCGATCGGGTGAGGCGACGCTGGAAAGCAGGCGGTCCGCCGCCTCACCGACGGGGAAAGCGCTCGGACGGCCCGGCCGCGAAGCTCTCAGGTGCCGCAGACAGCGGGGGAACCACAACCGGATCGACCGGAGGAGCCCCAGGATGTCGACGCGTGCCACCCTGACCGAGCTGCAGGACCACGGAGAGTTCGCCCGCCGCCACATCGGCCCCGACCCCGACGAGCTCACGGTCATGCTCGCCGCCATCGGCGTCGGCAGCCTGGACGAGCTGGTGGATCGCGCCGTACCCGAGGGCATCCGCCAGCGCCAGGCGCTCGACCTGCCGCCCGGCCGTAGCGAGCGGGAGGTGCTGACCGACCTGCGGGTGCTGGCGCAGCGCAACGAGGTGCACACCTCCCTGATCGGCATGGGGTACTACGGCACCGTCACCCCGCCCGTCATCCAGCGCAACCTCCTGGAGAACCCGGCCTGGTACACGGCCTACACGCCCTACCAGCCCGAGATCAGCCAAGGTCGGCTGGAGGCGCTCCTCAACTTCCAGACCATGGTGGCCGACCTCACCGGCCTCGACCTGGCCAACGCCTCCATGCTCGACGAAGCCACCGCCGCCGCGGAGGCGATGTCCATGGCTCGCCGGCTGTCGAAGAGCTCGAGCGACACGTTCGTCGTCGACGCCGACACCCATCCCCAGACGGTCGCCGTGCTCAGGACCCGGGCCGAACCGGTCGGCATCGCCTTGCACGTCGGCCGCGTCGACGAGGTCGAAGGGTGCTTCGGCGCCGTCCTCTCCTGGCCCGGCTCCTCCGGCGCCCTGCCCGACCTGGGGCCAGCCGTCGACGCTGTCCACGACCGCGGCGGGTTGGCGGTCGTCGCCAGCGACCTCCTGGCCCTGGTCCTCCTGAGCGCGCCGGGTAGTCACGGCGCGGACATCGTCGTCGGGTCGGCCCAGCGCTTCGGCGTGCCGATGGGCTTCGGTGGTCCGCACGCCGCCTTCCTGGCCACCCGCGAGGCCTTCGCCCGCTCGTTGCCCGGGCGCCTGGTCGGGGTGAGCGCCGACACCGCCGGTCGGCCCGCCCTGCGGCTCTCGCTGCAGACGCGCGAGCAGCACATCCGTCGGGAGAAGGCGACCAGCAACATCTGCACGGCGCAGGTCCTGCTGGCCAACATCGCCGGGATGTACGCGGTCTGGCACGGCCCGGACGGGCTGACGCGCATCGCCGAGCGGGTCCACCGCCTCACCTCCATCCTGGCCGCCGCGCTGCGCGACGCCGGCCACGAGCTGGTCAACGACACCTGGTTCGACACGCTCCAGGTGCGGGCGCCGGGGAGGGCGGCCGAGGTCATCGCGGCGGCCCGGGAGCGGCGCATCAACCTGCGTCGGCTGGACGCCGACACCGTCGGGCTGAGCCTGGACGAGACGACGACCCCGGCGGTCCTGCAGGCCGTCGCCGCGGCCTTCGGCCTGGCCGAGCTCGACGTCGAGGACCTCGACCGACGGGTGACCGACGGGATCCCCGGGTCGGCTCGGCGGAGCGGTGAGCTGCTCACTCACCCGGTCTTCAACCGGTACCACAGCGAGCACGAGCTGCTCCGCTACCTGCGCCGGCTGGCCGACCGCGACCTCGCGCTCGACCGCACGATGATCCCCCTCGGCTCCTGCACGATGAAGCTCAACGCCGCAGCCGAGATGCTGCCCATCACGTGGCCGGAGCTCTCCCACCTCCACCCGTTCGCCCCCACCGAGCAGGCTGAGGGCTACCTCGAGCTGATCAGGCAGCTGGAGCAGCGGCTCGCCGCGATCACCGGCTATGACGCGGTGAGCCTCCAGCCCAACGCCGGCAGCCAGGGTGAGCTGGCCGGCCTGCTCGCCATCCGCGCCTACCACCGCAGCCGGGGTGACGAGGCGCGAACCGTCTGCCTCATCCCGTCGAGCGCGCACGGCACCAACGCGGCCAGCGCGGTGATGGCCGGGCTGGAGGTGGCCGTGGTGAAGTGCGATCCGGAGGGCAACGTCGACCTCGACGACCTCCGGGCCAAGGCCGACGCCGCAGGCTCGCGCCTCGCCGCGGCGATGGTGACCTACCCCTCGACGCACGGCGTGTTCGAGGAGGGCATCGGCGAGCTGTGCGACGTCGTCCACGAGCACGGCGGGCAGGTGTACATCGACGGCGCCAACCTGAACGCGCTCGTCGGCGTGGCTCAGCCGGGCCGCTTCGGCGGCGACGTCAGCCACCTCAACCTGCACAAGACCTTCTGCATCCCCCACGGCGGCGGCGGTCCGGGCGTCGGTCCGATCGGTGTGCGAGCCCACCTCGCACCGTTCCTGCCCGCCCACCCGCTGACCCCTCCTCCGCCCGGCGGCGTCGGCCCGGTCGCAGCAGCGCCGTACGGGTCGGCCGGCATCCTCCCCATCTCCTGGGTCTACCTCGCGCTCATGGGCGCCGACGGCCTGCTCCGGGCCACCCAGGTGGCCGTGGCCAGCGCCAACTACGTGGCCGCCCGCCTCCGGGACCACTTCCCGGTGCTGTACACGGGCCGCAACGGGCTCGTCGCCCACGAGTGCATCCTCGACCTCCGCCCGATCACGAAGGCCACCGGCGTCACGGTCGACGACGTGGCCAAGCGGCTGATGGACCATGGCTTCCACGCGCCGACGATGAGCTTCCCGGTGGCCGGGACGCTCATGGTCGAGCCGACGGAGAGCGAGGACCTCCGCGAGCTCGACCGCTTCTGCGCCGCCATGATCGCCATCAAGGCCGAGATCGATCGTGTGGCCGACGGCGAGTGGACGGCCGAGACGAGCCCCCTCCGCTTCGCCCCTCACACCGCCGAGGATCTCCTCGCCGAGAAGTGGGAGCGGGCGTACCCGCGCGAGCTGGCCGCCTTCCCCGCCGAGGGGCTGCGGGTCACGAAGTACTTCCCGCCCGTCAGCCGCATCGACGCCGCCGGCGGCGACCGCAACCTCGTCTGCTCCTGCCCGCCGATCGAGGAGCTCGCGACGACCGTCGGCTGACGGGCGAACGGTCGCCGGGTCGGGCGCGGCCGGCCGCCGGCAGATCGGCTCCGGCCAAGGCCCTCCTGGTCGCGGCACTAGCGTCTCGGGCCATGCCCGGTACGACCTCTCCTCGCCCCGCTCCCCCAGGGTTGAGCGACCTCCTCTCGCTGTTCGGCTCCAACAACCCGCTGGCGGCGATGTCCCGCTCGGCCGAGCAGTTCCGAAGCGCGGTGACGAGCTTCGTCGAGGTCGTCCAGAGCTTCCGCCAGACCATGGACAACCTCAACGCCGTCGCGCTGCGGATGAACCGGATGCTGGACGACCTCGAGGAGCCGGTGCGGACGGTGATGCCGCAGATCACCAAGTCGGCGGAGACGGCCAGCCGCATGCTGGCGACGATGCGCGAGCCGGTGGAGCGGGTCGCCCCCGCTCTCACCCAGCTGGCCGACACCATGAACAACCCGCTGATGACGGACCTGCCCCGCCGTATGACCGAGACCATGGACGTGCTGTCGTCGATCCCCCGCGCCCTCAGCCCCCTCGGTCAGGTGGCCGACCTGGCCGGCGGCTTCTTCGGCGCTCGCGGCCTCGGCGCCTTCTCGGGGGCCGGGCGGACCTCGCAATCTTCGAGCCGGGTGAGCGAGCCGCCCGTCGTCGTCGAGGCCGTCGTGGTCGAAGAGATCGACCAGCCCGTCCGCGGCGGCGCGCCGCGGCGAACGACCCACACTGCGCCCAGCGCGCAGGACACCTTCCGGCGCTCGGCGGCCAGACACCCGGCCGCCAGGCAGCCGACGCCGGCCAAGCGGACGGCGGCCACGAAGGCGACGAAGCGCTCGACGGCGAAGGCGGCGGCCACGAAGGCGACGAAGCGCTCGACGGCGAAGGCGGCGGCCACGAAGGAGCCAGCCAAGCGGACGGCGGCGAAGAAGGCCGCTCCCCGGAAGACCGCAGCCAAGCGGGCCGCACCCAGGAAGGCGTCCGTCTCCCGATCGACCCGGTCAACCGCCCGTCGCTGATCGCGGTGCTCCCCCGGGCTCGTCAGCCCGTCGGTTCTCCTCGCGCCGGCGGGCGCGACGTCGACCGCAGCGCCACGCGCGACTCACCGTGCATCGTGTGGCGGGTGGGGTCGGCGAGGAGGCCTTCCTCGCTGGCGCACGCCGTGTCCACGTCCGTGATGGCGAACCCCCGCTCGAGCAGCGGCGACAGCGCTCCGTGTGGCCCGGGCACCTGGACCACCAGGCGGGAGGCGTCCCGCTGGAGGAGGTCGGCGACGACGGCCAGCACGACGGGCGCGGCGTCGTCCGCCTCGTCAACCGTCGTCTCCAGGACCTCGGTCGTGTCGGGGTGGAAGATCCGCTGTGGACTGCCGTCCACGACAAGCGCCGTGCCCACCCGCACCCCGGCCCGATCGATCGCCAACGGTCGGGCGCCGAGCGCCCGGTGGTACGGGACGTCGCCCGGCAGCGGCCAGTGGTACTCGTCGAGCGACAGCTCCCGGACGCCGAGAGCCGGCCAGGAGCCGTCCCCGACCTGCTCCGCGGTGGCCGACAGGTAGTAGGCCGGCCAGCGTGGGCGCATCCCTCGGCGGGCGTACGAGGCGACGGCGCGGGGATCCGCGGAGGCCATCGTGACGCACGGCCGGCCGGCCGGCAGGATCTCGTCGAGCAGCATGGCTCCCACCCCGTGCGATTGCCGGTCCGGATGGACGAACAGGTCGGAGAGGGCAACGCACGAACCGAGCTCGAGCAGTCCCGCGAAGCCGATGACCGTGCTGCCCTCGTCGGCCACCACCAGCCGGCCCACGTCGAGGAGGTGCCCGAACCACGGCATGGCCCGTGGCGGCGGAGGGTCCGGGATGCCGTCGGTCTCCGTGGCGTACCAGACGTCGTAGACGGCCTCGAGATCGGTCCGGTCGGCGTCGCGGAGGATCACCGGTGCAGGTCGGGATCGGTCTGGAAGGCGCGTGTGCGCACCGTGTACACCGAGTCGCCCGAGAGCACGCCGCCCCGGGCGAACAGGCGGCCGTGCTGCCAGTTGGACAGGCCGAGCTCCGGACGGTCGAACGCGAACTGGCCGTCGACCCAGCGGGTGAAGCCGTCGCCCACGAACGGGGCGTCGACGGCGGACCAGAAGCGCTGTTGCTCGTCCTGGTCCTCCGACAGCAAGCTGGCCACGAGGCGGGGGCTGTAGTCGTTGAACAAGGCGATGGCGGCATCGAGGTCGTCCACCACGACCAGGCTCACCTCCGGGCTGTCCTCCCACTCCCACTCGATGCCGAGGAGGCCGACCGGCAACGGTTCGGCCTGCTGCTCGCGCACCGGGCCGGTCGAGCGCTGCACGCTGATGGTCCGGGCGAACCACCCGGGGTCGACATAGCCCTCGCTGCCGACGGCCACCCGCAGCTTCGTCGGCGCCTCTCGCCGCTCGCCCGCCACCTCCGCCGCGGCGACGAAGCGGGGCACGAGCTCTTCGGCGCGATCCTTCACGATGCAACAGACGTTGAGCGTGTTGCAGACCTTGCGGTCCAGCGAGCGTGCGACCGCGGCGGCGAAGCGGTCGGCGTCGGCTCCCATCCCGGCGACGAGCCACGCACCGCCGGTGCCGTGGAGGCTGACGGGCACGCCGGCCTGGCGGGCCACGGCGCCGAGCTCGGCGACGGCCGGTCCGGATCCACGGGCCACCGCGAGGGCCAGGCGCGGGTGGGAGAACATCGCGTAGCCCGTCGCGCGCGAGGGAGAGCGGAGGAGTGCCGCCGCGCCGAGCGGCAGCCCGGCCTCGGCCAGTGCCGGCACGAGCGCCTGCTCGTGGATGGCCGTGGCGGTGCCCAGGGCGTCACGGCCGATGCGGAAGACCACGCTGTTGCCGCCCCGCAGGACGCCCGTGGCGTCGGCGAAGACGTTCGGACGACCCTCGAACACGAAGCCGATCACGCCGAGAGGCGCGCGCCGGCGCTCCACCCGCCAGCCCGCGTGGTCGACGGCGTCGATGAGCTGATCGCGCTCGGGCGGCATGTCGCGCCAGGTCCGCAGCCCGGCCACCATGTCGGCCCGCATGCGGTCCGAGAGCGCCAGGCGGGTCGTGCTGCGGCCCCGGTCGCGGGCGGCGGCGACGTCGTCGGCGTTGGCGGTCGCGATGCGCGCGAACACGGCCGGGTCTTCCAATCGGCGGGCGAAGCCCTCGAAGAAGGCCGTGATGGCCGTGTCCGGGTGCTGGCCCAGCTCCAGGAAGGCCTGGTGGGCCGCGATGACCGCGGTATCGGCCAGGGCGTGCTCGGCCGCGGGGATCCGCAGCAGGGTGCCGGTGTCCTGCACGACGACCAGCCGGTCGCCGGGGGCGAAGTCGCGGGCCAGGTCCTCGGACACCCTCGTGATCCGGTCGCCGCCGTACACGATGGGTTGGCCGGCCTCCAGCCGCTCCAGCCGATCAGACCCGGGACGCGCCACGGTCAGGCCTTGCGGACGAAGGGCGTGGCGACCACGGTGCCGGCCAACGGCGAGCCCCGGAGGTCGATCTCGACGGCCGTGCCCTCTTCGACCGTGGGCGGCAGGAACGCGAGCGCGATGCCGTGGCCGAGGACCGGCGAGAAGTTGCCACTGGTGGTCTCCCCCACGGCCGTGCCGTCGAGACGCACCGCACACTCCGCCCTCGGCGGTCGCCGCCCGCCGGTGGCGATGCCCCGCAGCAGCCGGCGCACGCCCCGCTCCCGCTCCTGGGCCAGCGCGTCCCGGCCCCGGAACGTCGGCTTCGTCCACGAGACGACCCAGCCCAGACCGGCCTGCAGTGGGGTGATGCCGGGACCCAGCTCGTGGCCGTGCAACGGGAGGGCCGCCTCCAACCGGAGGGTGTCCCGGGCACCCAAGCCCGCGGGCGTGACGCCCGCTTCGAGGATCGCTCGCCAGAGGGCGACCGCGGCCTCCGCGGGCACGGAGACCTCGACCCCGTCCTCCCCCGTGTAGCCGGTGCCGGCGACCGTGCAGGGCGTGCCCTTCCACGTGAAGGGGGCCACACGGAACCGGCCGACCGCCGCCGCCTCGGGCGCCACGGCCTCCAGCCGCCGCCGGGCCTCGGGGCCCTGCACGGCGAGGATGGCCCGCTCGTCCGTCACGTCGTCGCCGCCGACCGCGGCCCGCACCCGCTCGGTGTTGGACGCGTTGGGCATCACGTCGAACGCGTCGTCGTCCCGCCACCACACGATGATGTCGTCGAGCACCGAGGCATCGTCGGGGTCGAGCAGGTGGGTGTACTGCGCTCGGCCGGGCGCGATCTTGCCCAGGTCGTTGGTCAGCTGCGTCTGGAGCGCCTCGAGGGCGCCGTCGCCTTCGACCCGAACGGTGCCGAGGTGGCTCACGTCGAACACCACCGCGCCGTGGCGGCAGGCCAGGTGCTCCTCGATCGTCCCTGCCGGGTACGCGAGGGGCATCTCCCAGCCGCCGAAGGGCACGAGACGGGCGCCGAGTGCCCGGTGCTCCTCGGCGAGCGGTGAGCGCCGCAGGTCGCTCACCGGCCGGGAACGGCGGTGGCCACCTCAGGCGCGTCGGCCGCCGCCACCCGAGGGTGGAGGGCCACGATCCCTTCGTCCAGCTCTTCCTTCACGCCCGCCAACGGCAGCACGTTCAGGACCCCTTGGCCGCGGCGCACGACGTTGATGAGGTCGTCGCCCTCGCAGAGCAGCACGTCGGTACCGGAGATCACGAGGTGGGCCGACGCGACGTCGGTGTTCATGTGCTCACGCAGGTAGGCGAACACCTCCCGCACCGACTCCAGGCGGATGCCGGCGTCGATCAGCTTCTTGACCACCTTGAGCTCGAGCAGGTCACGGTAGGAGTAGCGGCGGCGGCTCCCGCTCCCCGTCGCGTCGGCCAGCGACGGCCGGATCAGGTCGGTTCGGGCCCAGTAGTCCAGCTGCCGATAGCTGATGCCCACGACCTGCGCGGTCCGGGTGCCGCTGAACCCTTCGTCGTCCACGATCATCTGCGAGCGCTCCTCGAGACAGTCCGCCCGATCACAGCGTCGTAGTTACGAGGATGTGGTCGGGCGCCCAGCGTACGGAGTCCACCCGACCCGGTCAATCACCGCGCCTCGTGTTCGCCGGAACGGCGACACGAACGCACCACTTGTGGCGCGTTCGCGTCACACCTCGCGGGATGACCGACCGCCGGCGCGGTCAGCCGCCGCCGAAGTCCTCGGGCTTCACGTTCTCGATGAAGTCCCGGAAGTCCTCGATCAGCTCGTCCTGGTCGCCCTCGTTGGCCGGCTCGGTCTCGTCCTGCTCCTGGCCGACCTCGTCGAGCAGGCTCTCCTCGGCGAAGATCGGCGTCCCGGTCCGCACGGCCAAGGCGATGGCGTCCGAGGGCCGGCTCGAGACGGTGTGCGTGCCCGCCGCGTTCACGAGGTACAGCTCGGCGAAGTAGGTGCGATCCCGGACCTCGGTCACCACGACCCGGTCGAGCGACGTGGTCAGCTCGTCCAGCACGTTCTTGAGCAGGTCGTGGGTCAAGGGCCGGGCCGGTTCGATCCCTTCGAGGGCGTAGTGGATGGCGGCGGCCTCCGGACCCCCGATGTAGATCGGGACCACCCGGCGGCGGCCCTCCGCCTCCCGCAGGATCACGATGGGCGTGTTGGCCGGCAGCTCGAGCCGGACGCCCACGAGCTCCATCGGCACCATGGGGCGATGGTACCCCGAGACCGTCGCCGGGAGCCGTTGCCCGGGCGTCCGGATGGCCAACCTTCGGGGCGGGTGCCCCTGAGGCACTACAGGCTGTCGGTGTAGCCCCGCAGGGCCTGGCGCATCATGGCGTCCCGCAACCCGGTCCCCAGCTGGGTCAGCTCGGACAGACTGGCCAGCGCCTGGGCGCGGGCGTGGGGGTTGCGCTGCTTGACCAGGGGCAGGATGACCTGCTCGAACACGCCGGCCTCCCGCTCGGCTGCCGTGCGGTACATGCGCACGTGGCGGGGCTCGATGCCGTAGCGGAGGAACCCGGCCACCAGGCGGGCGATGACGAGACCCTCGTCGTCGTAGTAGGTCGTGCGCCCGACGGGGCGACCGACGACGAGGCCGTAGCGCTCCACCTCCCGCAGCTGCGCCGGCGTGAGGCCGGAGGCCGTGACGAGCTCGTCGAAGGTGAGGCTGGACGAGGGCATGAGATCGGGATCCTCGCCCGCCGCTGTGCTCCCGGCCGAGCCGCGGCGGGCGGCGCTGCCCCCCTCGCCGCCGGGCGCGGGTCCGGGCGGTTCAGCCCC
>JBKPRL010000319.1:0-4671 GCA_046734535.1 bacterium | reverse complement strand
GGCGACGGCTCGCCGGGCCGTGGTCGGCGCGAGCGCCACGTCCTCGGCGTGACACGCCCCGGCGACCCCGAGCGCGTCGGCGTGACCCTCCCGCACCAGCGGGCAACGGGGTGGAACCGACACCCGGCCGGCACGCGGGTGGGGTCCGGCGCCTCGCCGATCAGGATCTCCTGCTCCATCTCGTGCGCCTCGGGGACCACCGACAGCAGGGCTCGCGTGTAGGGGTGCTGCGGCGACTCGAGGAGGTCGGCAGCCGGTCCGATCTCGACGATGCGCCCGAGGTCAGGCGGTTGCTGACTGACCGGTCAGGAGCGGTCAGCCGGTGGTGGCGGCGCGCGACCCGAGCGGCAGGTGGAGGCGCCGGGTGCGGCGATCGTGGACGATCGCCGAGACGACGTTGAGCGCGGGGATGCCGGTCACGCCGCCACCGCCGTGCGTCGCCGAACCCGCCATGTAGAGCCCCGCGATGGGCGTCCGATGGTCGGCGTAGCCGGGGACGGGGCGCATGTGGAACAGCTGCCCCGTGGACAGCTCGCCGTGGAAGATGTTGCCGCCCACGAGCCCGTAGGTGTGCTCCATGTCGTACGGCCCGATCACCTGCCGGTGGAGGATGGAGGCCGTGAAGCCCGGCGCGACCTCCTCCAGCTGCGCGATCACGCGGTCGGCGTAGTCGTCGAGCTCGTCGCGGTGAGGCTCGGCCGACCAGCCCGACGGCACCCACTGGGTGAACATCGACATCACGTGGTGGCCCTCCGGGGCCAGCGTCCGGTCGAACACGCTCGGGATGCAGATGTCGGCGAAGGGCCTGCTGGCGGGCTGTCCACCCACCGCGTCTTGGAACGCCTGTTCCACGTGGTCGAGGGAGGGCGCGAGCACGATGGTGCCGCCGTAGACGTCGGGCGACGGCTCCGGGTGGCTGGTGAAGGTGGGCAGCCGATCGAGGGCCACGTTGACCTTGACGGTGCCGGAGCGGGACTTCCAGCGTTCGATCGCCGTCACGAAGTCCTCCGGCAGCTCGTCGCGATCGAGCTGGTCGAGGAACGTCACCCTCGGGTGGGTGGTCGCCACCACGACCGGGGCGTGCAGCTCCTCGCCCGAGCGGAGGGCCACGCCGCTCGCCCGGCCGTGATCGACGAGGATCCGCTCGACCGGCGTGCCCACCCGCACCTCGGCACCGAAGCGCCGGGCGGCGGCGTGCAGCGCGCCGGTGACCGCGCCCATGCCGCCCTCGGGGAAGCCCCATGCGCCGAGCCGGCTGCCGTCACCGACGTCGCCCAGCTTGTGATGGACCATGACGTAGCCGGTCCCCGGTGAGCGCGGCCCGGCCCACGTCCCGATGACGCCGCTGACGGACAGCACGCCCTTCAGCTGCGCGCTCTCGAAGTGGTCGTCGACCAGGTCGGCGATGCTGGACGTGAACAGCCGGGTCAGGTCGCCGGCCGTCGCCACGTCGACGCCGCGGAGCCGCCATCCGAGCTGCCCGAGGTCGAGCAGGTCGCCCGGGCGCTTGGAGCCGACCTTCGGCGGGACCCGGGCCAGGAGCGGACCGAGCACATCGGCCAGGCGGGTCAGCCAGGCGTCCCACCCCTCTATGGCGTCAGCGTCCCGAGCCGAGAACTTGGCGATCTCCTTGTGCCGCAGGACGGGATCGTCCGCCAGCTGCAGGTGGCGGCCGTCGGGGTGGGGGGCGAAGTACGGACCCTGGGGGTGGACCTTGTAGCCGTGGCGCTCGAGCTCCAGCTCGCGCAGGATCGTCGGGGACATGAGGCTGACGACGTAGGAGAGCGCGGTGACCTTGTAGTCCGGGCCCCACGGCGTCTCGGTGATGGCCGCTCCCCCTACGACGTCGCGCCGCTCCAGCACCACCACCCGCTGGCCGGCCTTGGCCAGCAGGCCCGCGGCGACGAGGCCGTTGTGGCCGCCACCGATGACGATCACGTCGAAGCCGTTCGCCCTCCCCATGGCCGGCCACGGTACCGTCGGCTCGTGATCCGCCGCGTCGGCAAGAACCTGGCGCTGTTCGAGGGCGAGGCGCCTGACGCGACTCGGGATCTCGAGCGGGACGGCTACACGCAGCTCGAAGCCGTCTTCACGGCGGAGGAGGTGGCGCTCCTCTCGGCCGAGGTCGAGGACGTCTTCGCCAGCATCGGAGTCGACCCCCGGCCGCGCCCCGACCGGGCCGAGTTCCGCTACGAGATGCTCAACCGATCGGCCCTCGCCCACCGGGCGGTGGCCCACCCCACCATCCTGGCCGCGATCGAGCCCTTGCTCGGCAACGACTGCCACGTGATTGCCAACACGGCCTGGCGCAACCCACCGACCTTCGGAGGCGGCAGGTGGCACTGCGACGCCGGCCCCCACGTACCCCGCCCGGCCGGCGTGCCGTGGGACGACCGCATCCCGTACCCGATCTTCGCCATCGGCGCCCACCTCTACCTGTGGGACTGCCCGCTCGCGTGCGGTCCGACGGCGGTCGTGCCGGGCAGCCACCGTTCCGGCCGGCTGGCGCCCAAGGACCGGCTCTTCGACCCGGACCTCGACTACGACGGACGGCGCCCGGTCGTACTCGAGGCCATGGCGGGCGACGTCCTCCTCTTCGTCTCCGACGTGTGGCACCGCGGGACGCCGGCCGGCCCGGATGGCCGCGGCCGGTTCTTCCTGCAGTGCCACTACGGCCGGCGCGACATCGCCCAACGGCTGCGGACCACGGATCAGGCCAACCAGGTCTCGGCTGCCGCCGCGTCGCGCGCGGCCACCCCCCGGGAGCGGTCCCTCATCGGCCTTCACGAGCCGTTCTTCTACGACGGATAGGACAGATGCGCAGTCACCACGCCGACACCTTCAACCACGACGACTGGGCCGCGGGGTACGACGCCGACGTGGCCGACGAGACGAACCCGATCCGGGCGGGCTACCGGGCCACGCTGGAGTGGGTGGTCGAGCGGGCCGCGGTCGGCGCGGACGACACGGTCGTCGACCTCGGCATCGGCACGGGCAACCTGGCGCGGCTGCTGCCGCCGTGCCGGCGACTCGTGGGCGTCGACGTGTCGCACAAGATGCTGGAGCTGGCCGCGTCGAAGCTCGGACCCGGGGTCGAGCTCGTCGCGGCCGATGTGCTCGAGGCCTTCGACCGTCCGGACCGCTACGACGCCGTGGTCAGCACCTACGCCATCCACCACCTGACGGCGGACGAGAAGGCGGCGCTGGCCGCCGTGGCCGCGGCCCGGATGGCGCCGGGGGGGCGCTTCGTGGTCGGCGACCTGATGGTGGTCTCCCGCGACTCGGTGCCGGCGGTGCGCGCCCGCCTGGACCATCCCGACGTCGACGAGCTGTTCGCGGACGAGTTCCCCTGGTTCGTCGACGAGATCCTCGGGGCCCTCGACCGCGTCGGCTTCCGCAGTCTCGCGGCCGAGCAGCTGAGTGACCTGTCGTGGGGGGTGGCCGCCCGCCTCCCCTAGCCGGCCCCGGCCGGCCGGGTCCCGGCCTCGACGCCCTGCAGCACGGCCAGCGTGTGGCCGGCCAGCGTGTCGACCACGTAGCCGCCTTCGTGCACGAGCACGGTGGGCCGGGAGAGCTGGCCGAGCAGGCGACCGGCGGCGGCGAACCCGTCCTGCGTGACCTCGAGCGGGCTGTTCAGGTCCTCGGCCGCGGCGTCGACCCCGAGTGAGACGACCAGGGCGTCCGGGCCGAACCGACTCACGACCGCGGCCAGCTGCTCCACCGCGCCCAGCCAGCCGGCGTCGGCCGTGCCCGGCGGGAGCGGCAGGTTGCAGTTGGTCCGCGTGGCGTCGACCTCGTCGGCGTAGCCGACCGTGTGGGGGAACCAACCGGCGCCGGGATCGACGTGGAGGGACGCGTAGAGCACGGCGGGATCGTCCCACCAGCAGGCTTGGGTGCCGTTGCCGTGGTGGGCGTCGATGTCGACGATCGCCACCCGATCGACGCCGCCCTGGCGCAGACGGGCGGCGGCCACGGCAGCGTTGTTCAGGTAGCAGCTCCCCCCGAAGAACGCGGGCCCGGCGTGGTGGCCCGGCGGGCGGCAGATCGCGTACGCGGCCGGCGCGCCGCCGAGCACGAGGTCGGCGGCGGTCGCGGCCGCGTCGGACGCCGCCTTCGCTCCCTCCCAGGTACCCGGCCCGACCGGCGTCATGGTGTCCATGGCGTACCGACCGAGCTCGGCGCGGAGCGTCGCGGCCGGTCGAGCAGGGTCGCCGCCGTGACGGCCGGCGACGGCCGGAAACCAGTAGGCGACGGCGTAGGGCGCGCCGGGGTCCTCCAGGTGCCCGTCGGCGACCCACCGCTCGTGCGCGGTCCGCAGCACAGCCAGGAACACCGGGTCGTGGACCGCCTCCAGCGCGTCCAGGCCGTGGTCCCGCGCCGGCTCGATCGGCGCGCCCGCGGCCCGGCAGGCCTCGAGGAGCACGTGGGCGCGCTCGGGCAGCTCGTCGCTCTCGATGGTCACGCCGCACCAGACGCCGGTCTCGACGCGATGTGCGTCCGTGGCCGGCGCCCAGACGACCGGCATGCGGAGCACCCCCACCGCGCCGCACGGTACCGCGACCCCGGGTCATCCTCCGTCGGCCTCGGTCCGACCCGGTCCGGCGCGGTCCGCGGTCGCCCGCCGGCGCGTTCTGGCGCGAGCTCGTCGCACCAACGGGACAGACCCGCGCC
>JBKPRL010000318.1:0-24650 GCA_046734535.1 bacterium | reverse complement strand
TCCGTCAGGAGGCCGCTGCAGGAGAACGTGACCAGGAGCCCGCCCGGCGCCAGCAGCTTCAGGGCGAGGAGGTTGAGGTCCTTGTACGCCCGGGTGGCCCGCTTCAGCTGGGAGGTCGAGCGGGCCAGCTTCGGCGGGTCGGCCACGATCAGGTCGAAGGTGGCGCCCCGGTCCCGTAGCCGGCGGAGATGGGTGAACACGTCCGCCTCGACCAGCTCGACGCCGCTGATGCCGTTGCGCTCGAGGTTGGTCGCGGCCAGGGTGAGGGCTGAGGCCGAGGAGTCGACGGCCGTGATCGGCCCCGCGCCACCGGTGCCCGCGGCGACGCTGAAGCCGCCCGTGTAGCAGAACAGGTCGAGGGTCCGCCGATCGGCGGCCAGCTCGGACACCAGCCGCCGGTTCTCCCGCTGGTCCAGGTAGAACCCGGTCTTGTGCCCGCCCGTGAGGTCGGCCACGAAGGTCCAGCCCGGACCTTCGGCCGGCGGGCGCTCAGCGATCGTCACCGTGGGCGGCGGCGCCTCGCCCGCCAATGGCCCCGTCCGCGCCGTGAGCCCCTCGCGGGCCCGGACGTCGACGTCGGACCGCTCGAACACACCGGTCACGTCCGGGAGGTCGGCGAGCGCGGCCGCGATGGCCGGGCGCCAGCGCTCGGCCCCCGCCGACGAGAGCTGGACGACCACGTGGCTGTCGCAGCGGTCGGCCACCACGCCCGGCAGGCCGTCGCTCTCCGCGAACACGACCCGGATCGCGTCCGTGCGCTCCCGAAGGTCAGCCCGCGCGGCCGCGGCACGAGCCACGCGCGACGCGAAGAACGCCTCGTCGACGATCTCCCGCTCGTCCCAGGTCCACACGCGGGCCGCGATCTGCGACGCGGGGCTGTAGGCGGCCCAGGCCAGGAACCGGCCGTCCCGTCGGCGCACCGCCACCGTGTCGCCGGGCTCCGGAGCGCCCTCGACCCGGTCGATCGCGCCGGCGAACACCCAAGGGTGGCGGCGCTCGATGGACCGTTCCCGCCCCGGCGCCAGCAGCAGCGAGGGCTCGCCCACCGGGGCGAACCTAGTGCGCCGACGGCCGGCGTCGGCCCCGGGCCGCGACCCGCCGTCGTCGGGCCGACGGCACCGCGGCGGCCCGAACGGGCGGACGCTACGGTCGCTCCCCCATGGGCGACCCTCGGGATCCGGCCAGCCGGCGGCCCTTCCTGATCGGGGTGGGCGGCGGCACGGGCTCCGGCAAGACGACCGTGGCGGAGCGCCTCGCCGCGATGGTCGGCCAGTGGGAGCTGGCGCTGGTCAAGCTGGACTCCTACTACTGCGACCGGGCCCAGCTGCCCTTCGAGGAGCGGGCGGCCATCAACTACGACCATCCCGACGCGTTCGACTGGCCGCTGCTCATGACGCACCTCGACGCCCTGCTCGGCGGCCATCCGGCCCCGGTCCCGGTCTACGACTTCGCGGCGCACCTGCGCACCGACGAGGTGACGATGGTCGAGTCGGGCCCGGTGGTGGTCATCGAGGGCATCCTCGTGCTCTTCGAGCCCCGCCTCCGAGAGCTGCTGGACCTCAAGGTCTACGTCGACACCGATCCCGACGTCCGCTTCATCCGGCGCCTCCAGCGCGACGTGGCCGACCGCGGGCGCACGCCGGCGAGCGTGATCGACCAGTACCTGACGACCGTCCGGCCGATGCACCTCCAGTTCGTGGAGCCGTCCAAGCGCTACGCGGACGTCATCGTCCCCCACGGCGGGATGAACGCGCCCGCCTTCGACATGCTCGTCGCCCGAGTGCGGTCGCTGCTCTGACCGGCGCAGGATCGGACCGGCCGGACCTCGAGCTGCGGACCGGGCGCCTCCTCCTGCGGGGATGGCGCGAGGCCGACCGCGAGCCGTTCGCCGCGCTCAACGCCGATCCCGTCGTCATGGAGCACTTCCCCGCGCCGCTCAGCCGGGTGGAGTCCGACCGCATGGTCGATCGCATCGAGGCCACCTTTGCCGAACAGGGGCTCCGCCTGTGGGCCGTCGAGGTGGTCGACGACGAGCGCTTCATCGGCTTCGTGGGGCTGAGCGCGCCCGGCTTCGAGGCCCCGTTCACGCCCTGCGTCGAAGTGGGCTGGCGGCTCTCGCACGCCGCATGGGGGCACGGTTACGCCACCGAGGCCGCCCGCGCCGCTGTGGCCGACGGCTTCTCCCGCCTCGAGCTGGACGAGATCGTCTCCTTCACGAGCCGCACGAACGTCCGCTCGCAAGCGGTCATGCGCCGGCTCGGCATGACCCACGACCCGGCGGATGACTTCGATCACCCGCGCCTCGCGGTCGGTTCCCCCCTGCGTCCCCACGTGCTCTACCGCCTCCGGCGCAGCTGAGCGGTCCTCGCCGTCGGGTGGGGGCCGGCTCCCCTGTGGCTGCTCACCAGGAGCCGACGCCACCCCCTCCGACCCCACCCCCCGAGAAGCCGCCCGAGAACCCGCTGCCGCCCGAGCCACCCGGCGTCGCCACCAGGGTCGTGGCCGCCCGCGCCGAGAAGCCGGCGATCGAGGTGCCGAACGCGACGGGCTCGAACAGGAACGGCTGCGAGCCCACGTACCACGTGGGCGGCGGAACAGCCAGACCGGCGAAGGCCCTCGCCCATCGCTCCGTGCAGCCGAGGGCGACGGCGTACGGCAGGTACTCGGTGAACAGGTTGGCCTTCTCGGCGAACTGCGCCCGGTTGGCCTCCGACTCCCGGATGAACACCGCGAACCCGAGCGCGCGGGCGAGCACGCCTGAGCCCTTCGCCGTGCGGGCCGGCATCCACCGAGCGCCGATCAACAGGGCGAGACCGCCGACCACGAGAGCCAGCCCGACCAGGCCCCAGCCCACCGTCGCCGCGAGCAGCGCCGTCAGCGCGGCGGCGGCCAGCACGGCCATCACCCCGATCGCCGTCCACGCCCTCCGTGTCCTGTCGGGCCGGACCCGGTACCACCCCTGGTCGACGACCTCCTTGTACATCGCGTCGCGGACCTCGGTCATCTGCGGGTGGAAGTGCATCATGAGGGAGCTGAGCTCGACGCTGTCGCCGTCCGCGAAGAGGTGGCCGAGGAGGAGTGCCTCGTAGGGCCGGAGCCGGTCGTCCGCCGGCTTCAGGGCGACGAGGCGGTAGTCCTTGTCGCGCCGGCGGCCGCCCGTCGGCTCGACCTCCTCGATGCGCAGGTAGCCCCGGACGGCCAGGTCGACGATGGTGGCCGAGACGTCGCGCACGTCAGCGCGCTCGTCCACGAGCGTCCCGAACAGCCCGGCGGGCATGTGGTCGGGCGGCTCGAACTGAACCGGACCCACCTGGCGCTCGAACAGCGGTCGCCGCTGCGAAGCGGAGCGCTCGTCGGCGAAGGCGACGTCGACCGCGCTGCCCACCGCGCGCTGGTCCCGCCCCTTGCGGTACGCCAGCAGCCCGACGCCGGCGCCGGCGGCGACCAGGGTCACGGCGCTCGCCCCGACGCGTGCGGGCGTGCCCCGGAAGCCCCAGGCGAGGGTGTGGCTCTCCTCGAGGATCGGCGTCGGCGGCGGTTCGACCGCGTCGTGGGGCAAGGCCACGACGACGGTCAGTCCCTCCCGGGGACCGAGGCCGTCGGCCTCGAACGACGCGCTGTCGCCGGAGACGTTGCTGCTGCACGCTTCGCGGGAACCTTCACGTCCCTGGAAGCAGGCCGCGTCGGTGATGCCGGCCGGACCCCGGACGGTGACCTGGGCCCGATCGGTCGGCACCTGGGAGAGGTTGCCGGTCGCGTTCCAGAACAGCTCGACCGTATCCGTCTGGTCGTTCAGCAGACCGCGCAGTCGGTAGGTGATGTCGTAGGTGTGCTGGCCGTCCACCTCGACGGACGGATCGCCGATGCGGATGTCGGATACGGCGCCGTCGCTGATCACCTCGTACTGATCCGGTGCCCCGTCCGGGCTCTGGACCGACAGGACCTCCAACGGGAAGACGCGCTCGCGGGACGAGTCGTAGCGCTGCCGGGTGACGATGCTGCGGATGATCCCGTGACGGGGCTCGGAGAACTGGTACGCGATCGTCTCGTGGACGAGCAGCGACCCGTCCGCCTCCACCTCGGCGTCGCTCGTGAAGTCGAGCACGCGCTCGCCCAGTCCCGCGGCTCCCGCACGCGAGCTGCCGAGCGCCAGGAGCAGGACCAGTCCGAGCAGGACCACCGCGCCACGACCGCCTCGTCCCGTGCGCCCGCCGGGGCGGCCGGCCCGTGGTCCCACCCGTCCCACCCGCACAGTCTGCCAAGCGGGACGCCGTCTGCGCCGCGTCGCGGGGATGAGCGGTCGAGGTCGCGCCATTGGCTACTGTCCCCCGACGGTAAGCAAAGGGTTGCTGGCCGGCCGCGCCGCGGTCCGCCGGCCGAGAAAGGAACGGCACGTGTTTGCTGCAGACTGGGGCGTAGGCCAGGTCCTCTGGACCATGATCTACTTCTTCTTCCTGTTCGCCTTCATCTGGATCCTGATCACGGTCCTGATCGACCTCTTCCGGGACCACTCGCTGAGCGGCGTCGCCAAGGCGCTCTGGGTGATCTTCCTGATCTTCCTCCCCCTGATCGGGACGATCGTCTACCTCATCGCCCGCGGCGGCGGCATGCACGAGCGGGCCGCGCAGGCCGCGGCGAGGCAGCAGAAGGCGATGGACGAGTACATCCGTCAGACCGCTGGCACGGCCGGTGGCAGCGGAGCCGCCGAGCAGATCGCGCAGGCCCACAAGCTGCTCGAGACCGGCGCGATCACGCAGGCCGAGTTCGACTCACTGAAGGCGAAGGCCTTGGCCGCCTGACCCGACCTGGCGCGGGGTGACCCGTGCCGCACCACGTTCGACCACGGACCGGCTGGCGCCCGTCGCCGCCGGTCCGTGCCGCGCCGGGAGCGGGGTGGACGGCGCGCCGGCGCCGACCAGCGGCCTTCGCGAGGCCCGCGAGCGGTCGGAGAATGTGGACATCGCTGTGAACAGCCGGTGGACATCTGAAGGTTCCTGGGGACGAACCACGAATCCTGCGGATAACCCTGTGGACGACGAAAAGAGTGCTTGACCTGGTCTTTTGAGGGGCGCATCATGCGCTCACCGAATGGTGCGAACGTCACCGGAAGGGATCGAGCCCGAAGGCCCACCAGCCGGAGGGGGAGGTTCGGACCGGCCGGTACGCACCAGTCGGTGAGGAACGACGCAGGGCCTGATGACCGGCAGCCCTCACGAACCGGCGACGGGACGTGGGATCGGTCGGGCGCCACGGGGTCGCACCCGAGGCAAGGGCCGCGGCGTCGAACCGACTTGGTGGCCCCGAGGGCCCCCAGCCGGCTTCGGTCGGGTGGACAACTCGGGGCCACTGTCCATTTTCCGGCCCGGGTCCGCGGCGGACTGCGACCGGGCCGGGTGGACAGCCCCGGGAGGGATCAGCCGGGGACGGCGGCCGGCTCGACGTCCGGAACGCGCGCCCGCCGCCGCGACCGCATCGTGGCCGCCGCGTCCTCGTCCCGGATCATCAGCGCGATCAGCGCGGCCCCGATCGCCAGCACCGCGGCGACGGCGAAGACGTCGTGGTACGCGCTGACCCGCGCCGACACGGCGGCCGGGCCCTGGCTCGACGAGAGGCTCGAAAGGTGCAGCTGCGTCGCGGTGGCCAGCACCGTGGCGGAGATGGCGACGCCGAGGGCGGCGGCGACCTGGCGCTGGGTGCTGAAGATCGCCGTGGCCCGCCCGGTGTCGACGGGCGTGATCGTGGCATAGGTCGCGGCCTGGAGGGGGATGAAGGCGAAGGCCATGAACACGCCGCGGGTGAACATCAGGCCTCGGATCCACCAGAGGCTCGTCGTCAGGTCGATCTGCGTGAACGACGCCACCGTGCACGCCGCGCCGACGAGCCCGAACACCATCAGCCGGCGAGGGCCGACGGTCGGGTAGAGCCGGCCGGCGACCTGCGACGAGATCAGCACGCCGATGGCCTGCGGAAAGGTCGTGAGCCCGGACTCGAGTGCCGTCAGACCGCGAAGGTCCTGGAGGAAGAGCGGCATGATGAACAGCACGCCGGCGAAGCTGGCGTACGACAGCAGCGAAGCCAGGTTGGCGTTGCGGAACATCCGGTCGGCGAACAGCCGCAGGGCGAGCATCGGGTGCGGCTGGCGCAGCTCGACCCACGCGAGGAGCGCGAACGCGATGATCCCGAGGGCCGCCGCACCGAGGACCACGGGCGAGCGCCAGCCCTTGAAGGGACCCTCCGAGAGCGCGTACAGCACGAGCGCCAGACCGCCACCGCTGAGCACGAAGCCGGCGGCGTCGAACGGGCCTGCCGTCGGCTCGCGGTGCTCCCGCAGGAAGAAGAACCCGAACGCGAACGCGGCGATGCCGAGGGGCACGTTCACGTAGAAGATCCACCGCCACGACAGCTGCGTCACGAGCAGGCCGCCGATGACCGGCCCCAGCGCCGGCGCCATGACCGTCGGGATGATGAGGACGGTCGACGCCTTGGCCCGCCGCTCCGGGGCGAAGGCCCGGAAGAGCATCGCCGTACCGACCGGCGTCATCATCCCGCCACCCACGCCCTGCAGCACGCGGAACGCGACCAGCTCCTGGAGGCTGTGGGCCTGGCCGCACAGCGCCGAGGCGACGGTGAACGTGCCGATGGCGAAGAGGAACGTCCGCTTGGTCCCGACCTTGTCGCCGATCCAGCCCGACGCCGGGATCCACACGGCCAGGCTCAGCAGGTAGCCGATGACCACCCACTCGATGGCCGACGTGCCGACGCCGAACTCCCGTCCCAGCGTCGGGAGGGCCACGTTCACGATCGTCGTGTCCAGGATCTCCATGAAGAGCCCCGTGACGAACACCACTGCAACCACGTACTCGTAGCGGAGCCGCGCCCTGACCATCGTCGTTCCACGGTACCGGTTCGTTGTGCTCTGCAAGCAGTGCGCGACGGTGCCCGCCCCGCACACGGGGCGCCGTTGGTACGGTCGGCGCCCCATGGAGATGCCGAGCGCCCTGGAGGTGGCGCACCTCCTCCGCCGCGGCCATCTCTCGGCGGTTGAGCTGCTCGGGATCTGCCTGGAGGCCGTCGAGAAGCGCAACGGCGAGCTCAACGCCTTCGTCCACCTCGACGTCGACGGCGCCCGGGCGCAGGCCGCCGCCGTCGACCGCGAGCTGGCCGCCGGCCGGGCCGACGCGCTCGGGCCGCTGGCGGGCGTCCCCTTCGGCGTGAAGGACCTCGAGGACTGTGCCGGCATGCCGACCACGCGCGGCTCACGCTGGTTCGCCGGCCGGCCCGCCGTCGAGCGCGACGCCATCCACGTCGCTCGCCTGCGCGCCGCGGGTGCCATCCCCATCGGCAAGACGGCGGCGCCGGAGTTCGGCACGTGGGCCTACACGGCCAGCCCGGCGCTCGGCGTCACCCGCAACCCGTGGGACCCGGCCCGGACGCCCGGCGGCTCGAGCGGCGGCTCCAGCGCAGCGGTGTCGGCCGGCATGGTGCCGTTCTGCACGGCCAGCGACGGCGGCGGGTCGATCCGCACCCCTGCTGGCTTCACCGGTCTCGTCGGCCTCAAGTGCTGCTACGGACGGATACCGACCTTCGACGTGACCTACCTGGCCCAGAACGCGGTCGTCGGGTCGCTGACGACGACCGTGGCCGACACCGCGCTGCTCCTCGACGTGATGGCCGGGCCGGACGAACGCGATCGGACCTGCCTGCCCCCGCCCGACGTCGGCTACCTAGAGGTGATCGGCCGGCCGGACCGGGTCGAGGGGCTGCGGGCGGCGTGGTCGAGCGACCTCGGCTTCGCCGTCGTCGAACCGGAGGTCGCCGAGCTGGCCCGCGCCGCCGCGGACGACCTCGTCGATGCGGCAGGCCTGACGCTCGTCGATCGCACCGTCGAGCTCGAGGACTACATCGCGACCTACGCCCGGATGGAGGGCGTGGACCAGTTCGTGGGGATCGCCCCGGAGCTCTGGCAGGAGCGCCTGGACGAGCTGGACCCGCTCGTGGCCCCCGGTTGGCGCTCGACCAGCACCGTGACGCTGCCCAAGCTGGCCCGCGTCGAGGAGACCAGGCGCCAGCTCGTCCGCCAGGTCGGCGGGCTGTTCGAGGACATCGATGTGCTGCTCACCCCGATGTCCTCGGTGCCCGCGTTCGCGGCCGAGGGTCCGATGCCGACGGAGGTCGCCGGGGTGGGCGGGCACGCCGGCATGGCCGTGCCGCATCCCATGCTGGCCAACCTGGTCAACCTGCCGGCCGTCAGCGTGCCCGCCGGGCTGACCCGGGCCGGGCTGCCGATCGGTCTTCAGGTCGTCGCCCGCCGGTTCCGGGAGGACGTCTGCCTGACGCTCGCGGCCATCCAGGAGCAGGCACGACCCTGGCCGCGCCACGCACCGGCGCGGTAGCCCCGCCATCGGCAGATCCGCTCGCCGGGGCTGCCCGGGCGGTACCGTCCGCGGGTGCCCGCGTTCGAGCGCACGAAGGGGATCCGTCAGCCCGACCGCTACGGCGCGCTGCTGGCGCTGATCCTCGTCGACTGCGTCCTCATCTTCACCTCGGCCGAGCGCGGCCTCGGCCGTTGGCTCCCAGCGCTGCTCGTCGGCCTGACGGTGCTGCTCGGCCTCGACACCTCTCAGGTGCGGGGCTGGTGGGTCCTGCCCACCCGTCTCGTCGCCGTCGGGGTATCCGCCGCGGCGGTCGTCGACGGGGTCGTTGGGACCGACAAGTCCTTGGGCGTGCTCTCCATCATCGAAGCCGGCATCCTCGCCATCCTCGTCGTCGCCATCATCGGCCGCTTCCTGCAGCACCGGGTCGTGACCGAGCAGACGGTCCTCGCGGTGGTCTGCGTCTACGTGCTCTTCGGCCTGATCTTCGCCCTGCTCGCCTTCGGGGTGAACTCCCTGACGGCCAGGCAGTTCTTCGTCCAGAACCCGGACCCGAGCTTCGCCGACTTCGTGTACTTCAGCTTCGTCGTCCTCACCACCCTCGGCTTCGGCGACCTCACCCCGGCGACCGACGGCGGCCAAGCCATGGTCTCCTTCGAGGCGCTGCTCGGACAGCTCTTCCTCGTGACGGTGGTATCCCGCCTGGTGAGCCTCTACAGCGGGACCAAGCGCTCGATAGATGCCGCGGGACTCTCAGAACCCCCACCGGAGTCGCCCGCCGAGTGAACGGTCACCGGCTGCGGAGCGTGACACCGAGCTCCTCCCCCACCGCCGCCCGTCCGGCCGCCAGGACCCGCTGGCGGGCGCGAGCCGAGCCGGCTCGCACGAGCTGCACGCCGTAGCCGTCGAGCAGGGCCATGATCCGCGCCGCCGACGCGGCCGGCGCCCGTGTGCTGAACACCCCGGCCCGCTGACCGTCGGCGATGACGGCTTCGATGGCCGCCAGCCATCGGCGGTCGAGGTCGGCCAGGTGGTCGCGCATCGTCGCCGAGCGCAGGCCCTCGCCCCACGCGTCGATCCAGAGCGCCCAGTCGCCGACGGACGCCGCGCCGAGCGAGAGGTGCACGACGCGGGACAGCTTGGCCAGCGGGTCGAGGTCCGCGGCGGCGACCGCCTCCAGCCGCTCGAGCTCTCCCTGGGCCTCGGCCCCCAGCGTGGCCGCCATCAGCTCGTCCTTGGTCCGGAAGTGGTACACGATGAGCGGCGCGGACAAGCCGAGCTCCGCGGCCACGTCCGCCATGCGGGTGGCGGTGAACCCACGCCGGCGCACGAGCTGCCCGGACGCGGCGAGGATCTGCGCCCGGCGCACCTCACCGTTGGCCCGTTGCATCCGCCCAACGTAGCCGGGCGTGGCCGGGTGTGGTTGAACAGTCGTTCAGCAAGGCAGCCACAGCTCTTGAATCGTCGTTCAGCACATGGGCTAGGGTGACTCGAGTCCGTCAGCCGGAGGTACCCGCCATGCCGTCGATCGCCGCCGCCCTCGGAGAGGTCGGCCTGCCGGCCCCGGTCAGCGAGCTGGACGCCCGGACCTGGGACGCCGTGATCGTCGGCGGGGGCCACAACGGGCTGGCCTGCGCGGCGTACCTGGCTCGCGCCGGCCAGGCCGTCCTGGTCCTGGAACGCCGGGAGCGGCTCGGCGGCGCCTGCACCCTCGAGCGTCCCTTTCCCGACCCTCGGTACGTCGTCAGCCCGTGCGCGTACGTGATCGGCCTGCTCGACCGCGTCGTCATCGACGAGCTCGACCTCCGCCGTCACGGCCTCGAGGTCTTCGTTGCCGACCCCAACCTCTGGGCGCCGTTCGAGGACGGGACCTCGCTGGCGCAGTGGAACGATGACGCGGCGACGCAGGCCAGCCTCGACGCGCTCGGTGTCTCCCCCGCCGACATCGCCGGCTACTGGGCCTACGAGCAGGTCTTCGACGACATGCGCCAGCGGCTCAGGACGCGAGGCCGGGACAGCTGGATCGGCGAGTCACCCACCCGCGAGGAGCTGGAGGAGATGCTCGGCCACGACCAGTGGATGATCGACATCTTGTTCGAGGCGTCGATCGCGGACGTCCTCGACCACTACGTCACCGGCCAGCGGCTCAAGGACGCGCTCTACGGGCAGGGGGTGATCGGGGCCTACGCCGGCCCTCGGGACTGGGGCACCGCGTCCGTCAAGCTCATGCACTACCAGGGTGACCTCGAGGACCAAGGTCCGGTGTGGGGCTACGTCAAGGGCGGCATGGGGATGGTGAGCTTCGCCCTCGCCGAAGCCGCGGTCGAAGCCGGTGCGGCGCTGGCGTGCGGCGTCGAGGTCGCGGAGGTCCGACCGGGCGAGGGCGTCGTGCTCGAGGGCGGCGAACTCGTCCCCGCCCGTGCCGTCATCTGCAACGCCGATCCCAAGCGCGCCCTCACGATGCTCGAGGGTTCGGCTGCGCTGCCCGCCCCGTACCGCGCCCGCCTCGAGGCGTGGCAGATCCGGAGCCCGGTCGTGAAGTTCAACGCCGCGCTCTCCCGGCTGCCGACCTTCCCCGCCGCGGGCGGCGCGTCGTGGCCGTACCGCTCCATGATCTCGGTGACCCAGGGGCTGGACGCCGGCCAGCAGGCCTTCGAGGACTGCCAGGCCGGCCGGGCCAACGTGGGCTACGGGGAGGTCTACTTCCAGACCGGCTACGACCCGTCTCCCGCCCCTGACGGCCATCACCTGATGAGCGTGTTCGGGCAGTACGCGCCGTACCATCTGGCCGACGGGAGCTGGGACGAGCAGCGCGACGCCATCGGGCAGCAGTTCGTCGACCTGATCGCCCGCTTCGCACCCGACATCGCCGACTGCATCGAGTACAGCGAGGTGCTGGGCCCGCCCGACATCGAGGCTCGCATCGGCCTCACCGGCGGCCACATCTTCCAGGGGGAGACCATGCCCGACCAGATGTGGGAGCACCGCCTCACCCCCCACACGCCGGTGCCCGGCTTCTACCTGTGCGGGGCCGCCACCCACCCGGCCGGCTCGGTCATCGCGCTGAACGGGCGCAACGCGGCCGACGCGGTGCTCCGCGACCTCGCCGTCGCCCGCTAGCCACCGCCCTCCGGCGCGTACGGTCCTCGCCGCCCTCACCCTCGCGTTCTCGCGGGGTTTCGTGGCCTCTAGCCGTACGGGACGCCGCGAGAACGGCGCGGCCCCACCGGCGGGAGCGGGGTCAGGGGGTCGTGGCGACGGGCAGGCCGGCGGCGACCCAGGCCTCGAAGCCGCCCTGGAGGTCGGCCACAGCGGAGAAGCCACGGGTGCGCAGGAGCGAGGCGGCGATCGAGGAGCGGTAGCCGCCGGCGCAGTAGACGATGGTCGGGGCGGACGGGTCCAGCTCGTCGACTCGCTCGAGCAGGCGGGCGATGGGGATGCGGCGGGCGCCGGCGATGACGCCCTCCTCCTGCTCGCCCGGGTTGCGGACGTCGAGCAGCTGGAGCGCTCCGGGGGCGGGGCTCGGAGCGTCGGCGGCCCACTCGGCCACCTCCTCGGCCGCCATCCGGCGGGCCCGCTCGGCCGCCTCGGGATGGTCGAGCAGCTCCCGCTCGACGTCGTCCAGCGCTCCGACCACCCGGTCGAAGCCGATGCGGGCCAGGCGGACCTTGGCCTCCGTCGCCCGGCCGGGGTCGGTGAGCAGGACGACCGGCTGGTCCGGTCGCAGCACGTCGCCGGCGTACTCGGCGAACCGGCCGTCCAAACCGACGTTGACGGCGCCGGCGACGTGGCCCGACGCGAACGTCTCCGGCGAGCGGGTGTCCACGAGAACGGCCCCCGCGGCGGTCAGACGGAGGGCCTCGTCGAGGGCGAGCCGCTCGGGTGGCTCCTGGTCGTCGAGCAGGTCACGGTCGTGGCGGTTGGCGTCGGCGGCGAAGGCGAAGTACAGGGGCGCGACCGACTGCCCGGCCGTGACCGCCTCGACGAAGGCGTCCTCGCCCATCGGCCGCAGGGCGTAGTTGGTGCGTCGCTGCTCCCCGATGCTCGACGACACCGCGTCGGACATCGCCTTGCCGCAGGCCGAGCCGGCCCCGTGCGCGGGATAGACACGGGTCGCATCGGGCAGCGTCAGGAGCTGGTCGTGCAGCGAGCGGTACAGGCGGCGGGCCAGCTCGGGAGCGCTCCAGCCCGTCGAGGACAGCAGGTCCGGACGCCCGACGTCGCCGACGAACAACGTGTCGCCGGTCAGGACGCCCCACGGGGCGGCGTCGCCGTCGTGCTCCCAGACCACGATGGAGATCGACTCCGGGGTGTGGCCCGGGGTGTGGCGCACCTCCAGCACCACGTCACCGAGGACGACGCGCTGACCGTCGGCCAGCGGCTCCATGGGGAAGTCGGTGCTGGCCCCGCTGCCGTAGGAGATCACGGCACCGGTGGCGGACGCCAGCTCCAGGTGGCCCGACAGGAAGTCGGCATGGAAGTGGGTCTCGATCACCCGCTCGATGCGCAGGCCGAAACCGGCCGCGTCCTCCAGGTAGCCGGAGACGTCCCGCTGCGGGTCGACGACGACCGCTCGGCCAGTGCCCTCGTCGCCGACGAGGTAGCTGAACAGCGACAGGCAGCTCAGCTGGTACTGGCGGAAGATCACCTCCAGAGCATGCGGCCAACGGCACGAGGTGGCAACCGGCCCGCCGACCGCCCCGTGACCGCCAATGGGAGTGGACGTGCGCGACGCCCTACGATCGTCCCCAGGAGGGACTGATGAAGCGCAGCACCGATCGCATCCTGACCACCCACGTCGGCAGCCTGGCCCGTCCGACCGAGCTACTCGACACCATGAAGGAGAAGGAGAACGGCCGCTCGTACGACGCGGCCCTGTTCGACCGGCAGGTCCGCGACGCTGTCGCGGACCGCGTCCAGCACCAGGTCGACGCCGGCATCGACATCGTCACCGACGGGGAGCAGAGCAAGAGCAGCTTCCTCGGCTACGTGAAGGACCGCCTCGGTGGCTTCGAGCTCGACATGGGCGCGCCGTCGATGGCCCCGTCGTGGCAGAAGGAGGTCGACGACTTCCCGGAGTACTACGAGGACTACTTCAAGAAGTACTCGTCGGCGGTCACGCCGCTGCGTCGCATCATCTGCACGGGGCCGATCACCTACGTCGGCCAGGAGCTGCTCCAGAAGGACATCGACAACCTCAAGGCGGCCGTCGAGGGCAAGGACGTCACCGAGGTCTTCATGCCGGCCACCGGTCCGAGCGGCTTCGGGAGGAACGCCTACTACGACACCTACGAGGAGTACCTCAACAACGTGGCCGAGGCCATGCGCGAGGAGTACCTCGGCATCGTCGACGCCGGCTTCGTGCTCCAAGTGGACGACCCGTGGCTCATCGACATGCTGAGCGATCCGACCAAGGAGGAGGCGGAGCGCCGCCGGTCGGCCAGCGTGCACGTCGAGGCGCTCAACCACGCGCTGCGAGGCATCCCGACCGAACGCATCCGCCACCACACCTGCTACGGCCTGAACCACGGCCCGCGCATGAACGACATCCCGCTGTCCACCGCGCTCGAGTACACGCTCCAGATCGACGCCGGCGCGTACTCCTTCGAGGTGGCCAACCCGCGTCACATGCACGAGTGGAAGATCTGGGAGACCACGAAGCTGCCCGAGGGCAAGATCCTGATCCCTGGCCTGCTCGGCCACGCCAACAACTACGTCGAGCACCCGGACCTGATCGCGGAGTACATCGTCAAGTACGCCAACCTGGTCGGCAAGGAGAACGTCATCGCCGGAGCCGACTGCGGGTTCTCGTCGCGGGCGTCCTATGCGCCCGAGGTGCACCCGACCGTGGTGTGGCCCAAGTTCGCGGCCCTGGCGGAGGGCGCCGCCATCGCCAGCAAGGAGCTCTGGGGTTAACCTTCGCCCGGGGTTCCATCTCAGGGGGATTGACAATGACGTCAACAGCAAGCGACACCGCGCCAGCGAACAACGAGGTCGAGTTCCCGGAGCCGGGTGAGATCGAGGGCTTCTGGGCGCTCGACAAGATGCACGCGCCACGCCCCGTGACGCCGTTGTCGTTCGACCTCGTCATCCGCACCCTGTCCCAGGGGTTCACCGCCGCGCAGGCCGAGTACGACTGCCCGATGATGGCGTCCTCGCGGGAGATCAACCACTACTTCTACATGGCCTTCCACCCCATCCCGGACGAGGCCGAGCTGCAGGACAGGATGACCCGGTACCACGAGCAGCTCGCGACCAAGGTCCCCTCGGTCGGGAAGCGGTGGGAGGAGGAGTGGAAGCCCGAGGTCCGCGCCATCAACGAGGCCGAGCGGACCGCCGACTACGCGGGCCTGAACGATGCCGAGATGGTCGCCAAGCTCGACGAGCTGACCGACCGGATGCGCCACCAGTGGTGGATCCATGGGCACATCAACTTCGTGCTCCTGTCGAGCAGCGCGTTCTGCGACCTGTACGACGAGGTGATGCAGCCCTCCGAGTCGACGGAGGCGTACCAGACCCTCCAGGGCTTCCACACCCGGTCGGTCGACGTCAGCCGCGGGCTGTGGGAGCTCAGCCGGAAGGTCAAGGCCAGCCCCGCGCTGTCGGACGCCTTCCGGACACTGCCGGCCGACGAGCTGCTCGCGAGGCTCGATCAGACCGAGGAGGGCCGCGCGCTGCGGGCCGACCTCGACGCCTTCCTCTTCGAGTTCGGCTGGCGCCACGACGCCGTCTACGACCTCGCCGACGTGCCGTGGCGGGAGGACCCGACGATCCCCCTCGCGAGCATCGCCGGGTTCCTCGATCTCGGCGACGATCAGGATCCCGAGGTCCTGTACCAGAAGAGCGTCGCGACCCGTGAGCGTCTCCTGTCCACCATGCGAGAGCGTCTGGCCGACGACCCGGAGACCCTGGCCAAGCTCGACCACCTGTACGAGGCGGCTCAGTACAGCTTCCCGCTGACCGAGGACCACGCCTTCTACATCGACCAGCTCGGCGTCAGCGTCTTCCGCCGCTTCGTGCTCGCCGTCGGCGACCGCCTGGTGGCCAAGGGTCTCCCCGAGGCTCCCGACGACGTCTTCTACCTCTACCGCGACGAGCTCGTCGACGCGCTGACGAACGGCGGTGACCGCCGAGAGGTGACCGGCGCGCGCCGGGCGAGCATGGCGCGCGCCGCGAAGGTCGTGCCGCCCGGCGCACTCGGCACGCCGCCTCCCCCGCCCGACGAGCCGGACCCCTTCATGGATGCGCTCGTGTTCCGCCTGCTCGGCGTGGTGCCACCCGAGGAGAACATCGATCCGAACGTCCTCAAGGCCGTGGCCGGCTCACCCGGCGCCTACACCGGCACCGCCCGCGTCGTCCGCTCTCTGGCCGAGGGGATGGACCTCGAGGACGGCGAGGTGCTGGTGTGCGAGATGACCCTGCCGCCGTGGGTGCCGCTGTTCTCCATCGCCGGAGCGGTCGTGTCCGACGTCGGTGGCGTGCTCAGCCACTGCGCCATCGTCGCCAGGGAGTTCGAGATCCCGGCCGTCGTCGGGACCCAGGTCGGCACGACGACCATCACCACGGGCCAGACCGTCACCGTCGACGGCAACAAGGGCATCGTCTACCTCGACGGCCGGCCCGCCTGAGCGACACGTGCGGCCGCACCACCGCCGCACGTTCTCAGGCTGGCTGACATCCTTGCCTCTCCCAGCCCGGCGGGGTACGGTCCTGCCGTCACGCCCTGGGGGGACTTCGGGGGTGACCGCCCGCCGGGCGCACGAGTTGGGGTAGGTCATGGAGCGTGGGGCACGACCGGCTCGGCCGGGCTCCACCCTCTCTGTATCCGAGGGGGAGGACGCATGAAGCGTTCGTTGTTGGGCATGGTGGCGGCCGGCGCGCTGGTCGTCGCCGCGTGTGGCTCGGACAGCAAGTCGTCGTCGGACACGACGGAGGCACCGGCCGGCACCGAGGCTGCGACCAGCGCGGCAGCCGCGACGACGGCGGGGGGTGCCGCGACGACGGGGGGAGCCGCCACCTCCGCGGCCGCGCCGTCCGGGTCGGGCATGATCCAGAAGTCCGGCGAGTGCGGGATGGGCACCGGGCAGAAGGCGACCGGTGACCCGATCAAGCTCGGCGGCATGGCCACCAAGAGCCCGATCGCGGACTTCACGTGGATCACCGGGATGACCAAGGCCTACTTCGACTGCGTGAACGACAACGGCGGCATCAACGGCCGGCCGATCCAGTACACCTCGTACGAGGAGCAGTCCGACAACCAGCAGGTCGCCGGGCTCGCCAAGAAGCTCGTCGAGGAGGACCAGGTCCTCGGCATCGTGGGGAGCACGAGCCTCACCGAGTGCGCGGTCAACAAGGACTACTACGCGCAGCAGAACCTCTACCTCATCATCGCCGGCGTGGCTCAGGCCTGCTTCGAGAGCCCGAACTTCTCGGCCGTGAACATGGGCCCGTACTACTCGAGCCTCGGGGGCGCCCAGGCCGCGGTCCGGGCCGGCGCCAAGGGGACCATCGTCATCGCGTCGCCGAACGCGCCGGGGTTCGACGCCGTGAACCAGGGCGTGGTCGACTTCGCCAAGCAGAACGGGATGGAGGGCAAGAGCGTCCTCGAGAACCCGCCGTTCCCCGACGCCGCCGGCTTCGCCCAGAAGCTGGTCCAGGATGCCGGTGACGGTGGCGCCGTCGTGCTCGACTACACCGGGCCGGCCGTCGAGCCGCTGCTCGAGGCCATCGGCCAGCAGGGTCTGATCGACAAGGTGATCTGGGCCAGCTCGACCCCACCGAACGACCCCTCGGTCTCCGAGGCGCTCAAGAAGTGCTGCGGCACCGACTGGGACGGCAAGTTCCTGATCAACGCCGAGTTCAACGTGCTCGACTCCGGCAAGCCGGACCAGGACCACATGAACGCGATCCGCGAGAAGTACGCGTCGAGCGTCCCGTCGTCGAGCTTCGCCCAGATGGGGTACCTCGCCGGCCGCACGGCGACCGAGGCACTGCTCGGGATCCAGGGTGACATCACCAAGGAGAGCGTCAACTCGGCGTTCAAGGCGCTCAAGAACATCACGAGTGACCTGTGGTGCAAGCCGTGGTACTTCGACTCGACCATCGGCAAGAACGTGTCCAACAACGTGGACATCACCGTGACCCCGAAGGACGGGAACATGGTCCAGACCGAGGACTGCTTCGAGATCGCGGCGCTGCCGAACAACCCGCTCGACCAGATCCGGGCCAAGGAGAAGGAGCTCGGCCTCAACACGGGCGGCTGAGGCACGGACCGACCAACGGAGATCAGGGACCCCCCAACGGAGTCAGCATGCCCACCTTCGACGAGCTCAAGCCGTTCCTCGTGCTCGGCTTGGCCCTCGGCGGCGTGTTCGCCATGTCCGGAGTGGGGCTCGTCGTGCTCTACCGGGCCACGGGGGTGCTCAACCTCGCCTATGGCGCCATCGGCGGCATGGGGGCCCTGATCGCCTGGTCGCTCCTCGGCGGCTGGAACCGCTGGCTCGCCTTCCTCGCGTGCATCCTCTTCGGAGGAGCGATCACGCTGCTGTACGGCATCCTGTTCGGGCCGCCGTTCGCACCCCGGGACCCCCTCGTGAAGGCCACCGCGACGATCAGCCTCCTCTTGATCCTGCTCGGCCTCATGCTGTGGGCCTGGCCCCCGTCGACCGTCCGCAACTACAAGCTGCCCACCTCGCAGTGGCGGTACGAGATCGGTGACGTCCGGATCAACTGGACCCAGATCGTCGGCGTCCTGTTCCCGATCGTCGTCACCATCGGCGCGACGATCTACCTCCGGGTCACCAAGGTGGGAACGGCGATGCGGGCCCTGGCCAACGATCGGGAGATCTCCGCGCTGCTGGGCGTGCCGGTGCGGCGAGTCGAGGCCGTCGCGTGGCTCGGCTCGGGCCTCGTCTGCGGGATGGCGGGGCTGCTCCTGGGCGACCTCGTCGGGCTCGACGCGGCGACGCTGACCTTCTTCGTCATCCCGGCCCTCGCCGCCGCCCTGATCGGCCAGCTGCGCTCGTTCTGGGGGACGCTCGCCGCCGGCTTCGTCATCGGGATCGTCCAGTCGTGCCTCACGGCGTTCCCGTCGTTCAGCGAGTACCGGATGATGACCCCGTTCGTGCTCGCGATCATCGCCCTCCTCTGGTTCGCCCGGCGTCGCCCGCTCGTGCTCGGGACCTAGCGGACCGTGCAGACGGCCGAGGCGTTCGAGCTCGCGGAGACGACGCCGGCCCCCACGCGCCGCCGGCTGCGCGGGGCCGTGCAGTGGATCGTCGCCGTGGTCTTCGCCGTCGTCGTCCTGTTCGGCGTCACCGCCGTCGTCAACAGCTACTGGCTGCTCGTGATGACGGGCGTGGTGATCTACAGCATCGTCACGCTCGGCCTGGGTCTGCTGATCGGCCGCGTGGGCATGGTCTCGCTGTGCCAGGTGGTTCTCGCCTCCCTGGGCGCCTGGGTGGCCCTCCGCTTCGACTACCTCGACTGGGGCATCCCCTTCCCGGTCCTGCTGCTGATCGCCGGCCTCATCACCGCGGTGGTGGGAACCCTGATCGGGCTCCCGGCGCTGCGCCTCTCCGGTCTGTACCTGGCGCTCATCACGCTCATGGCGGCCGGCGCCCTGACGATCTGGATCCAGAACGTCCAGTTCCCGAACGGGGGTGGCGGCTTCAGCGGGAACTCGTCGGCCGGCGGCGCGGCCTCGTTCCTCCCCCGCCCCGCGATCGCCCGCACCGACGTCGGGTACTACCGGTACTGCGTGGTGGTCGCGGCGCTCATGTTCCTGCTCGCGCTCTGGCATGTGCGCGGCAAGGCCGGGCGGGCGTGGGCGGCCATCCGCCAGAGCCAGGCCACCGCGGTCGCGGCGGGCGTGAACACGGTGCGCTACCGGCTGTGGGCGTTCGCGCTGGCGTCGTTCATGGCCGGGGTCGCCGGGGGTCTCCTGGCCGCCGCCGCAGGTGGCGTCAGCGTGAACCAGTTCCCCATCTCCAGCTCGGTCTCGCTCCTCGCCGTCGTCCTCATGGGCGGCGTCTTCAACCTCGCCGGCGCAGTGGTCAGCGCGTTGCTGCTGCGGCTGTTGCCGGCGCTCCTCGACAACTGGGGCGTGGCCATCGAGTGGTCCACCGTCCTCTTCGGCGTCGGCGTCCTGCAGGTCCTGCTCACCGCGCCGGGCGGCATCGTCGAGCAGTTCCCGAAGGACATGGGACGGCTGGGACGAAAGCTCGCCGGACTGGTCACCGGCAAGCGCAAGGCCCAGCAGCCGGAGCAGGAGATGTCGGCGTGATCGTGGTCGATCAGCTGACCGTCCGCTTCGGCGGCGTCATCCCGATCGATGGGATGTCCGTCACCTTCGACGCCGCGACCTGCGGGCTGATCGGCCCCAACGGCGCCGGAAAGACCACGTTCTTCAACGTCCTCAGCGGGTTCGTCCGCCCCTACCAGGGCAGGATCACCGGCTTCGGGGACGACCTGCTCTCGATGTCCGACTTCAAGCGGTCCCGGTGGGGGGTGCGGCGGACCTTCCAGACCGAGCAGGCCATCGCCAAGCTGAGCGTCTACGACAACGTCCTCCTCGTGCACGAGCACACTGGCGGTGACCGTGGGGCGCGCCGCCCCGCTGTGATGGAGGCCATCGCCTTCGTCGGCCTCGACGGGAAGGCGTCGAGCCAGGTGGCGACGCTCAGCGCCGGTGAGCGACGCCTGGTGGAGATGGCGCGGGCCGTCGTCGGCACGCCCCGGTTGGTGCTGCTCGACGAGCCCGCCGCCGGCCTGCCCGACGACGAGACGGAGCACCTCGCCGACGTCATCAAGCGCATCCCGAGCGAGACCGGCGCCCTGGTCATCCTCGTGGACCACGACATGAGCCTCGTCTCCGGCTGCTGCACGACGGCGGCGGTGCTCGACTTCGGCAAGCTGATCGCGTCAGGCCCCACCGCTGAGGTGCTGCGCAACGAGCACGTCATCCGGGCCTACCTCGGCACGGAGACGGAGCTGTGAGCGCCGGCCCTCCGACGGCACCGGGCGGGGCTCCGGTGGCCGGCGAGGTGTTGCGGATCGAGGGGCTGTCGGTCCCCCGCGCCGAACGCCTTGTGCTGCGCGGGGTCTCACTCGAGATCACGCCGGGTCAGGTCACGACCCTGCTGGGGCCCAACGGGACGGGCAAGTCGACGTTGGTGTTGACCGTGGCCGGCGTGCTCAAGCCCACCGCCGGTCGGATCCTGCTCGGCGAGCAGGAGATCACCCGCCGGCGGCCGGAGGCCATCCGGCGGGCCGGTGTCGCGGTCGTGCCCGAGGGCCGGCGGCTGCTCCGGGACCTGACCGTCGCCGACAACCTCCGCGTCGCGACCTACGCCCTCGGCAAGCAGGAGGCGGACGAGGGCACTGCCTACGCGCTCGAGCTGTTCCCGGAGCTGAAGCGGCGTTGGGACACCGCGGCCCGCTCGCTGTCGGGCGGCGAGCAGCAGATGGTCGTGCTGGCCCAAGCCCTGGTGTCCCGGCCTTCGATCCTCCTCGTCGACGAGCTCTCGCTCGGGCTGGCGCCGGTCGTCGTCAAGCGGCTCGTGCCCACGCTGGCCGCCGTCGCCGAGAGCGGCGTCGGCGTCCTCCTGATCGAGCAGTTCGCCCACGTGGCCCTGCGGCTGGCCAACCGGGCCTACATCCTCGAGGGTGGACGCATCCGCTACGACGGCACGGCGGAGGAGCTGAAGGAGAAGCCTGAGCTGCTCCACTCCGCCTACCTCCTCAGGGCCTGATGGCTGCGGCCCCCGCCCCTGGACCCCTCGACGAGCCGGCCGGCCCCAACCTCCTGTACCTGATCGGACGGCTCGATCGCATCGTGCGGCGGTCGATCAACGACGTGGTCCGCCGCCACGGGCTGTCGGCCGCGCAGTACACGACGCTGAGCGTGCTCGCCCGGCGGGGCGGGCTCTCGAACGCGCAGCTGGCCCGGCGCGCGCTCGTGTCGTCGCAGTCGATGAACGAGGTCCTGCTGGCCCTGGAGAAGCGCCAGCTGGTGCGCCGCCGGGCCCATCCCGCCCACGGTCGCATCCGACAGACGCAGCTCACACCAAAGGGCCGTGCCCTCCTCGTCGCGTGCGATGCGGAGGTCGCCGAGGTCGAGGCGACGATGGTGGCGTCGATGAGGAGCCGGGAGCGGGAGGCGTTCCACCGTGCGCTGCTCAGCTGCGTCCACGCGCTGCACGGCGGGTTGACAGGAGACTGACGACACACCGTCTCCGGCGGAACAGGTGGAATATCGTAAGTCATCGCTTGTTAAACTCGCGCGTAGACGCGAAAGGAGCACGCCATGTCGGTTGCCATCGTCACGGGGGCGTCGCAGGGGTTGGGGCGGGCGCTGGCCGAGGAGCTGGCCCACGACGGCTGGGACCTCGTCGTGGACGCTCGCCACCAGGAGTCGCTCGAGGTCGCGGCCGCCGCGCTGCGGCGCCACGGCGGAAGGGTCGTGGCCATCGCCGGCGACGTGGCCGACCCGGCCCACCGCGAGGCGCTCGTGGCCGCCGCCACCGGCCTGGGCGGGGTGGACCTGCTGGTCAACAACGCCAGCACGCTCGGGCCCACGCCGATGCCCGCCCTGGCCGACTACCCGCTCGAGGAGCTGGAGGCCGTCTACCGGATCAACGTCCTCGCTCCCCTGGCCCTGGTCCAACGGGCGCTGCCCGCCCTCCTGGCCGCGCACGGCGCCATCGTCAACGTGACCTCGGACGCCGCGGTCGAGGGCTACGAGGGGTGGGGCGGCTACGGCTCGTCGAAGGCGGCACTGGAGCAGGTCAGCAACGTGCTCGCCGCCGAGCAGCCCGGACTCCGCGTCTACCGGTTCGATCCCGGCGACATGCGCACGCAGATGCACCAGGACGCCTTCCCCGGCGAGGACATCTCCGATCGTCCCGAGCCCGAGTCGGTCGTCCCGGCCCTGCGGCGCCTGCTGGCCGAGGGCCCGCCGAGCGGCCGCTACCAGGCGACCGCGCTCCTCGAGGGGCAGCGATGATCGAGCACCGCGACGACCTCGGGCACCGACCGCAGACCCAGCGCCGGCCCGCCCGCCAACCCAACCCATTTCGCGACAACGTCGCGCCCGCGGCCGCCGTGACCGCCACTATCGCGACGAGTTCGCGGTTTGGGGCGCGACGACAGTGCAGCGCACGGCCATGACCGCGGCCGGCACCGTCGAGCGCCCCCGTAGCAACGCCGCACCGGCGAGGCTGACGTTCCACCTCCCGCCCGAGCTGGAAGCCGCCGAGCCCCCTGAAGCGCGGGGCTTGACGCGCGACGCGGTGCGCATGATGGTCGCCCACCGCGCCGCGGGCACGATCGAGCACAGCACGTTCGCGTTGCTGCCCACGTTCCTCGACCCGGGCGACGTCGTCGTCGTCAACACCTCCGGCACCATCCCGGCCGCGCTCGACGCCGTCGCCGCCGACGGCACTCCGCTCGTCGTCCACCTCTCGACGCAGTTGGCCCGCGGCCGGTGGGTCGTCGAGGTGCGCCGGCCGGCTGGACGCTCCACCGAGCGCTGGTCCGGCACGCCACCGCCATCGCCGCTCTCGCTCGGTCCGGACGCGACTGCCTCGCTCGAGGCACCATACGGCGACGCCGGCCGCCTGTGGGTCGCCCGCCTGTCCCTGCCCCAACGGACGCTGACCTGGTTGGCCGCACACGGCCGACCCATCCGCTACGGCTACGTCGATCGACCGTGGCCGCTCAGCGCCTACCAGAACGTCTACGCCACCGAGCCGGGCAGCGCCGAGATGCCGAGCGCGGGCCGGCCCTTCACGGCCGACGTGATCACTCGCCTGGTGGCGAAGGGCGTCGGGTTCAGCCCGCTCGTGCTGCACACCGGCGTGGCCTCCCTGGAGGCCGACGAGCTCCCCTATCCCGAGCACGTCCACGTTCCCGTGGAGACCGCGGAGCGGGTCAACGCCTCCCACGCCCGCGGCCACCGCGTCGTGGCGGTGGGCACGACGGTCGTCCGGGCGCTCGAGACCGCGGCGGCCGAGGACGGCACCGTCGGCGCCTTCGACGGCTGGACCGACCTCGTCATCACCCCGGAGCGGGGCGTGCGAGCGGTCGACGGGCTGCTCACCGGCTGGCACGAGCCCGAGGCCTCGCACCTGCTGCTGCTGGAAGCCGTCGCCGGCCATGAGCTCCTCGTGCGCTCATACGACGCGAGCCTCACCGAGGGTTACCTCTGGCACGAGTTCGGCGACGTCCACCTGATCCTTCCCTGACGGGCGACCGGCCGGTGGCCCCTGCGAGGGGTGCCACCGGCCAGCCGTCGTCGGTCACCCGCGACGGGTCGTCAGCTCGGGTCGTCGGCCGGGGGATCGCCGAAGAAGCCGCTGATGCTCCGCAGCCGGCCGTCGCCGGCTAGGGCGCCGACGTCGATGCCGGCGACGGTCACCGGCCCGTCGGGGGCGCCGAGCTCCCAGGCGAAGCGCACCTGGTCGTGGTGGACGTCCACGCCGCTCAGCCGGCGGAACCGCTGGCCGGGGAAGCGCTCGTGGATGGCCGCGACCATGGCGCTCAGCTCGGCATGACCCGCGGCCTCCTGGACCGGGTCGACGTACCGGCCGTCGTGGGTCCAGGCGGATGCGATCAGCTCGGCCCGCCTGGCCTCGTCCGGCTCGTTCCACATGGCCAGGTAGGTGTCGACGGTGGTCACGGCAGCGGCCGGTCCGGCCGTGGTGGTGTCGGTCATCGGAACCTCCTCGGTTCGCTCGGGGGTGCTGAGCGAACGTTGCCCGACCACGGCGCGCCCCGACCATTACCCGCGAGGTCATGGCGCCCGACCCGCCGAGCTTCGGCCTCCCGCCCCACCGGGGAACTCCGTCCATGGCGCGCCATGGATGGCGCGTTCGTTTCACACTTCCGGGGCACGCCGCGATCGGTTGTTCCATCGGGACGAGTACGCCCGCGCTGTACCGTGGCGATCGTTGAGATGACCGGGACACCTCAGCTCACGGACGGGCCGGGCGACTGGCAGCTCGCGGCAGTTGCCGGGTTCTGAGCGTGCTGATCCCGATCAGGTACCGCGACCCGATACAGCGCGGCGAGATCACGGTGATGTTCCGCCGGTGGAAACGCTCTCAGGTCGTGTCCGGACGCGTGTACCGCACCGCGGTGGTCGTCTGTTCGTCGACGCGGTCGACGTCGTCGAACCCACACGCATCAGCGCACGGGATGTCCGGGCAGCCGGCTACGCGACGCGCGCCGAAGCGGTGGCTGAGTTGCGCGGTAGCGAGGATCTCTCCACGTATCGCA
>JBKPRL010000317.1:0-11418 GCA_046734535.1 bacterium | reverse complement strand
CTCCCGTTCCGGTCCGCTCCGTCCAGTGCCCGGCGAACCGGGCTGCGGTCAGTGCCTCGCCGGTCAACCCGGCAGCCGCACGCCCTCCGTCACGACCGCGTCGATCCCCGCGGCGATCGCCGGCGCGGCCATGGGCGTGGCGGTGGCCGCGAAGTCGAGCGGCGACTGGAGGACGACGCCGGCCGGTCTCACGCCCTCCCGGACGACCCAGTACCGGCCCGGCTCCGGGTGCGCTGCTCGGTTGTGCAGCAGCGTCAGCACCAGGTTGTGGCGGATGGGATCGGTGGCGAGGTGCGCGCCGGCCGCAACGAGTGCGTCGCTCGGCGAGTCGGTGCGCTCCACGGTGAAGGCGGCCATGGCCAATGGTGCCGGGCAGGGTCGGTCCGAGCGAACGAGTTGCGCGACCCCGCCGGAGGACGGGATGGACGGCTGTGGACTCGGACCGGTCGCGCGTCGTCCCGATCAGACGATGTCGGCCGATCCCGGTCGCTCAGTCGCGTCCCCGCAGCAGCGAGACGTGGAACGGCCGGAGCTCGCCGGTGGCGATGCCGCTCGCGATGGCCGGGTCCTCGTCCATGATGCGTCGGGCCGCCTCCTCGTCCGGTGCCTCGAACACCGCGATGCCCGTGTTGATCCGCCCGAGCGTGGGACCGACGAGGATCATCACGCCCTCGGCCAGCAGGCGCTGCAACCGCTCGAAGTGCGTCGTCCAGACAGCCTGCTCCTCCTCGGTCATCGTCGCTGCGAAGTCCTCGCGTGGAGGGTGGATGAAGTAGATCCAATCGGCCATCGGCCCATGGTGGCAGGGCCCGCTCGGGCGCGATAGCGCCGCACTGCGCGCGGGCCAGGCGCAACGCCCGCGTCCAGCCGGCGTTGATCTGGGCGTGGGCGCGACCGCAGTAGGTTCGTCGATGCCCTACGACCTGCAGGAGGCTCCGTGTCCAAGCTGCCCAGGATCGTCGCCATCATCAGCATCGTCGCCGGGGGGATCTTCATCGTCCTCGGCGCGGTCACGTACTACGTCGTCCACCGGGAGCTGGCCGACGAGCACATCGTCGTCTCGGACGACGCCGAGCACAACGCCGGCAAGGACGTCGAGGGGCCGTTCACGGCCTACTCCCAGGCCATGGCCATCAAGACGCATGCGCTGGAAGCCGGTGGGGGCAAGACCTACGCCGAGCTGCCCCAGGACGACCCGGCCCGTCAGACCGTCATGACGGCGTCGTTCTTGCGGGCGTCGCTGTTCACGTCGGTCGTGTCGTTCGGGGTCGCCGCGCTCGTGATCGCGCTCGGAGTGCTGTTCGTCTTGTTCGGCCTGGCCCTCCTGGGCATCGTGAAGCGCCTCGACGTCAGGTCGTCCGTCGACGTCCCGCCGCCGGCGGCAGCCGTCGCCTGAGGCCCGCTCCCGGCTCGACGGCGATCAACCGCCCGGGCCCTCCTCCTCGCCGGTCGGCTCCTGGCCGGTCATGAGCCCGGCGTTGTCGGGACCGAACTCGTACAGGTAGATCGGCTGTTCTTCGCGCAGCATCTGGAGGACGGGGTCGAGCTGCGAGAGGTTGAAGCTGAGGAACACCTGGCCCGCTGCCGCGTCGATCACCGGCGGTGACAGCGGGGTGCCGTCAGGGTGGAAGTACACGTACCCGCGGTAGCTCGCTCCCTCGAACAGGTAGACGCCGGCCACGGCCACGTCGGGGTCGAGGTTGGTGGTCGGCCGCGAGGACCACAGCCGGACCGAGTAGCTGTCGATCAGATAAGTCGTCATCGGTCCGCGTCCCTTCGTCGTTTCTCGTCGCCCCTTGGAGAGCCGGCAGCGAGCGACCAGATACCTCGGCGGTCGGGCAGGACCCGGCTCGGGCCCTCGGGGCGACGGGTGCTGCTTCACTGTGGGGCATGGAGCCCACCGCCCCCACCCCTGTGACCGCTGAGGTGCTCGCCGGCCTCGACGGCCTCCAGGACTGGCGCTTCGTGTTGAGCGCCATCCACGCCGAGTTCCGGGCCGAGTCCTTCGGCGCGGCGGCGTCGCTCGTCGCGGTCATCGCCCAGGCGGCTGACGCGGCGGGCCACCATCCGGACATCGATCTCCGGTACCCGAGCATCGTCCACGTGGTCCTCACCACCCATGCCACCGGCGGGGTGACGGAGCGCGACGTCGCGCTGGCCCGCGAGATCTCTGCTCTCGCGGCTGCCGCTGGTGCCGACGCCGCGCCGACGGCGCCGCAGGCCGTCGAGATCGCCATCGACACCATGGACGCCGACCGCATCCGGCCGTTCTGGGCCGCCGTGCTCGGCTACCGCGACGTCGATGGGTACCTCGTGGACCCCCTGCGCATCGGACCGCCGGTCTGGTTCCAACGCATGGACGAGCCCCGGACCGACCGCGACCGCTTCCACATCGACGTCTCCGTGGCCCACGATGCCGCGCCGGCCCGCCTCGCAGATGCCTTGGCCGCCGGTGGCCGCCTCGTCACCGACCAGTTCGCCCGATCGTGGTGGGTGCTGGCGGACGCGGACGGGAACGAGGCCTGCATCTGCACGTGGCAGGACCGCTGAACGGCCTCGATCTTCGGGGATCACCCCGTCGGGTCAGGGGTGCCGCCGACGACCCTTCGGAATACCGGATCGGTACCGTCGCGACGGCCATGGCACGGGGGCCGGGCCGCCGACCCCAGACCGGACAGGAGCGAGACGATGGGACACGCGACCGGACGAAGCATCAGGCTCCGCGCGTGGCCGCTCGCCCTGTGCCTCGCCATCGGGTTGACGGCCTGCGGATCGAGCAACGGAAGCTCCTCCGGGAGCGGGTCATCGGGGACCACGGCCGCCGGTTCGGCCACGACCGTCGCGGACGAGCCGACACCGACGAGCGGTCCGCCGGTCCCCGCTGCCGTCACCGGCGGCAAGGCCACCATCGACGTCACGGTCGGCACCGACGACTTCACGGCGACCGGTGGCACCAGGGTGGTGAGCGTGCCGAAGGGCACCTCGGTGACGATCAACATGACCGCCCCCGACGCCGAGGAGTACCACCTGCACGGCTACGACCTGGAGCAGAACGCCGACGCCGGGAAGACCAGCACGTTCGAGTTCACCGCCGACCAGACCGGTCAGTTCGACCTCGAGAGCCACGTCAGCGAGAAGACCCTGCTCGTCCTCGTCGTGGTGTAGCGCTGCGCCGGCCCTCCGGTCGCCGCGCGGTGCCCTCAGCCACGCTCGACGAGCGCGGCCAGCTTCCCGATGGAGATGCTCCAACCGAGCTCGTTGTCGGCCGGACGCACTCCCGGCGGCAGGTTCTCGTGCACGCCGACCAGGTCGGTGCCCCCGTCAGCGTCCGCGAGCGTGTAGATGATCGTCATCTCGCCCTGCAGGGCCGGGTCGCCGCTCTCGAACTCGACCACCTGCACGACCTCCGTGTCGGGCACGAGACGGACGAAGCGGCCATGGAAGGTGTCGGTCTGCGCGGTGGTCTTTCCGGTCGACGTCGCCTGGTCGTAGGTCAGCGAGATCCGGAACCGGCCGCCCTCGCGTGGGTCGAACGAGTGGATGTGGCTGCTCATCCCGTCGGGCACCATCCACTGCTGCACGAGCTCGGCGTCGAGCAGGGCTTGGTAGACGCGGGCCCGGGGGGCGCGAATCCGCCGGGCCACCCGTGTCGTGCTCACTGCTCGTGGGGTCTCATGAGTCGGCGAACGTCCACCGCGTCGCGCCGCCTGGTTCGATGGTCTCGAGCGCGGTCGCCTGCCGAGGCACCAGCCGGTAGACGAACCACGGCGGGGGACCGGCGGACGGTGCACTGAACTCGGCGGTGAGTGCGTGGCCGGTGTCATCGACGCGGGCGGGCCAGCCCTCGGCGGCCCAGCGTTGGGCCATCGCGGCGACTGTCGGCGGGTCGGTGACCTGGCGCGCCTCGCCGTCGACGACGAGATCGAACTCGCGGGTCGCCACACTCAGCGTGCAGCGTGGGTCGCGGGCGAGGTTCCTGCCCTTCCGGCTCTGCTCGCCGGTCTCGAACCAGAAGGCGCCGTCCGTCCAGAGACCGCCGATGCCGGTGACGTGCGGACTTCCGTCGGGGTTGATCGTCGCCAGCCAGCACGTGTGCCGGTCCGGTCCCCCCGTCCCGGGGGCCTGCGTCATCCCTTGACCGAGCCGGGCTTCGATGCGACCCCAGTCGAGCAGTGGGAGCTCGTAGAGGTCGGCGAGGTTGGTTGCTCTCACGATGGTTGGACGTCCTGTGGAGCTCGAGCTCATCGGTCCGTCCTCACGACGATCAGACGAAGGCTTCGTCGAGGAGCGCGAGCATCGATGCCCAGGAGCGACGATCAGCGCGTTCGTCGTACGCGAAGCCCGCCGGGAGGCCCCGGTCGCCGATGTCCGGGTTGGTGAAGCTGTGGCCGACACCGCCGTACACCTCGAGTCGCCAGTCCGCGACGCCGGCGCCCCGCATCTCCTCCTCGAAGCGCCGCCGGGCTTCGACGCTCACGACCGGATCTTCGTCGCCGCAGATCATGAGCACGCTGGCCGTGATGCCTGCGCTGTCGACCGGTCGCGGCTCGCTGAAACCGGGATGGAACCCGATCACCGCTCGCAGCGGAACACCAGTGCGGGCCAGCTCGAGGGCGATCACACCTCCGAAGCAGAAGCCGGCCGCGGCGAGGCGGTCGCGGTCCACGCCCGTCTGCTCGGCGAGGATGCCGTACCCGGCCAGCCCCAGCTCCGCGGTCGCCGCAGGGTCGCCGAACAGCCCACCGAGCCGGGCCTGAGCCTCCGCCAGGGGGCGCAGGGCGCCGCCACCCAGGTAGTCGAGGGCGAACGCCACATAGCCGAGAGCCGCCAGCCGGTCGGCCCGGGTGCGTACGTTGTCGTCCTGTCCACCACCCTCGTGCAGCAGCAGCACCCCCGGGCGGACGCCCGCCCCTGCCGACTCGTCCACTGCGAGGTAGCCGACCATCTCGACGCCCTGCACGTCGTAGGAGATTCGTTCGCTCTGCAACATCGCGCTGGACTGTACGCACCAGCCGCGGCCGATGGACGCTGCGGGGTACGAGTTACCATCCGTGCGTGGCTGAGGCAGACATGATCAGAGCGGTACAGGCCGCGCTCGACGACCGCGGGATCGACGACACCATCGCCGAGGTCGGCCAGCTCTCGCCTCGTGGCCTGTCGGGATCGACGTTCGCGGGCGCCATGGTCGGCGACGAGGTCGGCGACGCACTCGGAGGCGTCGGCGACGCGGTCGGCACGGCTGCGGGCATCCTGGGTGCCAGAGAGGCGACCGCACGGTCGAGCGGCCTGCCTTCGCAGATGATCGTCGGCGCTTCGGCGTCGATGATCTACGGCTTCAAGATGCGTAGCCGCCGCGCGGAGCCACACGATCTGGTGTTCCAGGTCCCGCGTGCGGGGCTGGAGGTGAAGGTGCACGGCCGCGTGAACGTGCGCGTGCTGGAGCTCGTCGACCGGACGACGGGCTCGAAGATCGAGCTGGAGGGCAATCGGTTGCCCATCACCCACTCACACGACTTCATCAAGTACCTCGCCGGCCACGACGCGGTCACCGCCGCCGACGCCCAGTCGGCGGACGAGGCCTGACACCGCCGCGGGGGCCGTCATGGCATGAGCCGGGCGTCCGCGGCGCGGAGCCGGCCCGCGATGCCCTTCAGGATGTTCCGGGTGACCGTGGGCGCCTCGATCAGCAGACCGGTGAAGTCGCTGTGGGCGATGACCTCCGCCGTCAGGTCGGAGTCGGCCGTGACCGTGGCCGTGCGCGGTCCGCCGTCGAGGAGCGCGACCTCACCGAAGAAGTCGCCCGGCCCGAGCGACGCCACAGGCGTGCCGTCGATGGCGACGGTGGCCGTGCCCTCCACGATGACGATGAACTCCTGACCGCGTTCCCCCTGCCGGGCGACGACCGTGCCGGCGGGGATGTCCAGCGTCGTGCTCCGTCGTCTGATCTCGACGAGCTCCTTCTTCGAGCACGCGGAGAACAGCGGCACCGCGGCGAGCAGCTGGTCGAGGTCACGCTTGCGGATCACTGCGGCGCTCCCGTCGTGAAGGGTCAGGACGAGTATGCGCCCGAAGGGCAAGCCGCTGAGCCGAGGACGCTCGTGCGCGTCAGGCGTCGCGTCGTGTCACGCCACCCGGACGTCACGGATGATCGGAGCAGAGTCCTTCGCGCTGGTCACGACGAGGTCGACGACGAGGTTGTGGATCCCTCGCGGGATGTCGACGTTCGGGAACTCGAGTGTGAGCTCCGGCTCCGTGGTCGCGGCGGACGTTCGGGCCAGGTCCTGAACGGCGGTCTGGCCCAGCGCCCGAAGACCGAGTGTGGCGTCCAGCTCGATGACCGGCTGGTCCGCGCTCGATGTCAGCGCGGCGCCGGTGTCGTTCAGCCCGACGACGACTTCGACCGTCCGGCGTCGACCGCCGATCGTGCGGCCGAGTCCGAACGTGGTCGAGGCAGGGTGCTCGGCCGGTCGTTCGGCCGCAGGCTCGGCCCTTCGCTCCGAGGGACGCCTGCTCCGGGTCCGGTGTCCGGCGGCACGCTCGGCCCGCGGCCGGGCGGGGCGCTGCTTGCGGGTCGGACGGGTGGAGGGAACCGGCGCGGTCGCCGCCGGCCGGTCGAGCTCGGTCTGCTGCTCGATGAAGCTGATGAGGGAGGCCGGCTCCCAGCCGGCCCACTGCTGGTCACGCTCCGCCCGAACGTCAGTGACGCTCGAGCGGAGTGCGGACCCAGACGGGTCGAAGGTGATCTCGACGACGAAGCCATGCGCCCGTTCGACGTCGCGTGCGTCGGTAGCCGAGCCCTCCCGGCTGCGGGAGGCACGCTTCGCCGCCTGGCGACCCATCTCACTGAGGCGCTCGCTCGAGGCCTCGCGGATGGTGCTCAGGGCCATCAGGACCTCGGCCAACGAGTGCCACGTGGCGACGCCAGCCTCGTGGAGCCTGGCGTCCGTGCGCTTGCCGATGCCTCTGATGGCCGTGAACCGGATCAGATCGTCGTTCATGAGACCACCTCCGCATCCGTCGTCGTCGTCAGATCAGGCTCTCGACCTCGATGATCGGCCCCTCACTGAAGCCGGCCAGGTCGTAGCCCACGACGCCCAGGTTGCTGTCGAGGAACACGACAGCCGCCAGCTTGTAGACACCCGAGATGTTGGAGCCCGGGTTGCCTTCCTGCAGGGTTCCTGCGGCGACGGTCACCGTGGCGGTGTAGTCGCGCTCGAGGAGTCCGGCGCCGGGGGTGAAGACGCTCGTCGGCACCTGCTGCTCGCCGATCAGCTGCTCCTGGCCCCCGCCGATCGACTCGGCGTAGATGGAGACCGTCCACGGGTTCTGGCCGTTCGGGTCGAGGGCGGCGATCCAGAGCGGCACCAGGCCGCCGAAGATCTTCCAGTCGACGGTCAGCTCGAAGGGCTGGTCGGGATCGACGACGTTGTTGGACAGGCCGGCGACGACGCCGCCCGGCTCGGTGACGAGCACGGACGTCACGTCCCCCTGCATGAGGGGCTGGCCGAGGGTGTTCAAGAGGTTCGGGTCAAACTGCTGCACAGTGGTTCTCCTTGCTGAGGACCCCTGGGGGGGATCGCTGAGGCTTCGGAGAGTGGCAGCCAGGTCTTAGCGAACCTTGTCGTCCGCGCTGAGCGCGCAGATCTTTTTGCTGCTCAGCGTGGGTTTAGTTCTCGCTCAGCGGCGGGGTGTCGGGCGTCACCGATCCAAAGGCGATCCGAAGGTCGTCGGGGGCCATCGAGCCGACGTGACGGGCGAAGAAGTCTCCGCGGTCGATCACCACCATGCTTCCCGACCGGACGACGACCCGGCGGCCACAGCCCGCGGCGCAGGAGAACGTCACCTCGCCCGCGCGTGAGCTCTCGGCTGTCATCGCATGCTCGTCCATGACACCTCCACTGCTCGGACCCCAAGCGTTGTCCCATGCGGGGTCCCGATGCCAACTCGGGCGGGAGAAGTGTCGCGCCCGGCCGGCGACCGCATGCGGATGGCTGTCCCGTACCCACCGGCCGGGCTGGTCACTCGCTCGGATCGCTGATGCGCTGGGGCTGCCTGGAGCCCACGCTCTCACTGCACGGCTATCGCGCGTGCTCCACGCGGATCGAGCGGTAGAGCGTCGCAGTGGCCTCGGACGGCTCGCACCCCAAGGCGCTCTCGATGGCTCGGGAGCACAGCTCGAACTGCCGTGTCACCTGGTGGAGCCGGCCCTGACGGGCGTAGCAGCGCATGAGCAGCCGGTGCGCATCCTCCCGGCACGCGTCCTGGTGGAGGATCTGCTGCGCCGCGGCGATGCACTCGCCGATGCGGTCGGCGGCCAGGTAGGAGATCGTCAGACGGTCGAGCAGATCGAGGTACTTGACCCGCAGCGTCTCTCGGCGCAGCAGGGCCCAGTCCTCGTAGGGCTCCTCGACGAGGAAGTCGCCGCGATAGATGTCGATGGCCTGCTCGCCGAGCTCGATCGCGGTGACTCGTTCGCCGGCCTGCTCCGCCTCGCGGGCTGCGGCGGCCAGCCGTTCGAACTCCTCGACGTCGGTCCGCAGCTCGAGCTCCGAGCTGATCTGGTACCTGCCGGCGCGGAACTCGACGACCGAGCCGTCGATGAAGCCCTTGAAGCTGCGCCGCAGGCCGCTGAGTGCGACGTGGAGACGGCTGCGAGCGCGGCGAGGATCGACCCCGGGCCAGAAGACGTCCATGAGCACGTCCCGCTGCTGAGGTCGTGGGTGGTGGGCCAGCAGGTACTTGAGGAGCATCAGGCCGCGAGGTCCGTTCTGGAAGGAGACCGCGCGACCGTCGACCGTCACCTCGAAGCCGCCGAGCAGCTTGGCCTCCAACCGGTGCGAGGTGGGGCCCTGCCTCTCGACATCCCGATGGGATCGGCCCACAGCGGTGTCGTCGTGCTCGACGTTCTCGGCCCGGTCGCACGTCGATGGCGTCGTGGGCATCAGCCAGTCCGGTACCTCGATGGCGATGAGGCGCGAGCGGCCGGCGCGAGGGGGTGCGCCGCTGTCCTTTCCGGGTGCGAGTGGCGTCGCGTGGAGCTGTCGCTCGAGCGAGGGAGCCCAGGCCGGCGGCATCCGGAACCACCCGTCCTCGAGGGGGCTCAGCCACACACCCTCCAACGCTTCGTGATCGACGGTTGAGCGGCGCGTCATGGAGGCGTGCCAGAAGCCGAGGTCGAGGGTCACCGAGAGGATCTCCCGCTCGCTCAGCCCGCACCGGGCGAGGAGGCTCTTCACGACGCAGTCGGGCAGCGCGCCGCGTCGATGGCAGCGGGTCACGATGTCGACAGGGAGGTCGGGATGCCTGACGCCGATCTCGGTCAGGAGCGGATGGATGAGCGGGGCGCGCCCCCGGGTCAACCGGAGCAGGGACTCGATGGAGCCGGCGGAGAGGGCGAGGCCGGACTCCTCGGAGACACGATGGGCCAGCGCAGGTCCCATGCGCAGCGCCCGCGGGCCGAGCACGGCCTGAGCTGAGCGACGGACGCGGCGGGGCAGCCGGTGCCGCCACAGCAACACCACCCGTCGGTCGCCGCCGGGCGCGAGCCAGCCGTGGATGAGCTCCAACACCGTCGTCGGGTCGATCGGACCGAGCGTGTTGTCCACCACCAAGGTGGCATCCGTCGGGAGGCGATCGGCGAGCTCGGTGCCGGCGGCCGCCAGCGTGCGACCACCACAGGCGCCATCGGCCACGACGGGCTCAGGCACGCTCCCCAACCTGCGCTCGACCCGCGAGACGCTGCGGGCGGCGGACTCCGCGAGGTGCGCGGGTTGACCGTCGAGGCGACTGAGCCGCAGCCACGCCGTGTGGTCCAGCCGGCCGCTGTCGTCGAGCACCTTGGCCAGGTTCTCGTCGACGAGGTGTGCCGACGCGTTGGAGATGACCGTGAGTGGTGAGTGGTGGATGACCTGCAGCGACGGCTGTGTGAGAAGGTGGCGCGACGGTGCCGGTCCGAGGAAGCGGGCGTCGAGCATCGCCCCTCCCTCGAGGTCGATGATCACTCCACTGGAGAGCCACGGACGGTGGTCGCTGATACAACCAATGCGCCGCCGGATGCGCCGGTCGTCTGTCACAGTGGCCGGCGTGGCTGAGCAGCAGCTCGCTGGCGGGATCGCGAACGCGGGCTCGGTCGTCCGTGTCGGTCCGCATGTTCTTCGCCCTTCGAGTCCGCATTCGGTTTCGGTTCACGCCTTCCTGCGGGCGGTGAGGCACGCCGGCTTCGAGGGTGCCTCGTCCCCTGTCGGCATCGAACGCGACGGACGCGAACGCCTCGTGTTCATCGAGGGCCAGGTTCCTCTGGCGCCCTACCCGGACTGGAGCCAGACCGACACCGCGCTGGCGTCCATCGCCCGGCTGCTGCGCGGACTCCACGAGGCCGCCCGCGGGTTCGACGCCCAGGGTCTCGCCTGGGACGACCGGCTGGCCGACCCTGCTGGCGGGACGCTCGTGTGCCACAACGATGTGAGCCCCGAGAACGTCGTCTTCCGGGACGGCATCGCCGTTGCCCTGCTCGACTTCGAGTTCGCTGCTCCAGGCCGCCCCGTCTACGACCTCGCCCACCTGGCCCGCCTCTGCGTACCGATCGAGGACGACGTCGACCAGGTCCGGCTGGGCTGGCGACCCGCTGACCGGCCGGCCCGGCTGCGGCTCGTCGCCGACACCTACGGTCTGGACCGGGACGGCCGGACGGAGCTGCTCGCCGCCGTGGACGACGCCATCGCCCGCGTCGAATCAGCCGTGAGGCGCAGCGTCGACGCGGGTGACCCGAACGCCGTCGCGCTGTGGAACCGGACGGGCGGCAGCGACCGCTATGACCGCCGTCGGCGCTGGTGGACCGACCACCACGAGCAGTTCGCCGCGGCCCTTCGCTGAGCCGGCCGACCCCGACAGCTCGGCGAGCTGTTCGCGATTGCGTTCTCTATCCGTCCATCTCGGCGCTCTGGACGGGGGACGGCGCGTTGTGCCGCTGAGGGCGAGGGGGACTGGTTAGCTGGATCGGCTGCTGGCGTAGTCGGCGGCGTCGGCAAGGCTCTTGCCGGCGGTGATTCCCGCGGCGCCTGCCGCGGCGAACTTCGTCTCCATCCCGGGCGGCGTGTAGATCTCGATGATCCGAGCGAAATCGTGGCTGTCGTTCCACAGCTCGTGCTCGATGTCGCGCGGCATCAGCAGGACGCCGCCTGCTCCCAAGACCGTCTCCTTGTCGCCGACACGGAAGCGCACCTGTCCCGACAGGACGATGTTGATCTGTTCTTCGTTGTCATGCGTGTGTGCGTCGACGTGCAAACCCGGGGGCATGTCGACCGTCAGCACGACTGCGTGTCCGCTCGTGTCCGAGCCGGGCACGACCACTCGGAACGGTGTCCCGTGGATCTGATCTCCGGCGCCCCAGGCGACTCCGATGCTCATCTCGCTCCACCC
>JBKPRL010000316.1:0-16562 GCA_046734535.1 bacterium | reverse complement strand
CGCAGGTGCGCTCGCGCTCATCATCACCGGAGCAGCGGTCGTGGACAGCGCCGGCGGCGACAGCGCCGGCGGGGACAGCGTCGGCGGGGACAGCGTCGGCGGCGGCAGCGTCGGCGGCGGCAGCGTCGGCGGCGGCAGCGTCGGCGGGGGCAGCACCGTCACAGGAGGTCCAGGCGGGTTGGCCGCCGGTGGGCCATTGCCGTTCCCGTTGCCGTTGCCGTTCCCGTTGCCGTTCCCGTTGCCGTTGCCGTTCCCGTTGCCGTTCCCGTTGCCGTTGCCGTTCCCGTTGCCGTTCCCGACCGCGGCAGCTCCGTCAGGCGTCCCGTACTGGGAGGGCGGCATCAGCGACTGGGCGGGCGAGACCGGGGCTGGCGGTGCCGCCGCAACCGGTCGGGCCGCGGCCACGAGACTCAGGCCGAGCGCAACAGTGGCCGTCGCGATCGCCACCACGGGATGTCGGAGCAGGTAGGTCGGCAGCGCCCGGTCTCCTTCCGCGCCAGCTCAGCTGACGAGGATCAAGGATAAATCAGGGAAACTCAAGCGTGTCGTGGCCCCACCCGGCAGGCGGCCGCGGCTGCTACGAGTCGTCGGTCGCCATCCTCACTGCGAGCGGGCGTCCGAACGCGCCGCGTGAGATTGGCGCGCGGAGGCAGCCCCTCCCCCGGCACGGTCTGTGCGCGGTTCGCCCACCTCAACGGGTGTCTGCGGCCTGGGCAGGCTTCCTCGACAAGATGCAGTAGGACCGTCGCCTACGAGTGATGGTCGGCACCGTCGACCGAGCGGCGGTGCGGCGGGTCCTCGAGTCTCACCGGGAGCACCTCGCCGAGCGGGCCGAGCTCAGGGCCGAGCTGGGGAAGCTGGCGCGGGCGCTCGATCGGCTTCTCGCATGAGCCGCACTGGAGCGGACCGGCGTCTCAGCCGGTTCTCAGGCGGCGTTTCTAGCCTCGCCGCAGTGTCCTTCGAGCCCTACGACGGACCGGCCACCTTCCATGTCGACCGCTTGGTCTACCGGATCCCTCGCCTGCGTCTTCTGGTGCAGCGATCGACGTCGTCCGGCGAGACCGTCGGGCTCGAGCGCCCGGTTGCGATCGTCCTCGACCGCGGCGAGCTCCCGAAGGACCGGACGAGCGTCGGAGAGCTGAGGCTCGGCGACCGCCAGGAGTTCATTGCCTGGTGGACGGGGTTCCGGTTCGAGCTCTGACGCTCAGCCGCCCCGCGATCGGCGGGATCGAGGATGGGCGCGGGCGGGATGCGACCCGGCCAAGGCACCGAGGCGGCGCGAAAACCGATCGCTACCGCCGTCGACGCCATCGCGCGGCGCTCCGGTGCCAACCGCCTCGGTTCTTCGCGACTCCTGACTACAGACCACCCCTGGCGAGGTACCGATAGGTTGCCGTCGATGGCCGAGGGGGATCGGGAGCTGGTCGCGTTCGCCGACTGGTCGACGTCGTATCTCAGCGACGGGTTCACCCTGCCGGCCTTCTTCGTGGTGCCGCCGGGCGAGGGGCCGTTCCCGGCGGTGGTGTTCCACCACGGGAGCGGCGGCTTGCTCGATGCCACCCGAGCGGGCGCCGAGGCGCTCCTCGACATGGGCTATGCCGTGATGCTCGCGGTTCGCCGAGGGCACAACGGCGCACCAGGCGTCTTCTGGGAGACGCGGATCACGGCGCCGTGGGGCAGCGCCGAGATGGGTCCGCAGCTGGTCGATGCCCTCGAGGACGAGTGCAATGACGCTCTGGCCGCGCTCGCGTGGGTCAAGGAGCAACCAGTGGTCGACGGGGACCGCGTCGCCATGGTCGGCTCGTCGTACGGCGGGGTGATGGTCATGTTGGCCGCCCGCCGCCACGCGCCCTTCCGAGCGGGCATCAGCTTCGCCGGGCCGTCGATCACCTGGCCGGACGCTCCGGCCCTCCAAGAGCTGCTCCTCGACGCGATGCGGACGATCGACGTACCGCTCTTCTTGATCCAGGCTGCCGACGACGTCCACCTCACGCCGACCTACGCGCTCGGAGGCGAGCTGGCACGGTCGGGAAAGGTCCACGAGGTCCGGATCTACGGGACGATCGGCGAGAGCCCCGGCGACGGTCACGGTGTGTTCAACAAGGCCGTCGACCTGTGGCGCCCGGACGTCGAGCGATTCCTGTCCCGCTGGGTGTGAACGGTCGGCTGCCTGGCGACCACCGATCGACCGATCGACCGACCGATTGACCGACCCGCCAGCATCGGCGGCGCGCACGGTTGACGGAGGCGAACACCTGTTCGTAGACTCAGCCGGGTGGCGGAGATGAGGGCACACGAGATCGAGGGGCTGCTCCGATCGATGGCGATGGCGCCGCTGTCGCCCGACAGCGTGCGCCGTGCCCTCGAGTCGCACCGGGAGCTGCTGGCCGAGCGGGACGAGCTCGAGAAGCTGTTGCGTCGCTTGCTCCCGGCGTGGGTCGAGTGCCGGCAGGTGCTCAACGAGCTGACGCGCCAGCTGGAGCCCGGCGCATGACCGGCGCGCCCACCGTCGTTGGTGCCGGCGCGTTCAGCCCAGGTTGGACGAGCGGGGGTAGACGTCGGCCGGGTCGGTCAGCACGTTCACCAGATAGGGGACACCTGCGGAGAAGGCGCGGTCGAGCGCAGGCCCGATCTCCTCCGGCTCGATCACCGTCTCGCCGGCGCCCCCGAGCGCCCGCACCACCTCGTCGTACCGGCACCCGGGCTGGAGGTCGCAGGCCACGTCCCAGCCGTAGATCGCCCGCATCGGGTGCTTCTCCAGCCCCCAGATGCCGTTGTTGCCGACGATCATCACGACCGGCAGGTCGTGGCGGACGAGGGTGTCCGCGTCCATCAGGCTGAACCCGGCCGCGCCGTCCCCGAGCAGCGCGACGATCTGGCTCGACGGCCGGGCGACCCGTGCCGCGATGGCGTAGCCCGGCCCGTTGCCCAGGCAACCGTAGGGGCCGGTGTCGAGCCAGCAGCCCGGCTGGTGGACCTCGATGAGCTTGCCGGCGTAGCTGGCGAAGTCGCCGCCGTCGCAGATGACCACGGCGTCGCGCTCGAGGCGCTGGTTCAGCTCGCCGTAGATGCGGGCCGGGCGGATGGGGTTGGCGCTGGACTCGCAGAGTGAGCGGTCGCGCTCCGCCGCGGCCGTCTCGGCGTCGCGAAGGCGGGAGATCCACGGCTCGTGGTCGGCCCGTTCGCCGCCCCGCTCGGCGAGCGCGGTCAGGATGGCGACCAGGTCCCCGGCCGCCGTCGTGACCTCGACGTGCCCGGCCTGCTGGCTGGCCGAGTCGACCAGGTGGGCGACGCGAGCCGCCCCGAAGCGGCCGAAGCCCAGGCGGAAATCCAACGGGGCGCCGACGACCACGACGAGGTCGGCCTCCTGCTTGAGCAGGCCGCGGGTGCGGAGGAAGGCCAGCTCGTGGTCGGCGGGCAGGCAGCCCCGCCCGAGACCGTTGAAGTAGCAGGGGACGCGCAGCGCGGCGGCGGCCGCGCCCAGCGCGTCCCACGCTCCGGCCCAGTAGACGTCGCTCCCGACGATGAGGGCCGGTCGCTCAGCCGCCGCGAGCAGCGCGCCGACGGCGTCGACGGCCGCAGGGTCGGGAGCCTCGCTGGTCACGCTGACGGCGTCGGGCAGCTCACCCTCGGCCGGCCCGAAGACGTCCAGCGGGAAGTCGAGGAACACCGGCCCCCGGTGCGGCGTCATGGCCAGCGCGGCCGCCTCGTGGACGACCAGCCCAGCCTTCGACGCGTCGGTGACGGTCGCCGCGTGCTTGGTCACCGAGGCCACGATCGGCACGTGGTCGAGCTCCTGCAGCGAGCCGGCCCCCCAGCGCCCCTGCGGCGCCCGCCCTCCGAGGACGACCACCGGCGAACCGTTGAACCAGGCGGTGGTCATGGCCGAGACCCCGTTGGTGATTCCGGGTCCGGCGGTCAGCACGGCCAGGCCGGGCGATCGGGTGAGCTTGGCGTAGGCCTCCGCGGCGAAGGTCGCGGTCTGCTCGTGGCGGGTATCGACGATGCGGACACCCTGGTCGCGGGCGGCTTCGTAGAAGGGCCACACGTGCCCGCCGTTCAGCGTGAACATGGTGTCGACGCCAAAGGGGCGGAGCGCGGCGAGCGTCTGCTGGCCAGCGTGGCCCGTGATCGTGCGCACGGACCCAGCCTTGCAGGCCCGATCTCGACCGTCGACAGCGCAGCCGCGAGGAGCGACAGTCGTCACAGGATGTGCCCCGTGCACCGAACGCTCATCGGAGTCCGAGGTTCGTTCCCCTAACCTTGTAGCCCGTGGCCGTCGACACCCTCGAACGACGCCCCACCAGGCTGTACTGGTGGAAGGAGGCCGGCCTGGTCGTCGCCTTCTACCTCGTCTACTCCTTCACGCGGAACCGGTTCGGGTCCCACCGGGTCGAGATCGGCGAGGAGCCGCTGCACGCGTTCAACAACGCGATCCGGATCATCGACTGGGAGAAGACGCTCCACCTCTTCCACGAGCCGCAGATCCAGTCGCACTTCCTCGACTACACGGTGTTCCTGCAGTTCTGGAACACCTTCTACGGCACGGCCCACTTCCTCGTGACCGCGGGTGCCTTCATCTGGCTCTACCGCGCCCGGCCGGAGATCTTCCCCCTGTGGCGCAACGTCTTGGGCGCGACCACGGCGCTCGCCATCGTGGGGTTCTCGCTGTTCCCGCTCATGCCGCCGCGCCTGCTCGACAGCACGGAGCTCTTCGGCGGCGCCCGGCTCGAGGCCGAGCAGCACGCCGGACCCTTCGGGTTCGTCGACACCCTCGAGGACTACGGCGGCCCGTGGAGCTTCGACTCCGGCGCCATGCAGCGGGTGTCCAACCAGTACGCCGCCATGCCCAGCCTCCACATCGCGTGGTCCACGTGGTGCGCCCTCGTCATGTGGCAGCTGACCCGGAAGCGCTGGGCCCGGGTCGTCATCACGCTCTACCCGGTGCTGACCTTGTTCGGGATCGTCGTCACCGCCAACCACTACTTCCTCGACGCGGTCGGAGGGCTGCTGACGCTCGGGGTGGGCTACCTCATCGGCCGCGGGCTGTTCGAGTGGAACGAGCGTCGCCTGGACCGTGCGCACGGCGAGCTGGTGGATCGAGCGCCGACATCGTAGGTCCAGCGGACCAGCGATAACGTCGGTCCGTCATGCTGCTCGAGACCATTCGCTCCCCCGCCGATCTGCGCGACCTGGATCCCCGAGAGCTCGAGGAGCTGGCCGGCGAGATCCGCGACTTCATCGTCGCCGCGGTGGCCGAGAACAGCGGGCACCTGGGATCGAACCTCGGCGCCGTCGAGCTCACGCTGGCCCTGCACCGGGTCTTCGACTCGCCGCGTGACGCGATCCTCTGGGACACCGGCCACCAGGCCTACGTCCACAAGATCGTGACCGGACGGGCCGCGGGCTTCGAGCAGCTGCGTCGGGCCGGCGGGCTGTCCGGCTACCCGTCCCGGGAGGAGTCCGAGCACGACTTCGTCGAGAACAGCCACGCCTCGACGATCCTGTCGTACGCCTACGGCCTCGCGGTCGCCCGGGATAGCGGGGCAGACACCAGCCGGCGCCACATCGTGGCCGTCATCGGCGACGGCTCCCTCACCGGCGGCATGGCCTACGAGGCGCTGAACAACCTCGGTCACAGCGACCGCAACGTGATCATCGTCCTCAACGACAACGGACGTTCGTACGCCCCGACGGTGTCGAAGCTGTCCAACAGCCTCACCTCGATCCGCCTCAACCCCGTCTACATGCGGCGCCAGCGGCGGATGGAGACCTTCCTGCGCGACCTACCGCTCGTCGGCGCCCAGGCCGAGAAGGGTCTCGAGGCCTTCAAGGCCGCGGTCCGGGAGTACTTCCAACCGCCGGCGTTCTTCGAGACGCTCGGCGTGCGCTACGTCGGGCCGGTCGACGGGCACGACATCCCCGCGCTCGAGGTGGCGATGCGCAACGCCACGGAGTTCGACGGCCCGATCGTCATCCACGCCCTCACCCAGAAGGGCCGTGGGTACCCGCCGGCCGAGGACGATGACGAGAAGCACCTGCACGACGCGCCCGTGTTCGACCTCGCGGTCGGCCCGCCCAAGGCCGTGCCGACGGGCTACACGCAGGCCTTCGCCGAGGCGGTGATCAAAGAAGCCGAGCACGAGAGTCGCCTCGTGGCCATCACCGCCGCCATGCCTGGGCCCACCGGTCTGATCCCTTTCCAGGAGCGGTTCCCCGACCGGTTCTTCGACGTCGGCATCGCGGAGCAGCACGCCGTCACGGCCGCCGCGGGCATGGCCATGGGCGGGTTGCGGCCCGTGGTGGCGATCTACTCCACCTTCCTCAACCGGGCCTGGGACCAGGTCGTGTACGACGTCGCGCTCCACCGCCTGCCGGTGCTCTTCGCCCTCGACCGCGCCGGCATCACCGGGGACGACGGGGCGAGCCACCACGGCATCTACGACATGGCGCTGCTCTCCCGCGTGCCAGGGATGACCGTGCTGGCACCGTCGTCCGCGCAGGAGCTGCAGCAGATGCTGCGCGACGCGATCGACCTGCTCGACGGCGGCCCGGTCGCCATCCGATACCCGAAGGGCCAGGCCCGGCAGGTGCCGGATGATCGGGTCGGCTCCGGGCTGACGGCCCTGAGGATGCGGGACGGCGACGGCCGGGTCTGCATCCTCGCCGTCGGGAAGCTCGTCGCGAGCGCCGATCGGGCCGCGCAGCTGCTGGCCGACGAGGGGGTCGAGGTGACGGTCTGGGACGTGCGCTGCTGTGCGCCGCTCGACCAGACGATGATCGCCGACGCCGCCCGACACCAGCTCGTCGTCACCTGCGAGGACGGGATCAGGGACGGCGGCGTGGGCATGACGATGGCCGACCGCGTGCACCACTCCTGCGGGACCGACCCACTGCCGCACGTCGAGGTCCTCGGCGTGCCTACGCGCTTCATCCCGACGGCCAAGCCCGACCGCATCCTGGCCGCGCTCGGTCTCGACGCGGAGGGCATCGCGGCGACGGTGCGCGGGCTGCTGACCTGAGGTGGGCTCGCCGCCGCCGAGCGACCCGGTCGGCCGCGAGGACCGCAACCACCCGTTCGACGTCGACGTGGACCTCGAGCTGACCCTCGCCTTGGAGCTGGCGGACCGGGCCGACGCCATCACCCTCCCCCACTTCGGGGCCGCCGACCTCCTCGTCGAGCACAAGGCCGACCGGTCCGAGGTCACCGAGGCCGACCGGGGCAGCGAAGCCGCGATCCGGGCCCGCCTCGCCGAGGTCCGCCCCGACCACGCCGTGCTGGGTGAGGAGGAGGGGCAGATCGGGCCGGCCGGCGCGCGGGCGCGGTGGATCGTCGACCCGATCGACGGCACGTCGAACTACGTGAGGGGCATCCCGATCTGGGCGACGCTGATCGCGCTCGAGGTCGACGGCCGGCTCGTGGTGGGCGTGGCGTCCGCGCCGGCGCTGGGGCGACGCTGGTGGGCCGCCCGCGGAAAGGGGGCCTTCGCCGACGGGCATCCCATCACGGTGTCCTCCGTGGCGACGCTGGAGGAGGCCCACCTGGCCTACAGCGACGTCGGCTCGTTCTACGACCACGGCTCGGGTGACGCGCTGGTGGCGCTGAGCCGGCGGGCGTGGCGAGCGCGCGGCCTCGGGGACTTCTGGATGCACATGCTCGTGGCCGAGGGCGCGTTCGACGTGGCCGTCGAGCCCGTCGTGACCCTGTGGGACCTCGCCGCGGTGCAGGTCATCGTGGAGGAGGCGGGCGGCCGGTTCACCTCGCTGGACGGGGTGGCCCAGGCCGACGCGGGCAGCGCCTGTTCCACCAACGGCCTGCTCCACGACGACGTCCTCGCCGCCTTCGCTCGCTGAATCCCCGGCCGCCCCGACCCTGCACCCGGCACCAAGCCGAACCCACCCCCTCGGCACCGTTCTGGTCGCGAAATCGCCGCTCACGCCGGCAATCCCGCGACCAGAACGTGCGGGCGGCACGCCCGAGGGCGCGATCTGCCCCGCGCGGGGACTGCGTCGCTGCGCTCCGTGGTCGCCGGGAGCGCGCGTCGCGGCCCGCGCGTGCCAATGCGCCGAAGGGGCGCGTAGGGTCGACGGCGCGGGCATCGACACGACCTACACCGAGGAGTCTCCATGCCCCGACTGCGTCTCCGCGTCGCCGCGCTGACGGCGGTCACCGCGCTCGGCGCCGCGGCCTGTGCGCCACCGCCGCCTCCGCCTCCGCCCCCGTCCACGGCGCCCAACCTGGCCATCGCCTCCGTGGTCGGGAACCTCGACGTCCCCTGGGACATCGACTGGCTCCCTGACACGTCGGTGCTCTTCACGCAGCGCACCAGCGGCCTCTTCGTCCTCCGCAACGGCGCACCCGTCCGCCTGACCGCCGGAGGCGCCGACTTCTGGGCCGCCAGCGAGACCGGGATGATGGGCCTCGCCGTCGACCCGAGCTTCGCCAGCAACCGTCGCGTCTACACGTGCCAGGGCAGCACCGACGACTCACCCGTCGCCGGCCACGCGAACAGCGTGAAGGTCGTGGCGTGGCAGCTCGACGCCAACGTCACGACGGCGACGAAGGTCATGGATGTCGTCACCGGCATCGATGCCACGTCCGGCCGCCACGGCGGCTGCCGCCTGGAGTTCGCTCCTGACCGGGCCCTGTGGGTCACGACCGGAGACGCCGCGTTCGGCACCAACCCCCAGAACCTCACCTCGCTGAACGGCAAGGTGCTGCGGGTCAACCCGGATCACACCAACACCGCGTGGCCGGGCAACCCCTACCAGGTGTTCGGAACGCAGTCGCTCGTCTACAACTACGGCCACCGCAACGTGCAGGGCCTGGCCTTCCGGGCCGACGGCAACGTGTGGACGGCGGAGCACGGCCCCGATCGGGACGACGAGGTGAACATCGTCGTGGCCGGCGGGAACTACGGCTGGGACCCGATCCCGGGCTACAACGAGGCCCGCCCGATGACCGACCTGGCCAAGTTCCCGGGCGCGATCTCGGCCAGCTGGTCCTCCGGCGTCCCCACGGTGGCCCCGAGTGGCATGACGTTCCTTCGCGGGCCGAAGTGGGGTCCGTGGTCGGGCGCGCTGGCGCTGGCCACGCTGAAGGACTCCCGGCTGCGGATCCAGTTCTACAACGGGTCCGCGTTCGCCGGTGAGCAGATCCCGTCGCAGTTCAACCAGACGTTCGGGCGGCTGCGGACCGCGCAGGAGGGCCCCGACGGCTGCCTCTACGTGCTGACCGGAAACGGCGGCACGGACCAGATCATCCGGGCCTGCCCGAGCTGACCACGTCCTCCGTCGGGCCCGGGCGACCCGGCCCCGAGGTGAGGCCTACTCGACGACGTCGGCCGGCGCCGGTCCGAAGACGATGATCTCCTCGATCTCCGCCAGCGGGTTGCCTCCCCAGTCGAGCGCTCGCAGCTGGTCCAGCGACCGCCGGCCCATCATCGCCCGGTAGAGGTGGTAGCGGTCGCCCCGCAGCGTGCAGACCGCGTCGTCCTCGTCCGGTCCGAAGGTCGCGCCATCGGTCTCGACGCGGAGGCCCGGCACCACCTCGACGGCTCGCCGCGCCAGCAGCTCGAAGGCGAACTGGACCTCATCGGTGTCTCGAGCGCCCGGCTGGACGACCGCGCCCCGGATGTCCTGCTCGTGCGTGGTCAGGTCGATCACGGCCTGCGGCGGCAGTGGGAGCGACTCGAACACCGGGGCCTGCTCGGTCCACCGCTCGAGCAGGTCCACCGTCGACATGCCCCGGCCCCGATCGACCTGCGCCGCCGTCCACGGCTCGGTGGCCACGCCATCCATCCGCCCGTGGACGGCGTCGTCGGCGACGCCGGTGATGTGGGACACCACGTCGTGGACGGTCCAGCCGGGACACGCAGGTACGGCCCGGGTCAGGTCCTCGTCGTCGAGCGCGAGGACGAGCTCGGTGATCCGCAGTCGCGCCGTGCGGTAGTGGTCGGCCACCTCGGTCATGGCCGACTCCGCACACCGTCGCCGGTGCGTCCGGCTCGGCCGGCGCACCGCAACGAGGATCGACGCATCGCCGAGCGAAGCGAGTAGGAGTTGGCCGAAGCGCAGCGGAGGACGACGACGAGGACCTAGTCGCGCTGCGACCCGACGACGGACACGAAGCTCACACAGGCACCCGGCGCGCCGCCCAGGTTGTGGGTGAGCGCCTTGCGCTTGCCGGCCTCGATCGAGCGGATCTGGCGGTCACCAGCCTCGCCGCGGAGCTGCAGCCAGCACTCGAAGAGCATGCGCAGCCCGCTGGCCCCGATGGGATGGCCAAAGCTCTTGAGCCCGCCGTCGGGGTTGACGGGCAGGTCGCCATCGAGGTCGAACGTGCCGGCCAGCACCTCCTTCCAGCCCATCCCCCGTTCGGCGAAGCGCAGGTCCTCCATCAGGACGAGCTCGGTGGGCGTGAAGCAGTCGTGCACCTCGGCCATGGCCAGCTCCGCCCGGGGGTTCGTGATGCCGGCCTGGTGGTAGGCGTCCTCCGCGCTCCGCACGACCTCGTCGAAGGTCGTGTAGTCGTAGCCGGGGTCGATGGGGCCGGCGGCGGGACCGGCCACGAACGACAGCGCCTTCACGTAGATCGGGTGATCGGTGTAGCGGTGGGCGTCCTCGGCCCGGACCAGGATGGCCGCGGCCGAGCCGTCGCTCACGCCGGAGCAGTCGAAGATGCCGAGCGGCCCGGCCACGAGCGGCGAGCAGGCGATGGTGTCCTTCGGGACCTCCTTGCGGAATTGGGCCCGCGGGTTCAGCGCGCCGTTGCGGTGGTTCTTCCACGCGATGCGGGTGAGGACGTCCTTCATCTCCGCCTCGTCGACGCCGTACTTCTTGGCGTAGGCGGGCGCGAGGAGCGAGAACGACGCCGGCGCCGTGACGGTCGCCGCGGTGCCGTCGTGCGCGGGAGCCGAGCCGACGAGGCCGGAGTACCCGGAGTCCTTCAGCTTCTCCACGCCGATCGCCATCACGACGTCGTAGGCGCCCGACGCGACCGCGTAGCAGGCGTTGCGGAAGGCCTCGGACCCGGTGGCGCAGTAGTTCTCGACGTGGGTGACCGGCTTGTGCTGGATCTTCAGCGGCCGGCTGAGCGTCAGGCCCGACAGCCCCGAGCCCATCGTGCCGAGCCAGAACGCGTCGACGTCGGGGAGGGTGACGCCGGCCGAGGCCAGCGATTCCGACGATGACTGGATCAGCAGGTCGTCGGTGCTGCGGTCCCAGTGCTCACCGAAGGGCGTGCAGCCCATGCCCACGATGGCCACCTGGTCGCGGATGCCGTGCGATGCCATGTCATGCCTCCTTGTCGGCCGGGCGGGCCGGCCTCATGCGCCCGCCCTGAGCGGCCGGGCCTTCCAGAAGTAGTTGTGGACGCCGTCTTGCGTGTAGAGGCGGCGGAAGGTCATCTCGACACGGTCGCCGATGGCCACCGCGGTGGGATCGACGTCGGTCAGCTCGCACTGGAAGCGACCGCCGCCGTCGAAGTCGATGACCGCGGCCACGACCGGCGGGCTCAGCGAGTACGCCAGGCGGTCGACCGTGTAGGTGGCGATCGTGGCCGGGACGTCGGCCATCCGCACCATGGTCATCTGGTCGATGGCGCCGCTCTCCATGCTCACGCGGCTCGGCGGGAGGTGGACGAAGCCACCCTCGTCCCGACTGCCGATCAGCCCGTACTTCCAGGCCGTCCCCCGCAGGCTCGGCGGAGCCGCAGGGCGGTCGGGTTCGGGCCGGCGCGGGGGCTCCCGCCGCAGGAAGCCCCGCCAGGTCAGGTACGCGGCGTAGCTGAGGTCGTCCCGGGTGCTCTCGAGCTGCTGCCGGAGGGTGACCGCCGGCGCGTGGGTGGCGAGGGCCGGCGTGGTGCGCAGCAGCCAGACGTCGCAGCCGTCGGCCAGCTGGACGACGGCGATGACCTGTCCGGGCTCGGCCCGATCGAGCACGTCGGTCAGCAGCAGCGAGGCGTGGGCGGCGCCCGTGTTCCCGATGACCATCGTGAGGTCGTCGGCCACCCCCTCCGGCCGGGCGCCGAGACCCCTCCGCACGCTGGCCACCGCGCGGCTGGCGAGACCGGTGACGATCACGTGGTCCAGCTCCTCGACCGTCAGGCCGGCCGACTTGAGCGCGACGGCGATGGCCTCGTCGGCGAGGGGCCCGTAGGCGTGCTCGCCGAAGCGCTCCTCCCACTGGCGGGAGTGCGCGTCCCCCGGAGTGCGCCATCGGTCCAGGAACTCCCCCGTCGCCGTGCCCCCGCCGATGGTCTCGGCCAGAACCCCCGGGCCCTCGCCGAACAGCAACGCCACGGCCGCGTCGCCGCCCGCCGCCTCGTCCGCACCGCCGGGCAGACCGGTGCGCACATCGCTGAGAACGGCCAGGCCACGGCCCGCGCCGGCCAGGCTGCACGCCATCACGTTCGAGCGCACCGCCCCGACGGCGTCGTACGCGCCGGCCGAGGTGGGCAGCGCGAGCGCGGCGTGGATGGCGGTGGCGTTCGTCTTGTCCTGGTAGGCGGGCGTCGTCGTGCAGAAGACGACGTCGTTGACCTCGGCGCCGGCTGGGGCAGAGCGCAGCGCGATCCGGGCTGCCTCGACCCCGAGCGACGTGCTGTCCTCGTCGTAGCTGGCCACGCTGCGGGAGCCCTTGCCGCCGCCGCTGCCGAGCGTGGCGGCGATGGCAGCCCGCGACAGCCGCCAGTACGGGATGTAGGCGCCGTAGCTGACGATGCCGGGCATGGACCCCCCTGCGCACTGGTTGCCGACGGCAGGCACTGTACCGAAGCCCTGCCCGACCAACCCAGGCGCCGAGCCGGCCGACCCACCCGCGCCCGGACGCGGCCCATGCGCCGCCCCTCCGACGTTCATGGCCGACGCCACCGCAACCTGTGCGGTCAGCTCGGCCGTGAACGGTCAGCTGACGCGCGTCGAGCCGCGGCCGACGGCCGGCCGACCACCGGCCCCGGGGGTCAGCTGTAGTAGGGGTTCTCGCCGGTCGTGTGGTCGGTGGCGTCGATGACCTTGGTGATGGCCGGCACGGCCTCCGTGATCATCGTCTCCACGCCCTGGAGCATCGTCATCCGGCTCATCGAGCAGCCGTGGCAGCCGCCGCCCATGGTCAGGTAGACCTTGCCCTCTCCGTCGTGACCCATGAACGTCACGAAGCCGCCGTGCGCGGCGAGCGCGGGGTTGACCTGCTCGTCGACGACGGCGCGCACCTCGGCGGCCACGTCGTCGGTCGTCGTGAGCGTGCCGAGCTGCAGGGGCTGCGGCTGGTTCGGGTTCCGCATGACCAGCTGGCCCAGCTCGTGGTCGAGCACGGCGCCCGCGAGGTCGTCGACGTCGCCGGCAGCCACGATGACCTTGAGCCCGTCGTGGTTGCGGATGACGTCGGTGATGGCCGTCTTCGTGACGGTCTCGAAGTAGAGGTCGTAGCGGAACTCGGGCCCGTCCCGGTCGACGATCTCGACCTTCAGCCCCAGGTGCTCACCGTCCGGCTCGGCATCGCGCAGCTCGTTGATGGCGGCCAGCGCAGCTTCGGTCACCGTCAGCACCTGCTCTGTCGACGTGGCGGCGTCGGTGGCGCTCATGCCCACAGGATACCGACGACCGGTACATTCCGACCGTGCCCGATCGCCGAGCCGCCCAGCCCGTCGACTACGTCGCCGCGGTCCGCCGGGAGGCCCAGGCGCTCTCAGCGGTGGCGCACGCCGGTCCGCTCGACGCCGCCGTGGAGGCTTGCCCCGGCTGGGACCTGGCCCGGCTGGTCGGCCACGTCGGCAGCGTCCACCGCTGGGCGACGGTGGCCGTGGTGACGGGCGCGGAGCCTGACCGGAGCGCGCTCGAGCGGCCGCCGCGCGAGCGTGAGGCGATCGCCGACTGGTTCGATGGCGGCGTGGGGCCGCTCGCGGACGCGCTGGCCGCGGTCGACGACGACGCGCCGGTCTGGAACTTCTCCGCCTACCCGGACGTCGGGCGGTTCTGGCCCCGCCGGCAGGCTCAGGAGACGGCCGTCCACCGCTGGGACGCGCAGCGCGCGGTCGGTCAGCCCGAACCGATCGAGCCCGGGCTGGCCGCCGACGGCATCGACGAGCTGCTCGAGGTCTGGGGTACGACGATCCTGGGCGAACGTGACGGCATCGACATCGGCGGCTCCGTCCGGCTGGTGGCGACGGACGGACCTGCGGAGCCGTGGACCCTCTGGACCGATGACGGCGTCTTCAGCGTCAGCCGCAGCGACGGAGGCATCACGGCCGACGTGAACGTGCGCGGCTCGGCGTCCGACCTGCTCCTCGTCCTGTGGCGCCGCCTGCCCGCAGACACCGAGTCGTTGACCGTCGAGGGCGACCGGCGCATCCTGGACCGCTGGCTCCGCCTGGGCATGCCCTGAGCCTCCCGGCCACCCGCACCGTCAGCGGACCGACTCAGTAGCTGGTGAGCGTGCCGCCACCGTCGCACTCGATGCGCTGGCCGGTGACGTAGCCCGCGCCCTCGCTGCAGAGCCAGAGCACGACCCGGGCCACGTCGACGGGTTGGCACACGTGTCCGAAGGGCGACGTGGCGTCGAGGGCACGGAGATCGGTCACGCCGGACATGGCGCGGGCCAGCCGCTGGCCCATGTCCGTGTCGACGAGGCCGGGCGCGACGACGTTGACGTGGATGCCGTGCTGGCGCTCCTCGTTGGCCAGGGTGAAGGCGAGGGCCTCGAGCGCAGCCTTGCCCATGTTGTACGGGGCGCCCTTGCCGGCATGGTGGGAGGTCGCGACCGACGACACCATCACGATGTCGCCCCGGGGCCGGGTGCGCATGGACGGTAGGACCAGCCGGCACAGGTGGTGGGGCCCGATGGCGTGGATGCCGATCACCCGGGCCACCTCGGCCGGATCGGTGTCGGCGACCGCGTGGCCCCGGCTGGCGACGCCGCCGTTGTTGACGAGGAGATCGATCGCGCCGAGGTCGGAGACGACCGATTCGACCATGTGCGCGTCCTGCTCTGCGTCGTCGACGCTGGCCTGGTACGCGCGGGCGATGCCACCGGCGGCCGCGATCGCCGCCACGGTCGAGTCGGCGGCCTCCTGGTCACGCCGGTAGTTCACGGCGACCGCCGCGCCCTCAGAGGCGAGGAGCTCGGAGATGCCGCGGCCGATCCCGCGATCCCCACCGGTGACGAGCGCCACCCGTCCGTCGAGCTGTCCCATCCGCTCCCTCCCTCGTCGCGCCGGCCGCTCCACCATGGCTGCTCGCAGGTGGCTGTGCCAACCTACGTCGGTGCACGAGGGCAGCCGCAGGGCCATCATCGCGGCCCTGCTGGCCAACCTCGGGATCGCCCTCATGAAGTTCCTGGGGTGGGCCGTGACGCAGTCGGCCAGCCTCCTCGCCGAGGGTGTCCACTCCCTGGCCGACACCGGCAACCAGGCCCTGCTGCTGTTCGGCGGGCATCGGGCGGCGAGGAGCGCCACCCCCGACCACCAGTTCGGCTACGGGCGCGAGCGCTACTTCTGGAGCTTCATCGTCGCCCAGGTGCTGTTCCTGCTCGGTGGCGCCTTCGCCATCTACGAGGGCATCGAGAAGCTGCGTCACCCCCACGAGCCGGAGTCGTTGTGGTGGGCGGTCGGCATCCTGCTCGGCGCGATGGTCTTCGAGGGGTTCTCGTTCCGGACCGCCGTGCACGAGGCCTCACCGTTGCGGGGCCGGAGCTCGTGGCTCGGGTTCATCCGGCGCTCGAAGGCGCCCGAGCTACCCGTCGTCCTGCTGGAGGACTCGGGTGCGCTGATCGGCTTGTTCCTCGCGCTCTTCGGCGTGGTCATGGCCAAGGTCACCGGCAACGGTCGATGGGACGCGCTGGGCTCGCTGTCGATCGGTGTGCTGCTCTGCGTCATCGCCATCTTCCTGGCCGTGGAGATGAAGGGCCTGTTGATCGGCGAGTCGGCCTCGCCCGAGATGGAGCGCGAGATCGTCGACGCCCTCACGGATCACCACCAGGTGAACAAGCTGATCCACCTCCGCACCGAGCACCTGGGGCCGGACGAGCTGCTCGTGGCGGCCAAGGTCGACTTCGACCACTGCCTCACCATGCACGAGCTCGCGTCGGCCATCAACGAGGCGGAAGCCCGTGTCCGTGAGGCGGTGCCCGCAGCGCGCCTGATCTACCTCGAACCGGACATCCACCGCGACGGCGAGGGGTGACCACCGCACCTGCGGCCGCAGTGCGATCGCCTGGCCGGTGGGCGACGCTCGCCCTGGCCGCGGTGCTGTGCGCGCAGTTCGGGTTGTCGCTCGGCTCGACCATCGTCAAGGAGATCGGCGCGCCCGGGCTGGCGACGGCCGCCTGGCGGCTCATCTTCGGCTCGGCGATCTGGATGGTCGTCCTGCACCGCCGAGGTGGTCGACTCTCCAAGAGAGCGACGCGACTGGCCGGCCCGAGCGCCGTGTTCTTCGCCGCCGACATCGCCCTGTTCTTCGTCGCGGTCACGAAGACGAGCGTCGCCAACGCGGAGTTCATCGGCAGCCTCGTACCGGTCGCGGTGGTGCCGCTCGCCGCGCTCCTCTTCCACGAGCGGGTGCGGGGGC